>JANXSY010000027.1 GCA_025356435.1 Isosphaeraceae bacterium | reverse complement strand
AAGCTTCGCGTCGAGGAACAGAAGCGCCAGGATGAGTTGAACAAGACGCAGCTCGACGAGCTTGCCAAGCGAATTGAGGCCGCCGACCAGACGGCCGAGGAAAATTCCAAGCAGATCCGTGCGCAAGAGAATGATCTGAAGAAGATCGGCGGCAAGTTCGAACAGCTCGACACTGCCACCCGCTTCCTCAAGGCCGAACTCGACTCCCAGCGCAGTGAGTACGACCTCAAAATCGACCTGAATCAGAATCGCGAAGCGCGGAATTATCTCAACGATGTGATCGTCCCGTCCGAGAAGCGATTGCTCGAACTCCGCCGTGAGTTGGAGACGTCCAAGAAGCAGAAGGACGCGGGTGAGGCCAAGATCGCCCAGCTCCGGGGCAATGTCGAGTCGATCAAGAAAGAGCAGAACAAGTTCACCCTCGACCGCGATCGCGTGACCCGGCTTCGTGAGCAGAAGGAACAGCAGTACTTCGGCCTCCCGGCGTTCCTCCGCGGTCTCCCGCTCATCGACGCCGCTGCGCCTCCGACGAAGATCCAGCAGATCAGCCTGCCCGACCTCACGATCAATTACAACTTCAAGGACGTCCCCCGCTACGACCGCTGCCAGACCTGTCACAAGGGGATCGACCGGCCGAATTACGACAAAGACGCCGAGGGCAAAGAGATGCCCGCCGTCTTCAAGACCCACCCGCACCTGACTGAAGGTGCGATGACGACCGACCCCACCGGCAAGCGGGTCGTCGCGGGCCTCTATCTCGACGGGAACGGTCCCCACAAGATTAACAGCTTCGGCTGCACGATCTGCCACGGCGGCAACGGCTCGGGCACCGACTTCTCGTACGCCTCGCACACTCCGAATGATCTCCACCAAGCCGATGAGTGGAAGGATAAAGACCACTGGTCTGAGGTCCACCACTGGGACGAGCCAATGCTCCCGCAGCGGTTCCTCGAGTCGAGCTGCATTAAGTGCCATCACCAGGTCACAGACGTCCCGCAGGCCACGAAGCTTCAGGCGGGCTACGAACGGATCGTCAAGTACGGCTGCACGGGTTGCCACACGATCGGCGGCGAAGGGTCGTTCGGCCCCGATCTGACCGACGAGCGGCCCGTTGGCCCGAACCTGCGGCACCTCGCCTCGAAGGTCTCGAAGGACTGGGCGGTTAAGTGGATCAAGAATCCGCACGCCTTCCGGCCCGACACCCGGATGCCCCGGTTCTACAACGTCACCAATAATAGCGGCCCGAAGGATCAGCCCAAGGCGGACGCCGAAGTCTACGCGATGGCGCACTACCTCTTCGCCAAGAGTGTCCCGCCGCCCGAGTTCGTCGAGCCGCAGGCCAAGGGTGGTACTTCCGCCGACGCTCCCCCCGCGCAGGCTTCGACCGACGTGGCCAAGGGCAAGGAACTCTTCTTCCAGAAGGGTTGCATGGCCTGCCACGCACATAAAGAATTCGCTCCTGAGACGTTCCCCGCGAGCGTCAGGGAGTATGCCAAGGCGAACCACGGGCCCAATCTCTCGGAGATGTCCCTCAAGTTTCAGTCGAACACGCAGGGCTACAAGTGGCTCGCGAACTGGATCAAAAATCCTGAGCGATATCATGCGAAGTCGTTGATGCCGAACCTCCAGCTCTCGTGGGGTGACTCGGCCAACATCGCCTCGTGGATCTTGTCGGTGAAGGGCGAATGGCCCAAGCCAGTGGCAGTCTTTGACCAGGATTCAAAGGAGGTCTCCGGCGGCCTCAATGAGCTGGTCAGGCTGTTCGTTACCAAGGGCGGCTGGAAAGATCCTGCCACCCAGCAGAGCAAGAGCGTGTCGCTGAGCGAGGTCGAGGGCTTCGTCGAGTCTCTCAAGACCGAAGACAAGCTCATGTACCTCGGTGAGAAGACGATCGGCCGGCTCGGCTGCTTCGGCTGCCACAATATCTCCGGCTTCGAGACCTATAAGCCAATCGGCACCGCGCTCAACGGCTGGGGGATCAAGAGTCCCGCGAAACTCGACTTCGGGCACATCACCGAGTATCTCCAGGACCAGAAGGTCGAGGAAGACGGCTCTCGCGACGGGACCGACGATTATTATCAAGAGAAGCTCGGTCACCACACCAGGACCGGTTTCCTCTACGAGAAGCTTCACCGCCCGCGCAGCTATGACTACAAGAAGACGAGCGAAGACATCAAGGCCTGGGACGACCGGCTCCGGATGCCCCAGTTCGTCTGGGCTGACGACCCCAAGGCCGTCGAAGAGGTGATGACGTTCGTCCTCGGACTAACCGGCGAGAAGATCAGCTCGAAGTATCTGCCGAAGTATTCGTATAGCCCGGCGCAGAAGGCGGTGGCCGAGGGAACGAAGCTGCTCAACCGGTACAACTGCACCGGCTGCCATGTTGTCGCGATGCCCAAGTACACGATCGCGGCGGGGACGAAGCTCGAAGATGCTCTCAGTGACTTCGAGACGAATGTCAAGGTGGCCTACAACAACCGGGCGAACGACTACTCCAAGGAGCTCTATCCCAAGCTCACCCGCGACGCCAAGGTCACTCCCGATGACGTGGTGAAGGCCCTCACGGCGCACGACGGCAAGCCCATCACGATCGAGGCGATGCCGGCACAGGCGATCGAGAACGACCTTAGCATCCAGGTCTGGCGGCCGGTGACGATTCGCGGCTTCACCTTCAACATCGGCGACACGTTGACGCTCGACAAGACGAAGGTCGCGTTCACCCCGGCTGATGGTGGCAACTTCGCCTGGCTCTACGCCACGACCCAGGCCGAGAAGACCGGCACCGACTTTCCGACCTTCTGGAACCGAATGCCGCCGCCCTTGCTTCGCGAAGGGGCCAAGGTTCAGACCCCGTGGCTGACCGCATTCCTCAAAGACCCGTACATGATCCGGCCGGCAGCCAACCTACGGATGCCCCAGTTCCACTACGGCAAGGACAACGTCAAGACCCCCGCGCTCGAGACCGAAGGAATCGCGAACTACTTCGCGGCGGTCGACGGCAAGGACTTCCCCTACCAGCAGATCCCCGAGCGTGAGCAGGGCTATCTTGCCGGTCTCGAAGCGAAGCACCCTGACTACCTCACTGGTGGCTGGCAACTCATGACCAAGGGGGCCTGCATCCAGTGCCACGCGATCGGTCAGTACAAGCCGACCGGTGGTGCCCAGGTTGTTAATGGACCTGACCTCCGCCAGGTCTCGGCCCGGTTCCGACCCGAATACCTTGCGGAGTGGCTCGCACGGCCGAGTCGCCTGATCCCCTACACGGCGATGCCCCAGAACATCCCGCCACAAGGCCCGCCCGCGCCGGGTGTGCCGAAGTCGATGGAGGGGCAGACCTGGGTGCAGGTCAAGGCAATGCGAGATACTTTGCTCAACTATGTGACGGCCGTTGAGATTCAGTTCGCCGGGTCGGTGTCGGGGGGCAAGCCTGCCGATCCCAAGCCCGCAGCACCGAAAGCGGCCGGCGGCGGTCAGTGATAGCACGGCCTGGGCGGGACGGCCCGGGCGGATAGACTAAACGACTACATGCTGCGTCGGATGGGTTCGCCCCATCCGACGCCCTTTTTTCGATCGACACCAGGAGACGAATGATGCCCTCGCTGTCTGCCCGTCACGGCTCGCTGGTCCTCGGCGCGGCTGTTTTGCTCACGATCGCTGGATGTGGCGGCAAGGGTCAAGAGACCGATACCGCAACCGTGATTCCTGACCCGACCGTCGCTGCCTCCCACTCGTCGGGCTCGGCCGCTCCGGCGACCGCCGCGACGACCTCCCCGACCACGACTCCCGCCGCCGCGACTACGACCACCCCCACAACGGCTGTGAAGGCCGAGGGCTGGGGCACGCTCAAGGGTCGCGTCGTGTTTGACGGCGATGCCCCCGCCCGTGTTGTGATGGCGACCGACCCGGTCAAGGCCAAGGAATGTAACGCGGGCGAGATCAAGTCCGAGCGACTGGTCGTCGACTCGGCCGGCAAGGGCGTCAAGAACGTGATTGTCTACATCCCCAAGCCGACGGCCGTGAATCCCGACGCGAAGTCGACCAAGGGCGCGGCGGCGGTTGTGTTCGACCAGAAGAAGTGCGTCTTCGAGCCACACGTCCTCGCGATCATGACCGGGACCAAGCTCGACATCAAGTCGAGCGACCCGGTCAGCCATAACATCAACTGCAAGGTCCAGAACAACACCTTCAACGAGTCAGTCTCCCCCAACGGCGAGGTCTTCAAGACCCCGACCGCCGCCGCGCGTCAGCCCGGCCAGGTGGTCTGCGATATCCACCCCTGGATGACCGCCTACTGGCTCGTTCTCGACAACCCCTACTTCGCCGTCACTGACGACAAGGGAAACTTCGAGATCAAGAACGCCCCGGCCGGCACCCAGAAGGTCGCTGTCTGGCAGGAAGCGACCCTGTTCGTCACTCCGTCGGCCGGCCAGGAAGTGACCATCGCTGCCAACGGTGACACCACGCAAGACTTCCAGATCAAGCCCGCCCAGATCAAGCCCGAGCAGTGATCTGGGGCCATTGATCTTGTTTGACTCCACAAAGGGCTGGGCCGTTCCGGGAGAGCGGCCTTGGCCCTTTGGCGTTTGCGTCCGGTCGCGCATCGCTGGTAACATCGAACGTCTGCCCACCGCCCCGCGCGACCCGGCGAGAACCGCGCGGAGGACTCACACCTGCTCGCCTCATCCGTTTAGCAAGGGTCTGCGTCTCATGACGTCTCGCACCTCTCTCTTCGCTTCCGCCGTAGCGATTGCCATCCTTTCGGGATCGCTCGGCACGGGCAAGGCCGCCGTCGCTCAAGGTTTCGGCACTATCAAGGGCCGGGTCGTCTGGGCTGGTGCTGCCCTGCCGAACGCTGCCCTTAAGGTGAAGAAGGGCGACGCCGCTGCCAAGGATGCCGCCGTCTGCGCCGTGGAAGACATCCCCAACGAGGATTACGTCGTCGACCCTGCGACAAAGGGTGTCGCCAACGCTTTTGCCTATGTGACGACCCCCAAGGGGTCGAACCCCGACGCCGAGAAGGCGCTGCTCGATGCCGCCTCTTCGGTCGTGATCGACCAGAAGGGCTGCCGGTTCATCCCGCACGCCGTGGCCCTGCACAAGGCCCAGAAGCTTGTCTTCCAGTCGAGCGACTCGGTCGGCCACAACATCCGATACACCAGCTTCAGCGTCGGGTCTCTGAACCAGATGCTCTCGCCGATGGGCAAACTGCCCGTCGAGTTCCCCGGGGCCGAGAAGAACCCGGTCAACCTCCAGTGCGACATCCATCCCTGGATGACCAGCGTCTTCATGGTGTTTGACCACCCGTTCTACGCCGTGACCAAGGCCGACGGCTCGTTCGAGATCAAGGGCGTCCCCGCCGGCACCCAGAAGGTGATCGTCCGGCAGGAGAAGGCTGGATTCGTCACCCCGGGGGCTCGGAACGGCATCTCGATCGAGGTGAAGGCCGGTGAGGTTGTCGACCTCGGCGAGATCAAGCTGACGCCGAAGGAGTGAGTCACGCCCCGTCCTCGTAGGGTCCGCACGGCGGACCCTACGGAGGCTCTCTTGACCGATCCGTGATCCCGCGATTTGCGAGACCCCCTATGACCCGTCGCAGCCTCGGCCGCATCGTCCAATTCGTCGGCCTGCTGATCCTCCCGTTCGGAATGGCGACGGAACTCGTTGGCAAGACCGGGGAGGGGGGGCTGCTCCTCATCATGGCGGGCGGGGGACTGGTGTTCTACGTCGGCTATTTGCTCCAACATCGCACCTGAAAGATTGCCCGATTGACGGGCGGACGCTGCGTGCGAGTCGGGCATAAAGGCTTGAGGTAGGGCCGGTGGGTCTTAAATTGGCTAATTATGCCCTTGGCATTCGATTTGCCATTGCACCTCTGGAGACTCCTTGGCTCCAATGGATTTCGCCCTTTCGGCGTGACTTGAGTTCTCTTCAGGTTTGCGCAATGCTTTTCTCTTACTGTTCTCCTAAAATCTAGACAGACCGGACCGCGACTGTCGCCTATTCCCTAGGATCATTCGGGATGATGTGGAGATGGGTCTCGGGCCGGAATCGCTGAGACGTTCCATCTCCCGCCGTCGCTGTCCGATTTCGCCGAGACGCGGTCGTGCATGGAGGGTTCACATCATGCTGGGCGTTCGACCGATCCCTCCTCTCCGCTACGCGTCAAGAACGGTTCTCGCCCTCGCCGCCCTCGCCTGGCTGACATCGCAGGGCGTGGTTGCCCAGGGGCCGAACCGGGTGGCAGCACGGGTCTATCCCGACACTAGCTTCGCCGCCGAGGCCCTGCTCCGGAACGCCGATAACCATGCCAGGGGCGGTCAATACGCCGAGGCGATCGAGATTTATCAGCGGGTGATCCAACAGTTCGGCGACAAAGTCGTCGAGGTCGTTACGTCTCCCGCCCCGGCCGACGCCGCCAAACCCGTCCTCCCGGGATCGGTCGGTCCCGACGATTCCAAGCTCTTCGTCGATGCCCGGCTCGACTGCCAGCGGCGGATCAGCGCCCTGCCGCCCGAGGCGCGTGCGCTCTATCGCGTCAGGGTCGACTCGCAGGCTGAGCGGTGGTTCAAGCAGGGCCAAACCGATCGCGACCGGAGCTTGCTTCGCCGCGTGATCGAGCAGGCCTTCTGTTCGTCGTGGGGCGACGATGCGCTCGAACTGCTCGGCGACCTGTCATTCCAGGAAGGACAGTTCGCTGAGGCGCTGTCGGCTTATCGCCAGCTCGTGCCCGATGGCCCGGCAGAGGGTCGTGGCCTGACCCATCCCGACCCGTCGGTTGACCTCGCTCGGGTGGCAGCGAAGGCGTTGCTCTGTCGGGCGGCGATGGCGGAGAATCCTCCGACAGCCGCCGACATCGCGGCCTATGCGAAGTCCTATCCCGAGGCTAAGGGGGAGATCGCCGGCCGGACCGGTCCGTTCGCGAAGTCGGTAGCCGACGCGATCGGCGTCGACAGACTCTCGGTCCCTGCTCAGCCCGATGGCCGCTGGCCGACTTTCGCTGGATCGCCGACGCGGTCGAAGGTCGCTCCCGGCTCGATCGAGGTCGGCTCGCTCCAGTGGCGGGCCGAACTCACGCCGATCAGCCCGTCGACCCCCCGGTTCAACCGCCGCTCCCAGGTGCCGATGACGATGCCGAACGTCTCGGGAGACCGGCTCCTTGCCTATCATCCGATCGTGATCGGCGAGCAGGTTATCGTCGCCGACGAGAAGAGCGTGACCGCCTATAACCTCAATCAGCGACCTGTCGAAGGCGGGGCCGCCCCTTCGACCCCGGTTGTTGCCTGGAAGCACGAGCACCAGGGAGGGGGATTTGTCGCCGAGGCGAGCCGTCCACACCACGGGCTTGCCCGATATACCCTGACGGCGTTCGGCGACCGGATCTACGCCAGGATGGGGCCTCCTCCCCCTGCGGCCTTCAACGGGATGGGCATGGGCCGGATGGGTCCAAGCAACGCCTCGTCGACCAGCTTCGTCGTCGCGCTTGACCGATCGGCTGAGGGGAAGCTGCTCTGGAAGCGATCGGCGTCTGAGATCGTCCTCCCCAAGCGCAAGCCCGACGCCGGGAACAAGACCGCAACGTTTGAAGGATCTCCCGTCGCCGACGCGAGGAATGTCTACGTCGCGCTGACCGACCGGGTTGAGATGACGGCGACTTACGTCGCGTGCCTCGATGCCGAGACCGGCGTCACTCGGTGGGTCCGGTTCATGTGCGAAGCAAACGCCAACGCCGACCCGTTTACGGGCAGCAGCGTGGGCGAGATCAGTCACCGACTGCTCACGCTCGACGGGCCGACGATCTACTACCAAACGAACCTCGGCGCGGTGGCGTCGCTCGATGTCGAGGCGGGGGCGATTCGCTGGCTGGCGACGTATCCATGGGAGGCGCGTCGGGGATTCGGCCAGACCCAGGAGCGCGATCTGAACCCCGCGATCGCTCACAATGGCCTTGTGATCGTTGCCCCCGACGACGCTTCTTCGCTCTTCGCGTTCGACGCCGCGACCGGCCGGATGGTCTGGAAAACTCGGCCTCTGCCCGAGGACATCAAGCTTGCTCACTTGCTTGGCGTGGCGAAGGGGAAGGTGGTGGCGACAGGCGACCGCGTGCTCCTGTTCGACGTCAAGACCGGGGCGCTCGTCCGGGCCTGGCCCGATGGGGGACAGTCTCCCCAGGGGTTCGGTCGGGGCATCCTCGCCGGTGAGCGGATCTACTGGCCCACCAAGACCGAGATCCACGTCCTGGACCAGGAGACGGGCCTGATCGCCGACCCGCCGATCCGACTTCAGGAGAAGTTCCAGACCGGCGGCGGCAATCTGGCGGTCGGAGATGGCTTCCTCGTCGTCGCGCAGAGCGACTCGTTGGTTGTCTTCTGCCAGCTCAGCCGACTGATCGAGCGATACCGAGATGAGATCGCCAAGGCACCCGAAAAGGCTTCGAACTATTACCGGATGGCACAGGCGGCCGAAGCGTCGGGGCTCGACGACCTCGCCCTTTCGAGCTTCGAGCAAGTGCTCCGCCGCGCCAGGGCCTCGGAATCGATCGATGGCCTGCCGCTCGTCGAGTCGGCGCGAGACCATCAGCATAAGCTCCTGATGAGGCAGGGAGACGTCGCACGCAAGGCCAAAGATTGGGGCAAGGCAATCGACCGGTTCACGCAAGCCGCTGAGGTGGCGCGGGCCGATCGCGACCGGCTCTCGGCCCGACTCGACCTCGCCGACGTGCAGCTCCAGGACGGCAAGCCCTCGCTCGCGGCCACGACTTTGCAGATGCTGCTGGCCGACGAGTCGGTCCGGCCGCTGGTCGTCGCATCGAACGACGGCCGCCGCTCGGTCCGGGCTGATCTCCTGATCGCCGACCGGCTTGCCCAGATCGTCCGAGACCACGGCCGCGCGGCCTACGCCGAGTTCGATCGCGCGGCGCAAGGCCTGCTCGATCGCGGGGTGAAGGGTCGCGATGCCCGCCTGCTCGCCGACGTCGGCCGAAGCTACCCTGTCGCCGCGGCCGTCCCCGACGCCTATCTCGCGCTCGGCCGGCTCTACGATACGCTCAAGCAGCCGCAGGAGGCGACGCGAGCCTACCGACGCCTGCTCGCCTCGGGCTCGACCGACGCCATTCGCGCCCGGGCCTTTTTGGGTCTGGCCCGCGCCTATGAAGCCCAGGGACTCTGGCAGCCGGCGCGAGACACCTATCTGATGGCGGCATTGCGGTTCGGCGGCGTCCCGATCGAGTCGGAGGGCAAGCTCGCGGATCTCGTCGCCGCGAGGATGGCCCGCGAGCCGTTCGACCGGATGACTGGCGAGACCGGTGAGCCCGCGACGCCTCTCCCACTGTCGCGCCGATGGACCCGGCAATGGCCCACGACGTTGAAGCCACTCGCGGCCAACGGCATCCCTCCCTCGCTCGAGCAGGGGCGGATTTTTCTGGTCGAAGGCACGAACCTCCGGGCCGTCGACCCGGCGACAGGGAGCTCGACGTGGTCGACCGACCTGGGTGCCGAGCCGGTCTGGGTTGGCTACCTCGCGGACCGGTTGATCGCCGCGACCCGGACGAAGCTCGTCGCGCTCAACCTATCCAAGGGGGCGGTCGAGTGGCAGTATGACATCAACGTCGTCACGCCTCGGGACGGCCCGAACCCGTTCACCCGGCCCGCCGCTGAGGCCGCCCGCGAAACCGGGATCGGTGAGTTCCGCAGGTTCCGGATTGTCGGCGGCCGAGTCTTTTGCCTCCGTTGCGAGCCGGCGTCGGGCCCGCTCGAGGGCGACACTGGACAGGAGGAGCTGGACTCGCCGAAGTCTGCGATGGAAGTGAAGGCCCTTATGGCATTCGACGGTGACTCGGGGCAGGTCGAGTGGTCTTATGCACCGGCATCGGGGCGGATCAATCCCCGGATCTCGATCGGTCCGAACCGGATCGTTTTCCAGGTCCGCAAGCCGAACGCCGTGCTCGTCCTTGACACCGTGACCGGCCATCGCCGGGGTGAGTTCGCCCAGAGCGAAGAGGATGAATGGCCCCGCGACCCGCTGGCAATCGACGACGATCACGTCGCAATCGTCTCGGATCGCCGGACGGTCGCCCTCTTTGACCTCCAGCGCGGCGTCAACGCCTGGGTTTTCCGCGAGAGCACCGAACTCCCCCGCTACGGCCCTCCGCGACTGATCGGCGACTCCGAGCGGCTGCTCGTGCTTCACAACGGCGTCGAACTGATCCGCATCGACCCGACGACCGGGTCGAAGCGGTGGTCGCGCCCTCTCGGCGACGAGAACCTGAGCGAGCGTCCCGACGCCTTCGCCCTCGGTGGCGATCGCTTCTTCTTCGCGGGAGGCTCTGACCTCACGGCGCTTGCCCTTTCGGACGGCTCGACTGTCTGGAGGCGCAAGTTGATCGGGCCGACCGTCGGATGGTCGGTCGCGCTGACCGACCGGACCGTCGCCGCATTCCCCAACCCCGCGCGTCTCACCGAGGACGACCTCGGCGGTGCCCTGCCGATCATCTTCCGCCGCCGAGACACGGGCGTCCTTGTCCAGCGGCTCCTCTTCCCCGCACCTGTCGCCGAACTGACCATCAAGCTGGTCCCTCGCGGCGCGTTCGTGGCTACCCAAGGCGGCCTCTGGGCCTTGGGAGACCGAAAGTGAAACCGCAGAGATCCCGACTCCAGACCCGTCGTCGCCCCTAGCCCCGAAGGAGAACCGCGTGGCCGACGAGATTTCCGCCGAACCGATGCAAGATGAGGACATCGCCGCTGTCGAGCGGCTCAAGCAGGCGTTCGAGGGACTGAAGTCGGAGATGGGCAAAGTGATCGTGGGCCAGCAGGCGGTCCTCGAAGAGCTCCTGATCGCGATCTTCGCCCGGGGGCACTGCCTCCTGATTGGCGTGCCAGGCCTGGCCAAGACCCTGATGATCCATACCTTGGCCGACGCCCTCAATCTCACCTACAACCGCATCCAGTTCACCCCTGACCTGATGCCCTCGGACATCACCGGCACCGAGGTGATCCAGGAAGACAAGGCCACCGGCGTCCGCCAGTTCAAGTTCCTTCGGGGGCCGATCTTCTCGAACCTCGTGCTCGCCGACGAGATCAACCGGACCCCACCCAAGACGCAGGCCGCGCTCCTCGAAGCGATGCAGGAGCGGCAGGTCACCGTCGGCGGCGAACGGCACCGGTTGCCCGACCCGTTCTTCGTCCTCGCGACCCAGAACCCGATCGAGCAGGAGGGCACCTATCCGCTGCCCGAGGCTCAACTCGACCGGTTTATGATGAACATTCTGGTCGACTATCCCGAGGAGGAAGAGGAGTTTAACATCGTCCGGCTGACGACCTCGAACGTCAGGCCGCACGTCACGAAGATCCTCTCGGGAGCCGATATTCTCGCCCTCCAGGAGATCGTCCGCAAGGTTCCGATCGCCGACCACGTCACCCGCTACGCCGTCCGGCTCGCCCGGATGACCCGGCGCGGCAAGGAAGAGGTTCCCGACTTCATCCGCGACTACGTGAGCTGGGGAGCCGGCCCGCGTGCCAGCCAGTATCTGGTGCTCGCCGGCAAGGCCCGCGCCGTGCTTCACGGCCGGTATTACGTCTCGACCGATGACATTCGCACGGTCGCCGGTCCGGTCTTGCGGCATCGGATTGTCACCAACTTCAACGCCGAGGCCGAGGGTCTCAAGCCCGACGACATCGTCAAACGACTCATCAAGGTCGTCCCGGTCGACCAACACGAGGCGGATCAGGGTGGAAAACTACCAAAGATATTTAAATCCGCAAGTGCTAGCTAGCCTCGAAGGGCTGGACTTGCAGGCGCGGCTGGTCGTCGAGGGGTACGTGGCGGGCTTGCACGCGAGCCCGTACCACGGCTTCTCCGTCGAATTTGCCGAGCACCGTGAATACGTCCCTGGCGACGACATCCGTCACGTCGACTGGAAGGTCTGGTCGAAGACCGATAAGTATTATCTGAAGCAATACGAGGAGGAGACCAACCTTCTCACGTATCTGCTCCTGGATACCAGCGAGTCGATGTCGTACGCCTCGGATAAGAACGTGACGAAGCTGCAATACTCGCAGTTCGTTGCCGCCGCGCTCGGCTACATGGTGCTCCAGCAGCAAGACTCGGTCGGGCTCGCGACGTTTGACGACGGCGTGAGGAAGTATCTCAAGCCGTCGGGGCAGCCGTCGCACTTGAAAGAGCTTTTGCATGTGATGGACGCCACCCCCGCGCGCTCTAAGAGCGACATGGGGGCCGTCTTTCACGACCTGGCCGAACGGTTTAAGAAGCGCGGGGTCGTCGTTGTCCTGTCCGACTTGTTCGACGAGCCCGCGCGCATCCTCGCCGGCCTGAAGCATCTGCGGCACCGCCGGCACGAGGTGATCGTCTTTCACGTTCTCGACCCCGCCGAGGTCGACTTCCCGTTCCGGGACACCATGCTGTTCAAGGGCCTCGAAGGTCTGCCCGAAGTCATCACTCAGCCCCACGCCATCCGTCGCGCCTACCAGGCCGAACTGGGCGCGTTCCTGACCGAGCTGAAACGCGGCTGCCAGGCGATCGATGTCGACTACGTCCCCCTCCGGACAGACCAAGACCTCGACGGCCCGCTCTCGACCTACCTCGCCTCGCGCTCGGCGCGGATCCGATGAGAATACGAAGAGACTTGACCACAGATGACGCAGATAAACACCAAGAAGGTCTCTTGTCTATCGGCCTCTAATATCTCTTCTTTCTGAGTCTCGCAGTTCAGGTGAGTCTCGATCGCCGGAGGATTGACGTTGCTCTCCACGCCGCTGCTCTGGGCCCTCGGCTTCTCGAATCTGCCCCTCCTGCAGATGGGCATCGCTGCGGCGTCTTTGCCGATCTTGATCCACCTGCTCAACCGCCGCAAATACCGCGAGACCTCCTGGGCCGCGATGCGGTTCCTGCTCGCGGCGATCCGCAAGAACCAGAAGCGGGTCAAGGTCGAACAGTGGCTGCTCCTGGCCGTCCGGACCCTGCTCGTGATCTTCGTCGTCTCGGCGATGGCCAAGCCATTCCTGGAGAGCCTCGGCGCGATGAAGCTCTTGACGGGCGAGCGCACGCACCGCGTGATCGTGCTCGACGGTAGTCTGAGCATGGCCTATACCGTCGGCGATCGCCAGCGGTTCGACGAGGCGAAAGACCTCGCCGCGCGGCTCGTCCGCGACTCGCGGAGCGGCGACGTGCTCTCGGTCGTCCTCATGGCCGACCCGCCCCGGGTCGTGATTGGCGACGCTTCCCCCTCGGCCAACCAGGCTGAGGTGCTCAAGGAGATCAACCAGATCACCCTGCCGCACGGCGGGACCGACCTCGTCGCCAGCCTTGGCGCGGTCGATCGGGTGCTCGAAGTCTCGACCATCCCCCGCAAGGAAGTTGTCTTCATTACCGATCTCCAAGCCGCGAGCTGGCGGAAGTCGGGGGTCGAAGAGCCGCTGAAGCGCGCTGTGGCGAAGCTCGAAGCGAGGAAGGCGCAGTCGATTGTGATCGACCTTGGCAAGGCGGGCGGCGAGAACCGCGCGGTGACTGACCTGAGGCTCAACCAGCCCGTCGTCACCCTTGGCTCGACCGACCTCATCGCCACCGCCACGGTGAAGAACTTCGGTACGGCGGCCGTGAACGGGGCGCGGGTCCGTCTACTGATCGACGGCCAGCTCGGGCCGGAACTCCCCCCGGTCGACCTGCCGGTCGGGGTCGACGTTCCGGTCGTCTTCCGGCCGAGCTTCCCGAGCGCGGGGGACCACGTTCTCGAAGTCAAGATCGACGACGACCCCTTGCCGCTCGACAACCGCCGATGGATGGCCGTGCCGGTCAAGGACGCCTTGAAGGTGCTACTCGTCGACGGTCACTACAAGACCGAGGCGTTCGACTCGGAGACTGACTACCTGGCTCAGGCGCTCAACCCGACGTCGACCTCGCAAGGCTCGCCGTCGTCGGTGCGAGTCGAGGTCATCACCGAATCCGGTCTGGCTCGCCGCGACCTCGCGCCCTATGACGCGGTCGCTCTCTGCAACGTCGGCCAGTTTAGCGAGGCCGAGGTCTCTGCGCTCGACGCCTACTTGAAGCAGGGGGGCGGCGTGATCCTCTTCGGCGGCGATCAGGTCGTGCCCGAGAACTACAATCGCCTCCTCTATGCCGACGGCAAGGGGCTACTCCCGGCCATGATCGGGGCCACAATCGGCGACGCCGAGAAGAAGCAGTCGGCGTTCGACTTCAATCCGCTCGGGTTTGCACACCCGATTGTCGCCCCGTTCGCCGGCACCGACGCGCCGGTGATCGCCGGGCTGGTCAACGCCAAGACATGGCGCTATCACAAGCTGACGATCCCCGCCGGCTCTCAGGCGAAGGTTGCCCTCGCTTTCAGCAGCGGCGACCCTGCGGTCATCGAGGCCCCGCGATATCGCGGCCGGGTGATCCAGATCGCCACCTCGGCCGACTCGGGCTGGACGACCTGGCCGCTTCACCCGAGCTATGCCCCGATCATGGAACAGGTGGTGCTCCAGGCCGCTGGGGGCCGGCTCGCCGAGCGGAACGTTAAGGTCGGCCAGCCGCTCGACCAGGTTCTCCCCGCCTCGGCTTCGAACACCTCGGCTGACATTACACGGCCCGACGACGCCAAGGCGCAGGCCAAGCTCAAGCCCTCGGGCGACGTGAGCCTCTTTCACTTCGACGACACCGACCTCTCGGGCGCGTATCGTGTCCGCTTCGCCTCGCAAGGGCTCGGCGAGGCGACCTTCACCGCCAACCCCGACCCGCTCGAAAGCGACCCCCTGAAGCTCGATAAGACGGGCCTCTCCGACGCTGTCCCCGGCTGGAAATTTACCCTGCTCACCAACTGGAAAGACCTGACCGGCAGCTCGGTCTCGGTCGGCCGCCACGGCGAGTTGCACCGCCAGTTGCTCTACGGTGTCTTGCTCCTGCTGATCGTCGAGTCAATTCTGGCGTGGAGGTTCGGCCATCATGGCAACTGACCTGGGCGGTGGGATGGATCGACGGACGGGCGCAATGACGATCATAACCGAATCGGGACGACACGAGGGCTGACGATGGACTGGTTGCTCCGCCGATTGGCCGAACGGTTGGGTGTAGAGCCGGCACGGGCTGGTGAGGCGATCACGCCTCGCATCCGGCCCGAGCAGCCGCTCTCGCAAGGGTGGACGATTCTCTGCGTCGTCTGCTGCGTGGCCCTGATCGTCTGGCTGTATCGACGCGAAGGCAAGGCGTCGATGGGCTACAAGATGTTGCTCGCGGGGATGCGAATCTCCCTTGTCTTGCTCACGCTCTTCATGCTCTCGGAGGCCGTGCTGTCGGTCGAACGCACCGGCTTGCCCTATTTCGTCGTGATGATCGACGACTCGGCGAGCGACTCGGTCGTTGACCAGTTCGCCGACCCCAAGGCGAAAGCCGCCTCGGCCGAACTCGCGGCGGTGGCCGTCGGCAAGGCCGAGCCGAGTCGGATCGCCGTGGCGCAGGGCTGGCTGCTCAAAGACGACGGCGCAGCGATCCGCGCGTTGCAGAAGCAGCACCGGGTGCGGATCTATCTCGTCTCGACAGACGCCCGCCCGCTCGCCGAGATCGACAAGCCCGACGATATCCCTGCCGCGCTCGAAAAGATCAAGGCGATCAAGCCGACCGGCGCTCAGAGCCGGCTCGGCGTGGGCGTACGGAAGGTGCTCACCGAACTTCGAGGCGTTCCTCCGACCGCGATCCTCCTGCTCACCGACGGCCAGACGACCGACGGCGAGACCCTCGCCGACGCCGCCAAGTTCGCCGGCCGAAAAGGAGTGCCGCTCTACTCGATCGGCCTCGGCGATCCCGAGCCGGCGCGCGACCTCGAACTGAGCGAACTGCTGGTCGACGACGTTGTGTTCGTCGATGACCTCGTGCGGTTCCAGCCCAAGCTCACCGCAAAGGGATTCGCGGGTCAAGATGTGACGATCCGCCTCTCAGAGCGCGACGCGAGTTCGGCCGACTCCAAGTCGCTCAGGCTCGTCGAGACGATCCATGTTCCTGCCCCGCCCGACGGCCAGCCGAAGCGGGTCGAGATCCCCCACCGGCCGAAACGGACGGGGCAGATTACCTATGTCGTCGAGGTCGAGAAGAAGGATCGCGAACTTTCGCCCGACAACAATCGGATCGAGCGGACGATCCACGTCCGTGAGGAGAAGCTCAGAATCCTCTTCGTCGACAACGAGCCGCGCTATGAATTTCGCTACCTGAAAAACTTCCTCCAACGAGAGAAGACGATCGATCTCAAGGTCGTGCTCCTCGCCTCCGATCCCGAATACTCGAACCAAGACCTCTACGCGCTACCGACGTTCCCCGCTTCGAAGGAAGACCTGTTCGGTTACGATGTGATTATTCTCGGTGATGCCGATCCCAATAATCTTTCACGATCTCAGATGACGAACCTCGTCGAGTTCGTGACCGAGAAGGGCGGGGGCGTCTTGTTCCTGGCGGGGGAGCAGTTCAACCCGCTCAGCTATCGGAGCAGCCCGCTCGAAATTCTCCTGCCGATCGAACTCGCGGATGCGAGGAATCCGACGGCGGTGGGGACGGGGATCACGTCGTTCCGCCCCAGCCTGACGGTCGAGGGACGGTCGAGCCCGATCTTCCGGTTCGGCGATGATGAGGTCACGAGCGCCCGGATCTGGGCCAATCTGCCCGAGCTGTTCTGGTACCTCGAAGCTCCGAGAAAAAAGCCCGCCGCGATCGTGCTGGCCGAGCACCCGACCCAGACCGGCTCGGACGGGCCTCTGCCGCTGATGCTTTATCAGTTCGTCGGCTCGGGCAAGGCGATGTTCAATGCCGTTGACGACACCTGGCGATGGCGGTTTCGCGTCGGCGATAAATACTTCGGCCGCTACTGGATTCAGACGATCCGCTTCCTCGCGCGGTCAAAGCTGCTCGGCCAGCGTCAGGCCGAGTTGCAGACCGACCGCAGACGATACCAGCGGAACGACCCGGTCCTGATCCGTGTACGATTCCCGAATCCCGCACTCGCGCCGATGTCTCGCGAGGTGAACGTCGAGGTCGAAAAGAAGGACGGATCGGGTCCGAGGAAGCTCACCCTCCGCGCCGCGCCCAACGTCCCGAACCTGCTCGAAGCCGTGCTGCCGCAGGCGACCGAGGGCGACTACACCGTGCGGCTCTTGCCGCCGCCCGTGCTCGAAGGCGTGCTGCCCTCGACGACCTTCCGCGTCGATCCGCCGGCCGGCGAGATGGAGCGGGTCCAGATGAACGAGGCCGAGCTGATCCGAGCCGCGTCGGTGTCGGGCGGGGCGTTCTACACGCCGGGAGACACTTCAGGGCTGATGGCCGCGCTGCCCAAGCCGCAGAAGGTCCCCCTCGATACCGACCCGCCCATCCCACTTTGGAACACCTGGCCGGTCCTGACGCTCTTCCTCGCGGTGCTGGTGACGGAGTGGGTCTTGCGGAAGCGGAAGCAGATGGCATGACCGCCCCGGCCCGCGTCTTAAGACGTTTGGTATCGAGGCATTAGCGCCGACTAAGAATTTTAATTAATCCTATTCATTATATGCGTAGATAAGAAAGTGCGTTGTATATTCAATAGAAATCAAAAGGTCACAAAATTATTTTCTTGATCCGCCGTTGTCCGCAACAACCGGTGATCCGGCTATCGCTACATCAACGAAGCAAAACTAGTAGAGGTGATAAGTAATAGAGTTATGGATGAGAAGTCGCGGACAAAACGGCCCTAGGACGGGGCGGTTGCTGAGTGGTATAGTCTAGGTTGGTGTCCGTCCGACGACGGTCCTGGCGATGCCAGGCGGGAGATTGCCGATGCGTCATCCGCTCGAAACTCGAATCGCCGCCCTGCGAGGGCAGGTCCGTCGTCTCCTCGCGGCCCACGGGCTGGCCTGGCTCTCCCTGGGGGTCGTCTCGGCCGTCGCGGCGGCCGGCCTGCTTGACTGGCTCATTCATCTAGTGCCCGAGGTCCGTCTCGTGCTCCTGATCGGCGTGATCGCCAGCGGCCTCTGGCTGATGGCTCGCTACGTCGTCGCACCTCTGGTTGTCCGGTTCAATGACCTCGACATCGCGATGAAGATCGAGGACCGCTGGCCCGGCCTCAACGACCGACTGGCCAGCACAATCCAGTTTCTCCGCCAGGCCGAGTCCGACGCGAGCGGGTCAAAGGCGATGCGTGACGCCACGATCGCGCAGACGATCGAGGAGACCAAGGCGATCGACTTCCGCCAGGCGATCGACGCCCGCCCCGCCCGCAGGGCACTCGGCTGGTCGTCACTGGCCGTCGGCGCGGCGATCTTGCTGATGGTCTTCGTGCCGATGTCGAGCCGGATCGCACTTCAGCGGCTTTTCCTACCGTTCGGTTCGGCCGAGTGGCCGAAGCTCACGCATCTCTCGATCGTCGAGTCCGAGACCCCGCACAAGGTCGCGCGGGGCGAGCCGTTCACGCTGGCGGTTGGGGTCGCGAAGGGGGAACATATGCCCTCAACGGCCCGCGTCACCTTCACGTTCGCCGATGGCGAGACCTCTGAAGAGGCCCTCCGACCCGCCGACGACGGCGTCTTCCGGGGTCGGCTCGACACCGCCAGCCGAGACTTCACCTTCACCGTCTCGGCGGGCGACGACAAGACCTCTCCCTGGGGAGTCAAAGTTGTCCCCCCGCCGACTCTGACCGAATTGACTGTCCGACTCGTCGCCCCGGCGTATACCGGCCTCCCTCCGCAAACACTTGCGCCAGGCAACACGCAGGTCAAGGCGGTGTTCGGGACGCAGATCGAGCTCGACGGCAAAGCCAACAAGGCACTCGCCTCGGCCGTCCTGCGGGTCGGCGAGGTTCAGTCGAAAGACCCGGTCAAGCTCGTCGCCAACGGCCTCGGAGTCTCGGCACGATTCCCGGCCTCGGCCACCGCGCCGTTCTGGTTCGAGCTGAAAGACACCGAGGGCTTCAAGAATCAGGACGCCGTCCGATATGACCTCCGCACCGTCGCCGACGAGGCCCCCCGCGTCGGTATCGAAGAGCCGACGAACGACCGCGACGTGTCCGCCCGCGCCGTGGTGCCGATCCAGATCGCGGTCGACGACGACTATGGTATCCACTCGATCCGGATGATCTACAAGGTCGCCGCCGGTGGCTCGGAACCGGCCCGAGAGGTCATCCTTCCCCTATGGGACGGCACGACCAGGAAAGACGCACCGCCGTCGAAGCGTGAGGTTGTGACCTACCGATGGGAACTTGCCCCGCTCAAGCTCGAACCCGGCACAATTCTTTCGTTTCACGCCGATGCCCGCGACTTCGACAATGTCAAAGGTCCGAACATCGGCAAAAGCCGTGAGTTGCGGTTGCGGATCGTCTCGGATGAGGAGGCTGGCCGACAGCTAGAAGAACAGCAGCGAGCCCTTCGCGACGACATCGAACGGACCCACGCCATGCAGAAGCAGGCGCAGGCCCCGGTCGACGACGCGATTCGTACCCTCGCCCGCACCAACAAGCTGCCGACCCCGATCCGCGACAACCTCAAAAATGCCGAGACCATCCAGCGCCAGGTGGCAAGCCGGATTACCAGCAAGTCCGACGGTATCGAGCAGAAGATCAAGCGGATCACCGACGACCTCAAGAACTCCAACGTCCCCAACCCCGAAGTCGAACGCCAGATGCGCGCGATGGGCGAGGCTGTCGAGCGGATTAAAGACCGCAACCTCACCCCCGCTGAGCAAAACCTTGCACGCGCTGGGAAGGCACTCGACGAAGCGTCCGACCCGAATCGTAAACCCGAGCCCGGAGCCCAACCTCAGCCCGGTGACGAAACGAAGCCGACCGCGGGCGACCCCCAGGCCGGTTCCCAAACGAAGCCAATTGACGGCAAGCCCGAGCCGGGTGCCCAGCCGAAGCCCGGCGACCCGGCCAAACCCGATCGGCCGGGCGACCAAACGAAGCCAATCGCGGGCCAGCCCAAACCCGGTGACGAAACGAAGCCAAATTCGGGCAAGCCCTCCGATCCCAAGTCGGGCGACCAAACGAAGCCAAATGGCGGCGACCCCAAGCCGGGCGACGAAACGAAGCCAAACGCCGGTCAGCCCAAGGCTGACAAGCCTGCTCCGCAGCTCGCACTTAACGACGCCAACAAGAACCAGAAGGCGATCGCCGATGAGCTGAAGAAAATGCTCGATAGCATGAGCGAGTTCGATACCTATCGCGGGGTCGTCAAGGAGGCGAAGGCGATCCTTCAGCAGCAGGAACAGGCGATCAAGCAGTCGGCCGAGGCGGCGGCTAAGGCCGACCTGATGAGCAAGACGCCCGAGGCCCTCACCCCCGAGCAGAAGGCCGAGTTGGAGAACCTGGGTGCGCGTCAGGCCGAACTCGCCAAGCTGCTCCAGAACTTCGAGTCGAAGCTCGACGAGATGGCGAAGAAAGTCGAGAAAGACGACCCGCTCGGTGCCGCCGCCCTCAAGGACGCCGCCAAGCAGAGCCGCCAGAAGGCCACCGCAGCCAAGATGGCCGAGGGGGCCGAGCAGCTCGGCAAAAACCAGATGGGTCAGGCCCGCCAGAACCAGGACCAGGCCAAGAATGATCTCAAAGACCTCGTTGACTCGATCCAGAACCGTCGAGAGCGCGAGCTCGCCCGGCTCGTCCAGGAACTCAAACAGGCCGAGAAAGACCTCAAAGACCTCCGTGCCCGCCAGGCGGCCAACCTCAAGAAGACCGCCGACGCCAAGAAGATGACCGACCCCAAGGCCCGCGAGAAGGAACTCCAGAAGCTCGCCAAAGAGCAGGCTGAGATCCAGAAAGAGCTGAAGCGCCAGCTCCAGAAGCTCGCCAAGCTCGGGGCTGATTCAGCGTCGCAGAAGGGGGAAAATGCGGCGGGTAAGATGGCCAAGGCCGAGCAAGACCTCAACCAGGACCAGGGAGAACAGGCCGAGGACGACATGGAAGAGGCCCTCGACAACCTCCGCCAGGCCCAGCAAGACCTCGCCGAGAACCGTCGCGACGCCGAGGAACAGCTCGCGATCGAGCAAATCTCCAAGATGGCCGACAGCCTCAAGTCGATCGCCGAACGGCAAGAGAAGATGATCGGCGAGACGACCGGCTACGAGCAGGCCCGCGCCAAGAACGCCGGCAAGCTCTCGATTGCCCAACGCACCGGGGTCCGAGACCTCGGCCGGGTCCAGGGCGGCCTGAAAGACGAGACTGGCGAGTTAATCGAACGGCTCGGCGATGGGGTCCCGGTCTTCACCCTCACACTCAAACGCGCGACTGCCGCGATGGACGACGCGGCGGGCCGGCTCCAGGCGCTCAAGACAGATAACCCGACCCTCACCGCCGAGAAGACCGCGCACGGCCGGTTCAAGCAACTTCTTGACTCGCTCAAGCCTGATAAGATGAAGAAGGCCGACGGCGATCCGGGCGAGGGTGGCGGTGGAGGAGGCGGTGGCGGCGGAGCAGGGGGCGATGGCATCCCCGCAGCCGCCCAGATCAAGATGTTGAAGGTGCTCCAGCAAGAGCTGAACGAGCGGACCGACGAGTTCGACAAGCTCGTCCAGCGCGGCGAGAAGCTGATGCCCGAACAAGAGCAGGAACGCGAGAGGCTCCATGAGGACCAGGGAGCCCTGGCCGACCTCGTCCGTGACTTGACCCGCCCCAAACAGGCCGACGGGGAGGAAAACTGACCATGATTCGCCCCCACTCACGCCGCATCGCGACGCTCTCGGCCGCCGCCATTCTCGGCTGGGCCGGCCTCGGCATCGCCCAGGCAGGCAAGCCCAAAGACCAGGCCCTCGACGACCTCCTCAAGAAGGTCGAAGAGGTCTCAAAGCCTAAAGACGCCGCCAAGCCCGACGCCGCCAAACCGGTCCTGCCCGGCCAGGTTGCGCCCAAGGATAGAGACCTCGACAGCCTCCTCGACAAGCTCGGTCAGACCGACGACAAACCCTCGCCGGATGGCAAGAAGCCCGAACCGCCCCCCGGCGGTGCTGACGACAAGAAGAAGCCCGAAGACGAGAAGGGGCAAGGGGCTGACGAGAAGCCGAAGGATGCGAAGCCCAAGTCCGACGGGCTGAGCGGCAAAGAAAAACAGCTCGACGAGGTGCTCGACGAGATCGCTGGCAAGAAGAAGAAGCCCAAGCCCGGCCAGAAGCCAGGGCAGAAGCAGCAAGGCGAGGACGACGGCCCGCTCGGAGACCTGGTCAAGCAGATGCGTGAGGTCGAACAGCGCCTCGGCAAGCCCGACACCGGCGAGCAGACCCGGCAGAAGCAGACTGAGATCGTCAAGCGGCTCGACACCATGATCGAGCAGATGCGCAAGGTGAAGACGCAGTCTCAGGCGATGCGGATGATGCGGAAGGGAGACAAGCCCGGCCAACCGGGGCAGGATTCGACCGGGGCGTTGGCCAACGGCCCGCCGCCGATGCGTCCCGAAAAGCCCAAGACCAAGAGCGTCGCCGCGCTCGACAAGAACCCGTGGGGCCACCTCCCCCCGGAACTTCGAGCTGAGATGGACAACGTCTTCAAGGAAGAGTTGCTTCCCGCCAAGGAAGACCTCATCAAGCGTTATTATCTCTCGGTCTCCAAGAAAAGCCTCTCTCGCGAGGAGTGACGACGATGACCCGATTCTTGACGTCTCTCGTCCGGTCGCCGCGATCGGCCTTCGCGTTCGGGCTGTCGATGACGCTGGCGATACCGGCCCCGCTGCTCGCCCAAACCCCTGCCAAGCCCGCTGCGCCGGCCGCCAAGCCCGGGCCGGTGAAGGAGGGGGGCGGGTTCGTCGAGGCGAGGCAGGGAGAGATCCCCGAGGGGGCGGCCGAACAGGTTACCGCCGAGACCGACAAGGCGATCGAGCAGGGCCTTGCTTGGCTTGCGAAGCAGCAGAACGCCGACGGCTCGTTCGGTGGCTCGGGCACCTATCGCGGCAACATCGCCGTCACCAGCCTTGCCGGACTCGCCTTCATGGGAGCGGGGTCAAGCCCCGGCCGGGGGCAGTATGGGGCCCATATTGATAAAGCCCTCGTTTACGTGATGGACAACACCGCTCCGTCGGGCTTTATCGCCGTCCCCTCGGCCGCCACCCACGGGCCGATGTACTCGCACGGCTTCGGAGCGCTCTTCCTCGCTGAGTCGTACGGGATGACGCGACGGGCCGAGATTCGCGAGAAACTCCAGAAGGCGATCCGCCTGATTATCGATACCCAGAACAACGAAGGCGGCTGGCGCTATCAGCCCGCCCGACGGGACGCCGACCTCTCGGTGACGATCTGCCAGATCAACGCCCTCCGCGCCGCGAGGAACGCCGGCATCTTCGTGCCCAAGGAGACGGTCGAGAACTGCATCAAATACGTCAAACAGTCGCAGAACACCGACGGCGGCTTCCGCTACATGCTCCAGGGGGGCGTCAGCGCCTTCCCCCGCTCGGCCGCTGGCATTGTCGCTCTCTATAGTGCGGCGGAATATGACGGCAAGGAGATCGACTCGGGGGTCGCCTATCTCAAGCAATACATGCCCGAGATCAAATTCGGCCAACGTTACAGCCATTACTTCTACGGCCACTACTACGCGGCACAGGCGATGTGGATTCGCGGTGGCGAAGACTGGAACACCTGGTATCCCGCCATCCGCGACGAACTTGTCCGCCGTCAGCAGACCCAGGGATTCTGGCAAGACAGCATCTGCAACGAGTACGGGACCGCCATGGCCCTGATCATTCTCCAGATGCCGAACAACGTGCTGCCGATCTTCCAGAGATAGCCGCCCGAACGTCCGCAGAGCACCCCGAGAGACGAGGCGCACGCGCCGATGAGAGAGAACCAACCGCACTCGACCCGACCTCGACGCCCGATGGCCTTACTCGGCCTTGCGACCGCCCTCGGCCTGCTGGGTGCCGACGGTGCCCCATCGGTCCCCTCCGACCCGGTCCTGACCGCAGTCAAAACCGACGGCACGGCTGTCACGGGCCGACTCCGCCAGCTCGACGTCAAAGGGGGGGCCTCGCTGGCCGTCGACGATCGCGAGACGATCGAGACCATCCCCGCCGCCTCACTGGTCAAGCTCATCCGCGAGGGGAGCACGCCGCTGATGTCGAGCGACGGCGGCAGCGTCATCCTCTTTCCCGAAGGCGATCGCCTCTATCGGAGCGTGATCGGGCCAGCTGGCGAAACCTCGATCGAGGTCCAGTCGTTCGCACTCGGGACGTTGTCGGTCCCGCTCGATAGCGTGCTCGCCCTGATCCTCGCACCTCCGACCGAGACCGACGCCGTCTACGCCCTCGCCGCGAGGATACGTGACGAGCCTCGGACGAGCGAAGTCCTCTGGTTGGCGAACGGCGACCGACTCGCCGGCGGCCTCTTGGGACTGGACGACAAGAAGATCGCCTTCAAGCCCTCGACCGGTAAGGTTGAGCTTGACCGCTCAGGCGTCATCGCGCTGGCGTTCGACCCGAAGCTCGTGAACTACCCCGCGCCGGAAGGCCCCTTCTATGAATTGACGCTGGTCGACGGCTCGCGTCTGGGCGTGACGGCGGTCCACGTCGAGGGGGGGCAACTCCAGGCGACCACGCGATACGGGCAGACCATCAAGGTCCCCCTCGGCGAACTCGCCCAGATCCACACCAAGGGCGGGACCGTGGCTTACCTCTCTGAGAGGTCTCCCACGCTCACTCGTTACATCAGCTACCTCGGCCCGACCCGCCCGGTCCGGACGGATCGGGCGATCGACGGACAGCCGCTCCGGGTCGGCGGTAAGGTCTACGACCGCGGGCTCGGCACGCAGAGCCGAACCTATCTCGCCTATCGGCTCGAACCGGGCATCAAACGGCTCCAGGCACTCGTTGGCCTCGACGACCGGGCGGGCCCGCTGGGTAGCGTCGTCTTCCGCGTGGTCGTTGACGGCGAAGAGAAATTCGCGTCGCCGCCGATGTCGGTCAGGGACACGCCTAAGTCGATCGACATCAATGTCGCCGGGGCGAAGTCGATCGTACTCATCACCGACTTTGGCGAGCGGGGCGAAGTCCGCGACCACGCCGACTGGGTCGAAGCCCGCCTGATTCGCTGAGGCGACCGGGCCGGTCTCAAGAAACACTCCCTCTCCCATTATTCTTTTCTTGGTCCCCGGAGCGATCGTGGCATGAGACCGAAATCGACCGTGGGAGCCGTCGACCGTGGCAAGGTGGTCGCAACGGTGAACGAACTGGGCCATCTCGCGTCCGGGGTCGGTCATCATGTGATCAACGCCTTCAGCGCCGTCGTGAGCAATGCCGAGATCTTGCGGATTAAGCTCTCGATGCCAAACCCGCCCGATCCGAACGCTCTTGCCGATGCCATCATCCGCACGGCTCTTGAAGCGTCGGCCATCGCGCGTCGGCTGATCGACGTCACCCGGCCGATCACCGATGTCGGACGTGAAGAGGTCACGCTCAATCGCCTGATCGAAGACTACGCCGCACAACGATCCGGCTCGGCCCAGGAGTCCGGCCTACCGGTCCGCTGGACGGTGGCCCCCGCCGTCGTCCCACCGATTTTGGGCCACGCCGACCACCTCCGCTCGATGCTCGACCACCTGAGCGCGAACGCGATCGAGGCGGCCGGCCCGGACGGCCTCGTGATCCACCTCTCCACCGCGCTCGACGAGCGCGGGTGGGTGGTCCTCGAAGTCCGCGATAACGGGCAGGGCATGACCGCCGAAGTCCTTGAACGCGCGGTCGAGCCCTTCTTTAGCACCAAACCGAACCACCTGGGCGTCGGCCTGAGCATCGCCAACGGGATTTGGAGACGCCACAAGGGAACCATGTCCGTTCGCGGCATCCCAGGCGAGGGGACGACGATTCGCCTCTGCGTCGAGCCTATCAAACCGACATTAGCGGTAACGAGATCAACTTGATTGTTGACTTGTATTACGTGATCACGTTAACTTTCCTTTGCGAATGAGAATCGGACCTTCACCGCAGTGCCGGCCTCGGCCGAGGAGCGGAGGTGGATCTCGCCGCCGAGGTGGGCGACCAGTTCGCGGCAGACGGCGAGGCCCATACCGAGGCCGTCCCTGGAACCGGCGGCCGCGTGAGACCCCGTCTTGAGCCGGACGAGCGGCTCGAAGACGCGATCGATATCTCTGGCGGGGATGCCCGACCCGTCGTCGGAGACCTCGACCTGCCAAGAGTCTGCGTCGAATCGGGCCGTTACGCCGGCCCAGCCCCCCTCGGGGGTGTGGTCCAGCGCATTCTCGATGAGACAGCCGAGGATTTGCTGGAAGTGGGCGAGGTCGGTCCGCACGGTGGCATCGGGGCCTTCGAGTCGGCACTCCCACGCGATCCCCCGCACCGCCGCCCTGCCGGCGAACTGGCGGGCCACTTCCTCAAGGAGGGCACCGAGGCGAAATGAGCCCCACTCCGGTGTACGTGACGACCGGTCAAGCCCGGCGAAATCGAGGTAGGTCCGCGTCAGACGGATCAGGTCGTCGCAATGGGCGCGGAGTTCCTGGACATGGCCGCGCTGGTCTTGCGAGATCGGACCCTCGCAGCCCGCCAGGAGCAGGTCGAAACCGGCTCGCAGCGAGATCAGAGGGCGACAGAACTCGTGGCTAAGCTTTTGAAATAGCTCGCGAGGCTCGAAGTCGCGTGGCTTGAGGCGATCACCGGCCGCCGGCGGGGCCGAGGTGTCGAGAAGACCGTCCATGTTCATGACTCGATGATGCTTCGCGGGGTCGTAGACGCGATGGACGCGATCGCGGTCAGGAGACGACGATTAGGTTGGCCAGGATGGCGTGACCGTCCGTCAGGTCGAGCACTGCTTGGAGCGCGAGCTGCTTGGCGTGATAGGTCCGCGAGTGGCCCTGAAGGGTAATCTGGCCCTCCTCGCAGACGACGCGGAGGTCGCGGATTCGACCGCTGGCCCTCTGCTCTATCTGCCCTTCGATCCGCTCTGCGAGACCGATTGGCCCCGAGTTCGCGGCCATCCGCCGCACGTCCGATTCCCGAGGGTGTGTCATATTGCCGACTCCCGGTTGATCGGCGAGCGGCGTTGACCATCCGATGGTCAAGGCCGCGTGCCGAGCAGAAGTCGGAGAGGCTTTCGGTCCATCCGGGTCTTCAGTCGATGGGCTAAGGACCGGTCGCCTGGCCTCCCCGACACGTCGACCGTAATCGCTCGATGCCCGAGAGTCAACGATTTTCTTCGCGTCTACACGGCTTCGATAGCCGGACGGGCTGCACTCAATGTGTAGGGCCGGGTTCGAGGAGTTCGTCGGCTTGGACGATCGCCTCCGCAAGCTTCGCCATTGGAATCCGCCGGTTCTGGCTCTCGCGCTGAAGATATCGGAACGCTTCGGGCTCAGACATGTTTCGACGTGTCATAAGAATGCCTTTCGCGCGTTCGATGATCTTGCGGTCGCGTAAAGTCATCTCCAGGGCGTTGACGTTCTCTCGCAGTTCGTGGACCTCACGCGACCGAGCGATCGCGACCTGGATCGCGGCGTGGAGGCTTGGGCTCGTCACCGGCTTGAGCAGGTAATGGACCACACCGTCCTCGACCGCCTGTTCAACCAGGTTCGGGTGGCCGTGGGCTGTGAGGATGATCACTGGCGTGCCGGGGTCTTTGGCAATTTGTCTCGCGGCAGCGAGCCCGTCAAGGCCGGGCATCTCGATGTCCATAATGACAAGGTCGGGCTGGGTGCGGCGGCAGACCTCAATGGCATAGTGGCCGTCGTGCGCCAAGGCCACCACGTCGTAACCGAGTGCATCCAGTTGACCCTGGAGCCCGGCGGCGACCGGCTTTTCGTCGTCGACGACGAGGACCCTCAAAGGTCGAGTCATACAAACACACTCCTCAATTCGGCGGTTAGGGCGGGAGAGACGGCGGCCTCGACCTCGAGACGGATCGCTTCAGGGGCTCGTATGGTCGGGACGCTCGCCGCGGAACTCTCTTCGGGTTGGCTTGACGCAGATTCGCTCAACCTGCACAATTCGTTCCGTTTTCGACCGTTCATCTCAGTTCGCCCCGTGCTAAGATCACGGAGCAGGCCCAGTTAGGTGAGGGGGGCGACGCATGGCATTGCGCCCGATCGAATTGCTGGGTTACAACGATCTCGCGGTCGGCGACGAGTGGGAAAGCCCCTCGCGGACGGTGACCGAGGCCGACGTGTCGAACTTCGCCGCGCTCACGGGAGACTTCAACGCCCTCCATGTTGACCACGAATCGGCCCGACGGGGGCCGTTCGGCAGGCCGGTGGCCCACGGCCTGCTCGGCCTCTCGTTCGCTGCGGGGCTGACTAGCTTCGCGCCTCGCGTCGACACGCTGGCCTTCCTCGGCATCCTCGGATGGACCTTCCACAAGCCCATCCTCTTCGGAGATACGATCAAGGTTCTCAGCCGGGTCGAGGCGATGGAACCCCGCGCCAAGGGTCGTCGCGGTATCATCACCTGGCATCGACGGATCGTCAACCAGGCCGGAGACATGGTCCAGGAAGGGCGGACGCAGACGCTCGTCCGCGCCCACCTTGCCGCACCCGTCGGCGATGAAGCCGATGCCGACGAGACCTAAGACGGCGCGGATACCGCACCGATCCAGCTTCGCCCCTTCACCTTGGACCGTCCCGGTCGTCATCAGCGAGGCCCCGTGAGATGCGCTATCGGACCGAAATCTCGATCCCGCCCGACCGATATGTCTGCGTGCTGTTGCCGTCCTATTTTCCCGAAGGACGCGCCATGATCACGATCACCCTGCCTGAACCGGACCCCTTGGATTCGGCACTCCCCGGAGATTCTGACCCCGACCGCCAGGATATCGAGTGGTGGGACGAATTCGAGGACGACGTCCCTACCCGCGTCTGAGCGGCCCATGGATCATCTCCCGGGCGGCTTCAGAGCCGCGAAGGCCCGGACTTGACCGATGATCGCCAGTTCGGTCGGCAGCCGCTCGATGCTGCTCGCACCGAAGAATCCGGCGATCCCGCGCGTCTTGCGGAAGAGGTAGGCCACGTCCTCGGGCTCGGCGATCGGCCCGCCATGGCAGAGTACGATCACGTCGTCGCGGACCGCGAATGCCGCGTCGGCCATCGCCTGCACCCGCCGCACCGCCTCGTCGAGGTCGATCGCGCTTTTGGAGCCGATCAGGCCCTTCGTCGTCAGGCCGACGTGGGGGACCAGCACGTCCGCCCCCGCCATGGCCATCGCGCGGGCTTCGATCGGGTTGTGGACATAGGGGCATGTCAGCAGGTCGAGCTGACGGGCCTGGGCGATCATCTCAATCTCGCGATCGTAGCCCATCCCGGTCTCTTCGAGCCCTTGTCGGAACGTGCCGTCGATTAGGCCCACGGTCGGGAAGTTCTGCACTCCCGAGAACCCGGCGTCGCGCACCTCAACCAAGAACCGCGACATCACGCGAAACGGGTCGGTCCCGCAGACGCCGGCGAGTACCGGCGTGTTCTCGACAACGGGCAAGACCTCGCGGGCCATCTCCATCACGATCGCGTTGGCATCACCGTAGGGCATCAGGCCGGCGAGGCTACCTCGCCCGGCCATACGGAACCGGCCGGAGTTATAAATGATGATCAGATCGATGCCGCCCGCCTCCGCGCACTTGGCGCTGAGGCCGGTTCCCGCTCCGCCGCCGATGATCGGGCGACCCTCGGCGATCTTCCGCCGGAACGTTTCGAGAATTTCCGAACGGGTCATGATCGGCCTTTCCTGTTTGAACTGACTATAGGCGGTTGTCACTGCATTTCGAAGAGAAGTTTCGAGGCGTCTTCCGCAAATGCTGGATCGTTAATGTGTAGGTCTCGCTCGACGAGCCGGACTTCGGCGTGCCCGGCCAACCCGGATCGGATCGCCCCGAAGAGCGCCGAATCGGCCTCGGGGTCGTGGAACGGGCGGCCGGGGGCGTCGAGGGCCGAGACGCCTCGCAGCGGGATCAAGACCGTCACGGGACCTCGGGATCGCCCGAGCACCTCGGCCATCCGCGTGCCGATCGCGGCGTTCTCGGCGGGGGTCGTCCGCATGAGCGTGACGGTCTCGTTGTGGACGTGGAACGTACGGCCCCGGAATCGTTCCGGGACCGTCGGCATCGGGCCGAAGTTCACCATGTCGAGCGCCCCGACGCTCACCACTTGTGGGATGCCGCGTCGCCCCGCCGCTTCGAGCCGATCGGGGCCGGCCGAGAGGATGCCCCCGACCTGTTCGTCGGCAAGCTCGGTGGTAGTCAGGTCGAGCACGCCGTTCACCAGTCCGTCGCGGATCAGCCCTTCCATCGATCGGCCGCCGACCCCGGTCGCGTGGAAGACAATCACCTCGCAGCCCTTCGCTTCGAGGAGCGAGCGGGCGCGGTCGACGCAGGGAGTGGTCACGCCGAACATGGTGGCCGCGACCACGGGCCTGAGATCATCGTCGCCGTCTCGCCGGGTTGACAATCCCCGGACCATCCCGGCGACGGCATTCGCGGCGTTGGAAAGTACGGTGCGCGTCAGCCGGTTCAGGCCGGCGATATCCGCCACCGGGTAGAGCATCATGATGTCGGTGCCGCCGACATAGGGGCCGACCTGGCCGCTTGCGAGCGTGCTAACCATGACTTTCGGTCGCCCGAAGGGCAGGGCACGCATGGCGGCGGTGCCGATGACCGTCCCGGCCGAGCCGCCGATCGCGAGCACGGCGTCGACCTTTCCCGCCGCGTCGAGTTCGCCCACCAGCGCCGCGACACCCCGCGCCGCCTCGGAGACGGCCTCGCCACGGTCGGCCCGCTCCCTCGCCCGATCGGCTGAGCTTCCGGCGCGACGGAAAACCTCGTCGCGGCTCAGGTCGGGCTCGATCGTCGGCGGCCCAAGTGAGCCGACGTCGATCACGACCGTCTCCAGGCCGGAGGCTCGGATGAGGTCACGCACGAAACCCAGCTCTCGCCCCTTGGTGTCGAGGGTTGCGATCAGCACGACGGCCATGACTCAGACCGCCCTTCGACGTCGATCGATCCCCGCGCCCGGCCACCCCTGGCCGGACCTCGGTGGGCGCGCCATAATCCCCGCTCGGGGAAACCCCTCCGTGTGACGCCCCATTGAAGCACAACCTAAGGGCTTCGGATACCAGATCGTCCGGAAAAATGCCCGAAGGCAGACCTTGTCGAGTTGAGCCGCTATGTCTGAACCGTTCAAACGACCCGTTGCCCTTGTCACTGGAGCAGGCCAGGGGATCGGCCAGGGGATCGCCCGCGCCCTCGCCAAGGCCGGCCACCGCGTCGTCTTGACCGACCGCAATGCCGAGACCGCGCTCGCCTCGGCCGCAGTCCTCGCTGACGGGGGGGCCGAGACCCTTGGCCTCCACCTCGAAGTCTCTGACTCCCAAGCCTGGGAGCGAGTCCGGGCAGAAGTCGAGGCGTGTTTCGGCGGGCTCGACCTGCTCGTGAACTCGGCCGGGATCAGCCCGAGAGGGACTGTCGAGACGACCGACGAGGCCCTCTGGGAACTCACCCTCGCGGTCAATCTCAAAGGCCCCTGGCTCGGGATCAAGACCTTCTTGCCCCTGCTTAGGGCCTCGCGCGGCGGGGTCGTCAACATCGGCACCACCCGCGCTACGAGGCCGATGCCCGGCCTCTTTTCGTATATCACCAGCAAGGCGGGACTACTCGGGCTGACCCAGCAGGTGGCGGTCGAGTACATCGACGCTGGCATCACCTGCAACATGGTGGCCCCCGGCTGGGTCGACACGCCCGGCGAACGGGTTTTGCAGGCCAAGCACGGTCGGCCCGACTTCCCCAATGGCGTCCGCAACCTCACGACCTCCGACGAGATCGGCGACGCCGTCGTCTTCTTCACCACCCCTGCCGGCCGGAAGGTTACGGGGCAGATCCTCTATATCGACTCCGGCATGCACGTCGCCGACGATGCCGGGATGATCTACCTCCCGCACGAGTCCCGTACCCGCTACCACGACCCCGAGGTCGCCTTGCGGTCGTAGTCGTGACGGGCGGCCCGCACACAACGCTTGCACTCTCCATGAAATGAGGCCCGACGTGTCGACATTTACCTATTGCTTGAATACGAGCACGATCCGAACGACTCCGCTGCTTGACAAGATCCGGATTGCGGGCGAGGCGGGTTACACCGCCATCGAGCCCTGGAACGACGAGGTCACGGCCTATCTGACCAGCGGCGGCTCGATGGCAACCCTGAAATTGGCCCTTGCCGACGCTGGCCTTAGCGTGGTGAGCATGATCGCGCTCCACGGTTGGGTCACGGCGGAAGGTTCGGACTACCAGCGGGTGATCGACGACTCGCATCGCCGGATGGAGCAGGCCGCCGCGCTCGGCAGCCCTTTTATCGTCGCCAGCCCGCCGCAAGAGGTCGTCGACCTCGCCCGCGCCTCGGATCGCTATTCCCGACTGCTCGAGATTGGCCGCAAGGAAGGGGTTAGACCGAGCATGGAGTTCCTCGGATTTGTCGACGGGATTAACAGCGTCGCGTCCGCCCTCGCGGTGGCCGACGGCACCCATGACCCCAGTGCCACCGTCGTCGCCGACGTCTTTCACATGATCCGAGGCGGCGGCTCGTTCGACGACCTCCTGATGCTCAAGGGGGACCAACTCGCCTGTTTTCATATCAACGATATTCCTGCCGTGCCCGACCCGTTAACCCAATCCGACTCCGACCGCGTCCTCCCCGGCGACGGCATCGCCAACCTCCCTCGGGTGATCGCCAACCTCCGCACGATTGGCTACCGAGGCCCGCTCTCCCTCGAACTCTTTAACCCTTCGCTCTGGGAAGCCGACCCGCTCGACGTGGTCCGCCGTGGCCTCGACCGGGTCCGGGCCCTCGTCGAAGGGGTGTAAGGGCTCGGCGTCTGCGGATGATTCGTCTTTCCAGAAACGACCTCTCTCACGAGCAGGACACTGGTGTTGAATCCCGAATGGCTGGCGGGGGCCTCGGCCGTCGCGATATACCATCGCACGATACACAGGTGCCCTGACCGGCTCGGGATCATCGTCCCGGTGAACGGGGTCGGGTGGTCGACCCGATAGTCGGTCACGCCGGGCACGTCCGCTGCGCGACCGAATGCGCTGAGGCCGGGGGTCCAGTAATTCTCGACGCGACCGGCCGACGTGACGGCTTGCAGTTCCTCGAATATGGCGTCGTGGGTACAACCCGCCGGTTCAAGGAGTGTCACCTGCGCGACCCGGATTCCTCTCGTCCGAAAGATTGTCTGGGCGGCCGAAGCCGCCGCGAGTCCCCCCGCGCTATGGCCGATGAGATGGACTTGGGCCGGGTCGAAGCCCGCGAGTAGGAGAGCCTCGGCCAATCGTCGGCCCTGGTCGATCGCGGCGTCGATGTTGTCGCGATGCCGCAGGCTCGTGAAGGTGGCGGCATTCCAGTCCCAGTCGAGCACGTTGAAGGTGCCCGGGCCATACCGTCGCGCGATCGCCTTGGAGAGGTGCCCGGCCATCGTGAAGTGAACGACCCCAGGCAACGGGTTGATGCCGTGGATGAAGACGATGGTCGGCCGGTCCGGGTCGGGCCGATCGAACGGTCGCGTCCCGACGGTCCGATTGACGAGCAGGCCCGGTGCCGGGTCGCCCCCGCTTTCAATAAGGGCTGGATGACCGCCGATTAGAGAGAGGGCCATCAAGAGGCCGATTGAGGCCATCATGGTGCGTCTCGGTGCAGATCGTGGAGGCTCGCGGGTCGTGCGAGTCTGAAGTTGAGACGTAAAGCCCCAACTCGCTCTTCGGCAAGATCGCCGCAGGGCTTTAACCCTTTTTCGAGATCGCTCGGAGGTCGTCGCGGAGCCGCATCAAGGCCAGATCTTTTTTTTTGGCCTCGATCATCATGTCAAACGGCGATTCGGGGGGGACATGGTCGAGGAACGCGGCGAGGTCGGCGGGGTCGATCTCGTCGGAATGGTGGCCGACCCGTCCGTCCGGCGACTGGCTGCTGATATGAACCTTCGGCACGCCGTCGGCCTCACCCCATGTCGCGAAGCATCGGGCGATCATCCGGGTATGGTCGGGGTCTTCCGATGGGCGGATCGTGTGGTGGAACCAATCGAACACGATGGGGAAGCCGGTCGACTCCGAGAGCGAGAGCACTTCACCGGTCGAATAGGAGGTGTCGTCGTTCTCGATAACGAGGCGTCGTCGGACCAGATCAGGGAGGCCCTTCGAGACGGTTTCGAACCTGCGAAGCGACTCGGCTCGATCACCGTAGACACCGCCGACATGGAGTACGATCTTCCCGGACGGGTCGTCGTGCACTTCGTCGAGCAGCCGAGCCGCCGCTTCCAATTCGGCGATCGACGCCGAAACGATCGCCGGGTTCGGCGAGTTCAAGACCGTATATTGGCCGGGATGCATCGAGATCCGAAAATGATGTTTTGCGCTCACGTGTCTGATCCGGGCGAACGACTCCGCGAATTCGTCCGCCCAGTCGATTGTGCTGACCGGGTGCGAGGCAAAAGGGATCACCTGGCTGCTCATCCTGTAGAGTTGAATCTCGTGCTCAGCGTTGAAGGCGAGCACACGTTCGAGGTCGGCGAGATTGGCGGCGATGAGCTGGCGGAGCCGGTCGGGCGTGGCGTTGGCCAGTCGGCACGTCCGCGCGGTGCTGGCGTCGATCGTTAAATTCGCTCCGACGTATCCAAGATGGCGCAGCACGATCAGGACTCCGTTCCGCGATCCGACAGGCTAACTCACTCTCTTATAAGCGAAGAGACCGGCTCGGCAAGCCCTCACGCCGTCGAGACCGATGCGGCATCTCCCAGGCTGTGCTGGGCGATCCCTTGGTCCCGGAGGACATGCTTACGCACCTTCCCGGTCACGGTCTTGGGCAGGACGTCGACGACTTCGATGTATTGGGGAATCTTGAAATGGGCGATCTGACCGCGACAGTATTCGCGGATCTCGTCGGCCGAGAGGACGACCCCCGGCTTGGCGACGACCCAGGCCGAGCAGACCTCGCCGTATTTCGGGTCGGGAAGGCCGACGATCGCGACCTCGGCCACCTTGGGGTGATGGTGGAGGAACTCCTCGACCTCGGGCGGGTAGATATTCTCGCCGCCCCGAATGATGAGGTCTTTGCGCCGGCCAACGATCCGATAATTGCCGTCGTCGCGTTCGCGGGCGAGGTCTCCGGTCGAGAGCCAGCCGTCGGAGTCGATGGCGAGCCGGGTGGCCTCGGGGTTCCTGTAATATCCCGCCATCACGCCATGCCCCCTGACACGAAGCTCCCCCGCTTCGCCCCGGGGGACGTCGGCCCCCGTCAGAGGGTCGACCAGCCGGACTTCGACCCCCGGGATTGGACGGCCGACCGTCCCGACGCGGACCTCGACCGGGTCGGTGACCGCCGTCAGCGTGATGATTGGCGAGGCCTCGGTGAGCCCGTATCCGATCGTCATTTGCTCGGCACCAAAAACGTTCATTACGGCATTGATCAAGGGCAGTGGACACGGGCTACCCGACATGATCCCGGTCCGCAGGCTGCTCAAGTCGAACGTCGAGCAGTCGGGGTGGTCAAGTTCGCCGACGAACATCGTCGGCACGCCGTAGAGCGACGTACATCGCTCTACGGCGATGGCCGAGAGTGTCGCCCCGGGGTCGAACGTCGGCGCGGGGGCGACGATCGCCGACCCGTAGACCGCGCAGGCCAGCGTACCGAGCACGCAGCCGAAGCAGTGATAGAACGGAACGGGCACGCAGACGCGGTCCTCGGGCGTATACCTCAGTCGCTCTCCGACGTAAAAGGCGTTCAGGAGCACGTTGCGGTGCGTAAGCATCGCCCCCTTGGGCAGGCCCGTCGTGCCCGAGGTGAACTGGATGTTGTAGATATCGGTGAATTTCGCCAACCGCTCGCGCCGGCCCAGTTCGGGGAGGAGGTCACCCCGTTCCACCTCGTTCCAGTTCAGCCATCCCTGGCGGGGCCGATCGGCGAGCGCGATGAGTCGGCGAAGACGCGGGAGCCTGGCGGACCGCCACTCGCCGCCGACAGTCGCCTCGGGGACGAGCGTCTCGATCATCTCGACGAAGTTCGAGGTCTTGAACGGAGCGCCCGCGATCAGCGTCGCCACGTCGGCCTGGTGGAGCGTCTCTTCGAGTTCGTGGATGCGATAGGCCGGGTTGACGTTGACCAAGACCGATCCGATCCGTCCCACTGCAAACTGGGCGACGACCCATTCGGGGACGTTCATCGACCAGATGCCGACATGCTCCCCGGCCTCGACCCCCTCGCGGATCAGCCCCGAGGCGAAGGCGTCAATCCGTCGGTCGAGTTCAGACCATGACCACCGAAGTCCCAGCGCGGGGAAGACGAGCGCATCGCGATCGGGATAGGCCCCGGCCGTGGTCCGGATGACCTCGCCGACGGTCAGGCCGTCGACCCAGGGGGCGGTAGTGCTCGCGGTCATCGTGCTCGCCTCGAAAATTCGTGCGTCGTGGATCAGTCACCGATCGTCCAGTTGGGCCGGCGCTTTTCGAGGAAGGCGGTCATCCCCTCGATCGCCTCGTCAGAGACCCGCACCGCCGCGCTCACGGCGGCCGAGCCGCGCAGATCACGCGGTCGTCGGCTCGCCTCGTCGAGCTGCTTCTTCGTCGTCGCCACGGCGATCGGCCCGACCTCGGCGAGCGTGACGCCCCACGCGATCGCCGTATCGAGACATTCCCGCGCCGGCACGACCCGATTCACGAGGCCCCACCGCTCGGCTTCGGCCGCCGAGATCGGGTCGCCGGTGAGCAAAAGTTGCCTCGCCCTGCGGTCGCCGACGAGCCGGACGAGGTCGTGCATCACGATCGCCGCGACCAGACCGCGCCTCACCTCGGGATAGCCGATCCGCGCCGAATCGGCCGCCACCGCGAGGTCGCACGCCATCGCCAACCCCGCGCCTCCGGCGAGGGCATCTCCGTTGATCGCGGCGACCACCGGCTTGGGCATCGCATGCACCTGCATCATGAGGTCGGCCATTGCCTGCGCATCGGCGACGGCGGCTCGCTCGATATCGGTGAGCCCCATTGCCCCGTCCCTGTTCGCCTCCTTCAGGTCCATCCCCGCGCAGAACGCCGGGGCGGTCCCCGTCAGCACGACGGCCCGGACCGTCTGGTCGTAGCGTGCCCGGTCAAGGGCGTCGCCCAGTTCTGCGATCACGCTCGCCGAAAGGGCGTTGCGGCGGTCGGGCCGGTCGATCGTGATGAGGGCGACCGGGCCTCGGGTGTCGAACCGGACGAATCCTGGGCTCATCGTCATGATGGTTCCCCCTCCGCGATCGGAGCCGGAATTTGCAGTTCGAGCAGCGCCGTGGCGAGCGCCTTGCCCTGCGTGTCGAGCCGAAGCGAGCGACTCGCCCCGCCCGCGAGGGCGTCGTCGATCACGAAGTTGAACGCATGGAGGTTCGGCATCGCATACCGACGCACGGCACCGATCCCGAGCGATCGGAAGTAATCGGCGACGACGGTCTCGGTCAGATGAACCCTTAACCAATTATAACAGGCCGCATCGTTGGCCACGACGCCCACGTTCGCGCGGTTTCCCTTATCGCCGCTCCGGGCATGGGCGAGTTCGCCGAGACGGACACGGTCTTCTCGCTTGCCCATGACTGGCACCTTTTCCAGAATTCAGACACTCGTCCATTCCCTTGCCGATCGGACACGCACCTCTGAGGCCACCAGTTCGCGAGGGACGAGCGCGGGCCAGTAGCCGAAGGCGGGCCGGGGAGACGGTCGGCCCGAGGCGTAGCCGGCGATGCCGGGCGGCCCCGACGTCACGAGCGGGGCGATCTCTCGGCAGAATCGCTCGACCGCCGCTCGCCTCGGGTCGCGCACTGTGACGCGGAGGACCACTTCGAACGGCATGCGTTCGGAGATGACCACACCTGGGACGACGTCCCCCGCGCCGATCACCTCGACGAGCGAGTCGGCCAGGTCGAAACCGGCCCGCTTCACCCGTTCGATCACAATCCGCCCCGCAGCGCGGGCCTTGGCGACAGCGTCTCGGCCGACGACGGCCACGAGGCCACTCGCCGTCCAGCCGTCGCGATAGACGGCCGACAGCTTGAGCCGAGGGCCTGGGGCTTGCCCCTTCGTCCCTCGCAGGGAAACCCGATCCGGTCCGACGTCCGCGAGTTGGATCGAGGCGAGGTCGACGTCTACGTCGGGCGTCTTGTAGCGCGTGGGGTCGTCGATCTCGTAGACGAGCTGCTCGGCCACGGTCCCGATCGAGACGAGGCCGCCCGAGTCTGCGGGTTTGGTGATAATCGACGAGCCGTCATCGGCCACTTCGGCGATCGGATAGCCGACCCCAGCGAGGTCGGTTAGATTGGCCCAGTCGTGCCAGAGCCCACCCGTCGCCTGTGCCCCGCACTCGATCACATGGCCCGCCGCGCTCGCCCCGGCGAGTCGGTCCCAGTCGTGCCAGTTCCAGCCGAAATGCGCCGCAGCCGGGCCGAGGGTCAGCGAAGCGTCGGCGACCCGACCAGTGATGACGACCCTCGCGCCGCCCACGATCGCCTCGGCGATCGGCTGTGCTCCAAGATAAACATTCGCACTGACAAGCCGATCCGCGACCGTCGCAATTGGCTCCCCCGTCTCGAAGTGCGCGAGGTCAACCCCTTCGCCGATCCAGGCGGGAATCCAGGCCAGCAGGTCGTCGCCCGAGACGACCCCAACCGGCCAATTTCCCAGGCCGGCACCGGTCATGATCATCGCGCATCGCGCCGAGCAGGCCGACGGATTTAGGCCCCCGGCGTTGGTTACGATCGACGGCCCGCCCCCCTCTCGCATCAGGGGGGCGAGCCGTTCGAGCAGTTCGGGGAAGTCAGTGATGAAGCCCGCCTTCGCGTCTTTCGAGCGGAGGTGGGCGAGGATCGCCATCGTCAATTCGGCGAGGTATTCGAGTGTGAGGACGTCGAGCCCGCCGTCTCTCGCGAGCAGGAACGGGGCGTCGAGGTTGTCGCCCCAGAATCCCGCGCCGTTGCCAATGCGGATCGGGCGGGCTGGTGTCGTCATCACTTCACCTCAATGAGTCACGCCGATCTGAAAATTCGCGGGAGCGGGAGGCGCGATGTATTTGATCCAGGTGTTGCGGTTGTTGCCCCAGACCGACGTGCCCTTCCAGCCGTCGGCAAGGGAATTCATCCGCGAGTCGCCCTGGTCCCACTTCGGCGTGACCGGCCTGGCCTTCTGGTTGGCGAGATAGGCTGGGTCTGCGATGAAGGTATTTACCGCGCCCAGGTCGTCGCAATACGACCATTGTCCACTGTCGGCGTCGCTAAGGAAACCTACCCCGCTGCCCGTCTTCATCCCGGCGACCGCGAAGTAGGAGACGCCATTCCAGCGGAGCCGGTTGTTCACGACATTGAACACGAGACAGTCGCCCTCGCGGACCTCGATGTTGATCTTCTCGTCGGTCGCCCCAAAGGTCTCGGAGAGCATCTCGCGGCGGCTGTCGGCGACCTTCTCGCCGTTGTGATAGACGTCGACGACGAAGTCGTCGGCCACGGTGTAAACGTAGTTTGCGATCACCTTGCCCCGGACGATCGGTCGTTTCTCGCCCAGGCCGAGCCCGCTGGTGAGTTCGGTCGCGTCGAGATAGCCGTCGTGGTTGCTATCAAGGGTTGCGAAGCTGATACGGAACGGCGTAGGGCATTCGTCGGCGTTGAATCTCCGGTCGCCATTTTTGTCGTGGGCCCTGATGAGGGCGTCGGCGGCGGCGGGCGTCGTCGCGGGAGAGGCGTGCTTCATCGAATGAGGGAAGCCGGGTAGAGACAACGTCGGCCCGGCAGGAGGTTTGCCCTGTTTGATAAACGCCTCTTGGCCGACCGGCTGGGCCGAGACGGTGCTGATGGCGAACAGGGTCGCGGCAAGGATCGTTTGTCGCATGGTGACATTTTCTCAAGGCCCTCGAAATCGAGACGCTTGTCTGTGGTCAACGTCCGGGAGGCCTCTTCCTTGGGCGAATTCGCCCGATCAGGTTTGGAAGACACCTATTGAGGCCGCGTCGCCCGGCTTGGGGCGGCAGGCGACCTCGAACGCCTCAATCAAGACGTCTCGCGTCTGGACAGGATCAATGATCGCGTCGACCCAGCCCCTCGCTGCGGCGTAACGGATGTCGGTTTCTCGATCATAACGGGCGCGCAGCTCGTCGCCAATCGTGGCGAGCCTGGCCTCGTTGACCTCCTTGCCCTCGCGCCTGAGCGCGGCAACCGTTATATCGAGCATCGTTCGTGCTACTTGATTTGCACCCATCACGGCGTAGCGGGCACTCGGCCAGGCGAAGAGGAAGCGCGGATCGAAGGCGCGTCCGCAGAGCGCATAATGCCCCGCGCCGAACGAATGGCCGATCAAGAGCGTGATCTTGGGGACGACCGAGTTGCTGACGGCGCTCACCAGCTTAGCGCCCCGGCGGATGATTCCCGACCGCTCGGCCTCGCGACCGACGTCAAACCCGTTCACGTCTTGGAGGAAGAGCAACGGCGTCTTCGCCTGATTGCAGTCGAGCACGAACCGCGCGGCCTTATCGGCGCTGTCGCCGTAGATCACCCCGCCGAACTGGAGCGGCCCTCCTCCGATCGGCTTGAATCGGAGCCGCTGATTGGCGACGATTCCCACCGCGCGGCCCCCGAGCCGAGCAAACCCGCAGACGAGCGTTCGCCCAAAATCGGCGCGATACTCGTCGAACCGCCCGCCGTCGATGATCGTCGCGAGAACATCTCGCATATCGTATTGCGACGACGGGTCGGAGCTGACGATCTCATGCAGGTCGTGGGCGGGACGGGTCGGCGCCTCGATGGCGGATCGGTTGAACGCCGGGCCGGGATCGGGGGGCAAGAACCCGATCAGGCGACGAAGCCGCGCGAGGCACGCGTCGTCGTCGGGCTCGCGATAATCGACGGTCCCGCTAATCCCCGCGTGCATCGCCGCGCCGCCGAGTTCTTCGCTCGACACGTCCTGGCCGATCGCCGCCTTGACCAGCGCGGGGCCGGCGAGATAGAGCCCTGAGCCCTCGGTCATCAGCACGGTGTCGCAGAGGACCGGCAGATAGGCCCCGCCCGCGACACAGTTTCCCATGATCGCCGCGAACTGCGGGATGCCCCGGGCCGAGAGCACGGCGTTGTTGCGGAAGATCCGGCCGAAGTCGTCGACGTCGGGGAAGACCTCGTCCTGCATCGGCAGGAACACCCCCGACGAGTCGACCAGATAGACCACGGGCAGCCCATTTTCCTCGGCGATCTGCTGCGCCCGGAGGATTTTCTTGATCGTCATCGGGAAGCAGGCCCCGGCCTTGACCGTCGCGTCGTTCGCGACGATCATCGCCCGCCGTCCCGAGACGACGCCGATCCCTGTCACCACCCCGGAGGCCGGTGCGCCGCCCCACTCCTCATACATCCCGTGGGCGGCCCAGAGGCCGAGTTCGAGCAGGGTCGTTTTGGGGTCGATCAGGGCCGCGATCCGCTCGCGGGCCGTCTTGCGTCCCTTCTCGTGCTGGCGGCGAATCGCCTCGGCCCCGCCTCCCTGGCGGATCTGGTCTTCCTCGCGAAGCAGACGCGTGGTGGCGTCGCGAAGCGAAGGTTCGGCGGCAGGACGGTGGGGTTGAGATGTCGACACGCGTGCGGTTCCTTCCTCACACAGACTCAACCACCATCGCCACCGCGTTGCCGCCGCCGAGGCAGAGCGAGGCAACGCCGTAACGCCCGCCACTCTGCTTTAGGGCGTGCAAGAGCGTCACCAATACCCTCGCCCCGCTCGCGCCGATCGGGTGGCCGAGGGCGATCGCCCCTCCCCGGACATTCACCCGGTCTAGGGGCAAATCGAGCCGACGGATGCAGCCGAGCATCTGCGAGGCGAACGCCTCGTTGATCTCGTAGAGGTCGATATCACCGGGCCGAAGGTCGGCCTTCGCGAGCGCCTTCGTGATGGCGTCGACCGGGGCGAGGAAGAGGTCGCGCGGGTCGAGGCCCGCGGTGGCCGAGGCGATGATCCGGGCGAGCGGAATCCGGCCGAGCTGGTGTGCGATTGCTCCCGAACCGACGACCAGCATCGCCGCGCCGTCGCTGAGCGTCGAGGCGTTGCCGGCGGTGACGACGCCTTCGGCTTTGAATGCGGGGCTCAGTCGGCCGAGGGTCTCGGTCGTGGTGTCGGATCGGGGACCTTCGTCGATGTCGACGATCGTCGCGACCCCCTTCTTGCCCGGGATCGAGACCGGCGTGATCTCCTCGCGGAACATCCCTTCGGCGATCGCCCTTGCGGCGCGTCTCTGGCTGAGGGCGGCGTATTCATCGAGGTCGGCGCGGGAGAGACCGCAGATTTCGGCCGTGCGCTCCGCCGCCATTCCCATCGGCCAGCCTTCGACGGCGCAGGTGAGGCCGTCGTGGAGCATCGAGTCGACGAGCGTCTGTTCGCCGATTTTCCAGCCTGATCGGCCCCCTTTGAGGAGGTGCGGGGCGTTGCTCATGCTCTCGATGCCCCCGGCGAGGACCAGGTCGGCCGACCCGGCGCGGAGGGCAGTCTCGGCGAGCATCACGGCGCGGAGGCCCGAGCCGCAGACCATGTTTACCGTGAGGGCACTCGATCCCGAGGCCATCCCCGCGCCCAGGGCGACTTGCCGCGCGGGGGCCTGGCCGAGACCGGCCGGGAGGACGCAGCCGACGATCGCCTCTTCGAGGCTCGACCCCTCGACGCCCGCCCGCGCGATCGCCTCGCGGGCCGCGACGACCCCCAATTCGACCGCCGTCTGCGACGCCAGAGCACCGAGATAGCGCCCGATCGGCGTCCGAACGGCTGATAGGATTAAGGGGAACGGCTCGGCCATCGGCCAGACCTCCCGCAACCAGCGTGATCTCACCCCGAAGATTAGCTCGCGATGGATTCTAGGGCTAGAGGCGGGCGCGGTCAACGTCCGGCCATTAGTCCTTGCTGGACGTGGGCCTTTACGTGCTTGCAGCCCTCGGTGTCGAGGTCGTACACCGTGCCGTCGGCCTTGATGAGCGGGTAGACCCGCTTGGTCTAGTCACCGACGACCGGCAGCGACAGGACCGCTCGATCGTCAACATCAGCCGCGACTCCAGGAAGGCGGACGTGGGTTCTTGTCAAGTCGTTTTTATGTCCGAATTGTAGCCCGTACCGCCGCCGGATCAATTGGCCCGGGCCAGTCGATCGCGGGAAAAAACCGGCGGCCGCGCGGAACTTTTGGCGGCCTACGGGTTGAATCTTGTGTTGAATCGTAAGCCCCATTCGCCGTCAGTTGATCCGAAGGACTTCCTCATGCGATCGATCCGCGCGGCCGGTTTCGGCCTCCTCGTCCTGACGGCATCGGCGGGAGTGGTGAACGCCCAGGTGGCCGGCGTTAATTTGCGTGAACTGTTCGTCCGGCTCGACGCCAATGGCGACCAGGTGATCGAACGGGGAGAAGTGCCCGAGGGGGCCATGCCCGCGTTTGAGAAGCTGCTCGGCCTGGCTGACACGAACAAGGACGGCAAGATCGAGGTCGAGGAATATCGCGAGATGGGCCGGCGGATGCAGGCCGGCATCACCCCGGCCGAGCGGTTCAAGGCGATGGACAAAGACAACGACGGCAAGGTCAGCCGCGCCGAGTTTCTGGGCCAGCCCGCGATGTTCGACCGGATCGACTCGAACGGAGACGGGTTCCTCGACAAGGACGAGATCAAGCCCCTCACGGCGCAGGGCTCGCCCGGGGCGCGAATCATGGCGATGGACAAGGACGGCGACGGCAAGGTGAGCCGCACGGAATACCTCGGCCCGATCGAGATGTTCGATCGCCTCGACGCCGACAAAGATGGCAAAATCGACAAGGACGAGGCGTCGAAGGTCGCCGCCGTGATGTATCAGCGGCTGACCGCGATGGACAAGAACGCTGATGGCAAGCTCTCCCGCGAGGAGTTCCAGGGCCAGCCCGCCCGGTTCGACCAGCTCGATGCCAACAAAGACGGCTCCGTTTCCTTCCAAGAAATCCGCGACTCCGGCGGCCCGAATGCCGCCAATGTCCCGGTCTCAAAGCCCGAGAACCTCCCCGCCAAGACCAAGGCGGCCGGCCCCAAAGCCAAGGCCTCAACCTGAAGAAAGGACGGCCTCGCGTCGCGAGGATCTAGGCCCCCGGCTTGGCTCGTGACTAGAATGCGATCGGTTTCCCAGTGCGGCACCGATACCGGTCCGAGCGGAGAAGGCAGCGATGATCCAATGCGCGGAGGCACTCTCGACGGCCCGCAACACGGACGAGGCCCTTGAAGAAATCGCGGCGAAGTTGTCGAGCGGGCTCGGCGGGGGATCGGGCGACCTGACCCTGATCTTCTCCACGATGCACCACGCCGACGCCCTCGACCGGATCGCGCGGACCCTTCGCGAGCGAGGTCTGGGGCGGGTCGTGCTCGGCTGCACCTGCGAGTCGGTCGTCGGCGAAGGCCAGGAGATCGAGGCGACCACCGCCCTCGCCGCCTGGTCGGCGCGTCTGCCCGGGGTTGAACTCTCGCCGTTCGCGGTCGAGGGAGACGCTGGCTGGCCTGAGTCGGCCGGTAACGAACCGGCGACGGCAGTCCTTCTGCTCGCCGACCCGTTCCAGTTTCCGATCGACAACTTCCTCCATCGCGTCGCGGCCGAGCGACCGGGCATGCGGATCATGGGCGGCATGGCGAGCGGTGGGAAGTCGCCGGGCCAGAATCGGCTCGTGCTCGACGACGTGGCCCACGCTGCGGGGGCCGTCGGCGTGGTGATTCGGGGCGACGTGCTGATCCGGACCGTCGTTAGTCAGGGATGCCGACCGATCGGTCGGCCGATGATCGTCACCAAGGCCGATCGGAATATCATCCGCGAACTCGGCCGCGTCCCCGCTCTCGAAGTGGTCCAGGAGCTATTCGGCGAACTCTCGGAAGAAGACCAGGAACTCGTCAAGACGGGCCTGCACATCGGCCGGGTCATCAACGAGTATCAGGAGACCTTCGGGCGTGGAGACTTCCTCGTCCGCAACGTTATGGGGGCCGACCAGACCGGCGGGATCGCGATCAGCGACCTCGTCCGCGTCGGCCAGACGGTGCAGTTTCACGTCCGAGACGCCGAGACCGCCGACGAAGACCTCCGCCAGCTCCTCGACGGGGCCGAGGCCGACGGCCCAGCGGCCGGGGCCTTGCTGTTCACCTGCAACGGGCGCGGGTCTCGGCTCTTTCTCGAACCAAACCACGACGTCAAGGTTCTCCGCGAAATACTCGGCCCGATCCCCGCCGCCGGATTCTTCGCGATGGGCGAACTCGGCCCGGTCGGCGGCCAGAACTTCATCCACGGGTTTACCGCGAGCGTCGTCCTCTTCAGCGAACCGAAGTAAAGCACAGGATCAGATCGCCTCGCCCCGCGCCCTGTGGCGGAAGAACAGGCCGATCACCAGGCCCGAGAGGCCGATCGCCGGGGCGAGGCTACGGTCGATCGGACGCGCAGCATCGCGACTCGCGGGGATGCTGTTCTCGCTGCCCTCCGCCGCATTCGCGACCATGAAGGCGAGGCTCAAGAGCAGGATCGAGCGCAAAGCGCGGGCTGACATTCTTCGGCTCCTCGGTGTCGTTCGTCGCGTCCACACAAGCTACGCGACTCCGGCCGACCCGGGAGCGATGTGGCCGAGAATCAACCCGGGAGTTGCCTCTGCGAAACGGGCAGGCCTGTCCTCACGAGTCGGGCCGCCCAGGTCGCGAAGCAGGCAACCGTGACGACCCCGACGATCCACGGGTCGCGCTTCGGCTCGTGGAAGACGATCCCGAGCACCAGCACCCCGAGCCCCAGGCCGACGGCGACCGCCTCGATCGCGCGGGAGATGCTCCGCCGCCGGGAAACGCGATCGAGCGAGGTCAGTCCGACCCACGCCCCCGCGACGGCCAGCATGCACCCCGCCACTGCGAAGATCGGCAACCGGCCCGGGTGTGGCGGCCCGAATCCGAGCCAAGACCCCGCGCCAATGACTTCGAGCACAAGCCCCCAGACCACCAGGACTATCCCCATGATCCGCAGGCCGAGCGCCCGGGCTTCGGTCTCCGTGGCCGGGTTTCGTCTGACCCGCCGCGTTCTGGTAGGCCCGATCGCCGCCAGGCCGAGGGCTTCGGACTGGATGTCGGCGAGACAGTCGGCACACCAGTCGAAGAGGAGGCGGCCGTCGGGCCCTCGGCCGATCCTGAGCCTTTTCGTCGAGTGTCCGCACTGAGCACACCGCATCAAAGCTCCCTCCCGATGTTCAGCGTTCCGTTCCCGCCCCCGATTCGTCGAGCTTTCTGTAGAGCGACGAGAGACCGAGCCCGAGCCGCCGGGCCGCCTCGCGCTTGTCGCCTCCGGATCGGTCGAGCACGCGACGGACGTGGGCCCGCTCGAACCGTTCGAGGGCCGCGCGGAGGTCGTCGGAGTCTTCGCCGCGATCGTCGGAGGGCTCGCCCATAAGTTCGACGGGAAAGTCGGCCGGCGTAAGGACGGGGCCGTCGCTTAGGATCACCGCGCGTTCTAGGGCATTGTCGAGTTCGCGGACGTTGCCACGCCAGGGGGCACCCGAAAGCCGCCTAATCGTCGCGTTGTCGACCCGAGCTGCCGGCTTCCCCATCCGTGCGGCGTGGCGGGCGAGGAGCACCGGGACGAGTTCTGGGATGTCCTCGCGACGATCGCGCAGGGGCGGCATCGGGATCGCAACGACGTTGAGGCGATAGTACAGGTCAGCGCGGAACGTCCCCGCGTCGACCTCGGCGGCGAGGTCTTTATTCGTCGCCGCGAGCACCCGCGCCCCGATCGCGACTGACCTCGTCGCTCCGACGGGCAAGACCTCCTTCATCTCGATCGCCCGGAGCAGCTTCGCCTGGGTCGCGAGCGGCAACTCGCCGATCTCGTCGAGGAAGACCGTCCCCCGCCCCGCCGCCGCGAACAGGCCGATCCGATCGCGATCCGCCCCGGTGAACGCGCCTCGGACGTGGCCGAAGAGCTGGTTTTCGAGCAGCTCGTTCGGGATCGCCGCGCAGTTGACCGCCAGGAACGGCGCGTCGGGTTCGAGCCCCGTGGCGTGCAAGGCCCGCGCGACCAGCTCCTTGCCCGTGCCCGACTCCCCCGTGATAAGCACGTTGCTCCGCGTAGGCCCGACCTTGCGGATCAGGGTCTTCACCCGCTGCATCGGCGGGCTGTCACCGACCAGAGTCTCCAGGTCGACCGGCGCATGCAGCTCACGTCGGAGGGCCTGGTTTTCGAGGAGCAGGCGGCGGAAGCCCATCAACCGATCGAGCTTCGTCAGGAGTTCTTCGAAGATCACTGGCTTCATCAAGTAGTCGTGCGCCCCGCGACGGAACGCCGCCACGGCGTTCTCGACCGTCGCATAAGCCGTAATCATGAGGACGAGCGTGTCGGGCCTGACCCGCAGCAGCCTGTCGAGCAGGTCGAGTCCGTCAAGCCCGGGGAGCTGGACGTCGCAGAGGGCGAGGTCGGGCTCGAACGACTCGGCCAGGCTCAGGCCCCCAAGTGCATCCCCCGCGACGGCGACTTCGAACCCCTCGCCCAATAGAAATTCCTGCAACGTCGAGGCAATCACCTCTTCGTCGTCGACGATCAGCACCCGTCCTCGACATCCGACGGGACCTACGGAGGTCGGTTTCATACGAGCTCCTCTCCCGCCGCGACGGTCGCAAGCAGTGGCTCGACCCTTACCGAAGGCAGGCGGACCGTGAAGGTCGTGCCGATATCCGGCGACGAGGCGAAAGAAAGTTCGCCTCCTTGCTCTTCGACGATCTTCCGGCTGACGAACAGGCCGAGGCCAGTGCCCTGGGGCTTCGTGGTGAAATAGGGCTGGAACACGCGATGATGATCCGACGCGTCGATGCCTCGCCCGTCGTCCTCGACCGCCAGCACGACCCACTCCGCTTCCCGCCGCCCGACGACGCGGATTTGCCCACCTTTCCCCGTTGCGTCGACCGCGTTGAGGACGAGGTTGAGGACGACCTGGGTGATGTGGTCGCGGAGAGCGAGGATCGGCGGCAGGTCGGTCGGGACGTCGGTGGTGATGGCGCGGTCCTTGGTCCGGTGGTAATACTTGGCAATCCCAAGCGCCTCGTCGACCGCCTCGCCCAGGCGGACGCGGCTAACGATCGTCGACGTGGGCCGGGAGAAGTCGACCAGCTCGCGGATCGTCCGCTGGATGCGGGTGAGCTGGCGATCGGCCAGATCGAGCTTATCGGCAGTGTAGATGTCGGGGTTGCGTCGGCGGAGCATCTGGAGCAGCGACGAGAGCGCGGCGAGCGGGTTGCCGACCTCGTGGGCGATCCCCGCCGCGAGCAGGCCGAACGCGGCCATCTTCTCCTGGTGGATGACCCTCGCCTGCGCCGCGTGGAGGGCGTCTGTCCGCTCGGCGACGCGGTCTTCCAGCTCGGCGCGGTGGGTTTCGAGGTCGAGGTTCGCCGCCGCGAGACTCGACCCGGTCGCACGGAGGATGCCGGCGAGCGACGAGCTGGCCCAGGTCACCCAGGCGAGGATAATCGCCATCTGCTCGACTTCGGCGATCGATCCTTCGGTCATGCCCAGCGACCAGGCGAGCCCGGCGAAGCTGAGGGCGTGCAGGCCGCACGTAACCCACGCGACCGTCGGCCGATAGCGGATCGCCGCGCAGATCGACGAAAGCAGGTAATACCACCGGAACGGGCTGGAGAGTTGGGTGTCTTGATAGCAGAGGAGCGTGATGAATACCGACTCCATCAGCGACACGAACAGCGGCCACCGCTTCAGGAAGACTTCGCCCATCCGGTGGAACGTGGTGTCGAGCGCGGCATACCCCGCCCCGAGGGCGAGGAAGGCTCGGACCGCCGAGGGGTTGTGCAGGCCGGTGCGAGTCTGGACGAGGACGTAACCCATCGCGACCCCGAACCAGCGGAGCTGGACCACGATCGACTCGGCGGCCAGCTCCCAGTTCCGCTTTTCGGTCCGATCCGAGGCCATTCCCATCTCCCCGTCCGGTCGTCCGTTCCCGACTCTGATTATAGTCGCCCGAGAACTCCACGGCACACAGGTTGCGATTTCCTTGAGGCGAGTGGCGGCGACGCGAAGCGGTCCGGCCGATCACCCGAACAGTTCCGCGTCAGCGGTTCTGGCAACAGGGGCTCGAAGGCGAGGGCCTGGGGGGGGTACACCTCGACCTTCGGCTCCTGTCGCAGTTCCTCCTCCTTCGACATCTGTAGACTTGAGTCGCTGGCCTCGGCCCCGCCCCCCTCGCTCCTTGCCGCCGGTGTATCGGCCGTCGCGCGGATTTGCTGCCGTCTCCCCTCCGCCATAAATTCCTGTCGTCGACGCGATGAAATCTCCCGCGAGGCCAGGAAACAGGTCTTCGATCCCCCGTCGCCTCTCCCGCGATTTCCACTTATGATGGACCCTTCGCGGCGAGACGTTTGGCACACGGCACGATCGAGATCGAGGCGACGATGGATAAGACGAACGTCTGGGCGGGCTTGGCGGTCCTCGGTCTGGCCTGCCTGGGGGCCGCCCCTCCTGACAACCTGAAGGCCGTCGCGGAGACGCTTCGTGGTGAGGACGTGCTCGCCCACATCAAGGTGCTCGCCTCCGACGCCTTCGAAGGCCGAGGGCCTGGCACGCCGGGCGAGGACAAGACCATCGCCTACCTCGTTGACACGTTCAAGGCGATGGGCCTCAAGCCCGGCAACCCCGACGGCACTTTTGTTCAAGAGGTCCCCCTCGTCGGCTTCACGGCGAAGTCGACCTCGGGCTCGATCCAAGTCGGATCGACAACCATCGACCTCAAGACCAGCGCCGACTGGGTCGCCGTCTCAAGGCGGTTCGCCAACGACTCGGTCAGTGTCGAAGGCTCCGACGTCGTCTTCGTCGGCTACGGCGTCGTTGCCCCCGAATATGGCTGGGACGACTACAAGGACGTCGACGTGCGCGGCAAGACAATCGTGATGCTCGTCAACGACCCGGCCGTCCCCGACCCCGCCCATCCCGGCGAGCTCGATCCGAACCTCTTCAAGGGACGGGCGATGACCTATTACGGGCGCTGGACTTATAAATATGAGATTGCCTCGAAGAAAGGAGCCGCCGCCGCCCTGATCGTCCACGAGTCGGGGCCGGCGGGTTATCCTTATTCGGTCGTCGTCGGCAGTTGGGGCCGCGAGAATGTCGACATCCCCTCGCCCGACGGCAACGCCTCGCATGTTGCGATCGAGGGCTGGCTCAGCCTGGAGAAGGCGTCAGCGTTGCTCAAGGCGTCCGGTCAGGACTTCGAAACCCTCAAGAAGGCGGCCGCGACGAAAGCCTTCCGCCCCGTTTCGCTCGACGCAAAAGCGAAGTTCGAAATCAAGAATGTATCACGCCCGATCAAGTCAAAAAACGTCGTGGCCAAGGTGGAAGGCTCCGACCCGAAGCTTAAGGACCAGATCATCATCTATACCGCCCACTGGGACCACCTCGGCCGCGACCCGAACCTCCCAGGCGACCAGATCTACAACGGTGCCGCTGACAACGCCTCGGGCGTGGCCGCGATCCTCGAAATCGCCCACGGCTTCGCCCAGCTTAAGCCCGCCCCCAGGCGGTCGATCCTCTTCCTCGCCGTGACGGCCGAGGAGAAGGGCCTGCTCGGCGCGAAATATTACGCCTCGCACCCGCTCTATCCCTTGACCCAAACGCTTGCTGACATGAACATGGACGTAATCAATCTCTGGGGACGCACCAGAGACATCGTGAGCGTCGGCCAGGGCAACACCACGCTCGACGAGGTCCTCGCCTCGGCCGCCGCCGATAAGGGCCGGACCGTCGGCCCCGACGCCGAGCCCGAGAAGGGGATGTTCTACCGATCCGACCACTTCGAATTCGCCAAGCAGGGCGTTCCTTCGCTCAATACCAAAGGCGGAATGGACTACCTCGACAAGCCCGCCGGCTACGGCAAGCTCAAGCGCGAGGAATACACCCAGAAGGACTACCACAAAGTCTCCGACGAGGTGAAACCCGACTGGGACCTCACAGGAGCCATCGAAGACTTGCGGCTGATGTTCGAAGTCGGCTATCGGATCGCGCAGGGAGACAAGTTCCCCGAGTGGAAACCGGGGACGGAGTTCAAGGGGGTTCGGGATGCGACGCTCAAACCGGTGGGCCGATGAAAACCACGGAGGTCGCGCGAATTTCGAGGCGACTTATACCCAGTTATAGCGAAAACCTTGTATAACCTCGTATAACTTGGTATAAATCCGGCATGGACCCGATCAAGAACCCATTCTCTCCCGGAGCCGGCTCACCCCCGCCGGAGTTGGTGGGGCGGGACCCCATCCTTGAGCATGCACGTATTCTTTTGGGCCGAGTGAAGGAGAAGAGGTCTGAAAAGAGCATGATCCTCACGGGACTTCGCGGCGTGGGCAAGACTGTTCTGCTCAATGAGATCGAGCGTCTCGCACAGAACCACGCCTACCAGACGATCTCCATTGAGGCTCACGAGGGGAAGGCTCTCGGCCCGCTAATTGCGCCCTATCTGCGTACCCTGCTGTTCGATCTCAATCGGATCGCGGGTGCTGGCGATAAGGTGAAACGAGGCCTAGCGGTCCTGAGAAGCTTCTTGGGGGGCCTCAAGGTCACAATGAACGACGTGACCGTCGGCCTGGATATCGAGCCAGAGAAGGGTGCCGCCGACAGCGGGGATCTGGAGATCGATCTGCCAAATCTCTTCGTCGCAATCGGCGAGGCGGCCGAGGACAGAAAGAGCGCCGTGGCGATCTTCATCGACGAAGTTCAATATTTTCACGAAAAGGAACTCGGCGCGCTGATAATGGCGATGCACCGGATCCAGCAGCGTCAGCTACCCTTGGTGCTCTTGGGGGCGGGCTTGCCCATCCTCCCTGGACTGGCCGGAGAATCAAAGTCGTATGCCGAGCGTCTTTTCAGCTTCCCAGATATCGGTGCCCTCTCGGAGGCCGACGCGGCCAAAGCTCTCCAGGACCCCGCGCAGGCTGCCGGAATCTCCTTCGATCCGTCCGCACTCGATGAGGTCTTCCGTCAGACGCAGGGATATCCCTACTTCGTCCAGGAATGGGGATATCAAGCCTGGAATCAAGCCGTTTCCAGCCCGATCACGAAGAAGACCGTCGAAGAGGCAACGGCGTCCGTCATCCCACGCCTTGACCAGAACTTCTTTCGCGTGCGCTACAATCGATTAACGCCGAGCGAGAAGAACTTTTTGCGGGCCATGGCCGAACTCGGATCGGGGTCTCAGCGCACCGGCGATATCGCCGAGAGTCTCGGGGTCAAGGTGACGAGTCTGGGACCGGTACGGGCCAAACTGATCAAGAAAGGCATGATCTATAGTCCGGCCTACGGCGAGATGGCGTTCACGGTCCCTCTGTTCGATGAGTTCATGATCCGCACGATTCCCCAATTCCCTTCCTAGCAAGACGCTTGCAGCGAATTTCAGATCGCCGACTCATGCATCGATAGCCTGACAGAACTCCGATGGGATGAGACCAGAAAACGGCTGTCAAGACGACCGTCCTCGACCTCCGCCCGTTCAAACCATCACGGGGAGCGGAGCACCTTCCGTCTTCACGATCGCCCGATACCGATCTCGCAAGCTCCCCATGATGGCCTCCCAGGTCTGCGTCAGGGCGTAGGCTCTGGCGGACTCGGCGAGGTCTCGACGAAGGGCCTGGTCGTCGACGAGACGGATCAGGCCATCGGCGAACTTCGTGGGTGGGTCGGTCGGCTCGCAGAGAAGGCCGGTGCCGCCGGGGCGGACGATGTCGCCCACCCCGCCGGCGCGAAGGGCGACGACCGGCAGGCCCGAGGCCATCGCTTCGAGGACCACGTTGCCGAACGTCTCGGTCAGGCTGGCGAACGCGAAAACGTCGGACGCGGCGTAGTGGTCGGCGAGGTCGATGCCGGAGCGATAGCCCGCGAATCGCGCGTTCGGACCCATCCGCGATTCGAGGTTTGCCCGCTCGGGGCCGTCGCCGACGAACAGAAAACGGGCTCGGGGCCGCGCCTCACCGACGATCGCCAGCGCGTCGGCGAGATACTCGACGTTCTTCTCGGGGGCGAGCCGACTCACATGACCGATCACCACGTGGTCAGCGGTGAAGCCCAACTCCGCGCGGACGCGATCGCGGCCGGGCCGGTCGGGGTGGAAGAGGTCGCCATCGACGCCGCGCGGCCAGAGGACGAGCTTGTCGAATCCGTGGGCCTCAAGCTCGGCGATCGTCGGACGCGAGGGGACGTAGGTTTCGATTGTCCGGGCGTGGAACCAGCGGAGGTATCGCCAGATCGTGCCCCGGGCGAAGCCGATCCGGTAGTGGTCGCTGTAGTGATCCCAATTCGTGTGGAAGCTCGACACGACGGGGTAGCCCCGGCGTCGGCAATGCCGCAACATGCTCAGGCCGAGAGTTGCCTCGGTCGCGATGTGGACCAGGTCGGGGCGGAAGGCATCGACGGCCCGATACACCTCGCGGAACGGCGGCAGAGGAACCCGAACGTCCTTGTACCAGGGCAGCGCAACCGACCGCACCGTGACGTGCTCGGCGTGGTCGGGGGCCTGGCCGTAGTCGGGGTGGACGACCTGGACCGTGTCGCCCGCCTCGGTCATGTGGCGGACGAGCTGGCCCAAGGTCCGGGAGACGCCGTTCACCTGCGGGGCGTATGTCTCGGTGATCAGGGTCAGTCGCATGGTACCCTCCGTTCGAGTCGGTCCGGCCGGGTGACTTCTCATGATCCTCAGTTGATCTTAACAGGCCAGGCCTTGTCTCGTGGTGACGGAAGTGTCAAACTCTCGTGAAAAATCGGGGTTAGCCGGCCCAAATCGCACGATCCCCTCTCAATCAAGACCGGAGAGCCACTTGAAATTAAACCCCGTCAAGCGGGCCTTGAAGGCGGGCAAGCCGCAGGTTGGCACCTGGCTGTCGCTCGGGAGCGTCGTCGCGTCGCGGTTCCTGGCACGGACGGGCCTCCCCTGGCTGACCGTCGACATGGAGCATTCGCACACCGACATCCAGACCGCCGCCATGATGTTCGGCGCGATCGCCGACGCCGGCTGCGTACCGCTCGCCCGCGTCCCGCACGGCCGTCACGACTGGATCAAGATGGCGCTCGACTGCGGCGCCATGGGGATCATCGCCCCGATGGTCATGACGGCCGAAGAGGCCCGCACGATCGTCGCCGCCTGCAAATATCCCCCCAAGGGCAACCGCTCGGTCGGCGGCGGGCTTCACGCCATGAACTTTGGCGCGACCGCTGACGAGTATTATCGCCACGCCGATGACGAGATCCTTGTCATCATCCAGACCGAGCACATTGACGCCGTCGACATCGCCGACGAGATCTACGCCGTCCCTGGCATCGACGCCGTGTTCGTCGGCCCCAACGACCTCGCCGCGTCGCTGAGAGGCCCGGATGGCTCTCCTCCCTCGAAAGAACTCCACGAGGCCACCATGCAGCGCATCCGCGAGGCCTGCGCCCGCCAGGGTGTGCCGTCGGGCCTGCATGTCTTCTCGATCGACGACGCCAAGCGTCGCATCGCCGAAGGCTGGCGATTCATCGCCGTCAACAGCGAGTTGAAGTTCATGCTCAACGGGGCTTCCGAACTCGCCAAGCAGATCCACCCCGAACTGATCACCGGCGAACTCGCGAAATATTGAATTTCTCTTGCCGAGGACTCTCTCCATGCGCCTCCACGCCCTTTCGATGACCTTCCTGCTCGCCTGCCTCCCGGCCGTGGCCGTCGCGGAGGTCCAGATCTACAGCATGGACCACGAGACCGGTCGACTCATCAAGATCAAGGAGGATGGCACTCTCGTCTGGGACTGCCCGAACCGCAACGGCCACGACGTTCAACTGCTGCCCAACGGCAACGTTCTGATCTCCACCGGCAAGGTCCAGGAGATCTCCCCCGAGAAGAAGGTCGTCTGGGAACTCGGAGCGCCGACGATCAAGTTTGCTGAGTCGGCCCAGCGGCTGCCAAACGGCCATACCGTGATCGGCGACGCGGGTCAGATGGCCGTGATCGAGGTCGACGCCGATAAAAAAGAGGTCTGGCGGTTTGACGTTCCCAACACAAACAAGCGTCCGAACCCGACGATGCGACAGATGCGTCGCCTGCCTAACGGCAACACCCTCATCTGCGCCAGCACAGAGGACGAGGTGATCGAGGTCGCCCCCGATAAGTCGATCGTCTGGCGCTACAAGCTCCCGTTCCCCTACCTCGCGACCCGGTTCGACAATGGTAATACCCTCATCAGCAGCGGCACCGGATACGGCAGCAAGGTCGGGTATTTCCTTGTCGAGGTCGACCCCAAGGGCGAAGTCGTCTGGAAGTACGGCGGGTCTGACGCCCCGGTCGATCAGCACCTCAAGTGGCCCTCGGGCTTCGTCCGCCACAAGGGCCTGACCTACATCTCCGAGGCCCAGAACGCCGCGATCCGCGTCGTCGCGATGGACAAGTCGACGGTCCGCATCATCAAGAGCCCGGCGATGAAGCACCCTTGCACGCTGGTGATCGTCGAAAAATGAATTCGTGTCCTAGGTTGTGCTACGTCGCCCTCCTGCCCGCGACGTACCACACCAGGGATACATCATGAGAAACATCGCTCGGATTCTTGGGGTCGCCTGCCTAATCGGGCTCGCGACCGGCCCCGCATCCCGCGCGGGCGTGACGTTCAACTTCGTCTTCGACAACAATGGCCCCGGCCCGCCCCCGGCCACACCCCCATTCGTCGGATCGGGCACGCTCACGATCGCGGACGACCCGGGACAGGGGACCTTCACCCTCACCTCCCTCGGCGAATACCACATCGCCTTCTCGATCGGCGGAGACCTCTACACCGAGGCCGACATCCGCACCACGCTCGCCACCGTCGAGGTTGTCATCGCCGACAACGGCCTAGGGAGCGAGGGCGTGCAATTCAGCAACGTCAATTCGTTCGGCGACGGGCCGCTCTCCGGCTCGGTCGACTTCTCCAACGCCGCAGGTCAGTCGCTCTCGTTCGAGCCGCCGATCGCCGGTAGCCTGAATCTTTACTATGAAACGGGCCAGGGCTCCTTCGGCAACTATACTGGGGCCACTCCCGCCATCGCCGCTACCGAACCGTCGACGCTTCTGGCAGGTCTCATCGCGGCGATCGGAGTATTCGCCTGGGGCCGACGCATGTGTTGAGAGCGGCCCAGTTTGATCCCTCCCTCGATGCCGATGGGGGCGGGGGAAGGGGGACGATCGCGTGTCTGGTCGTGTGAGGATGACTTGGGCCATCGTCCCGGATCAGCCCTTCGGCGGCTTGTTCGTCATCACCGACTTCGAGCTGTCGGCCGCCTTCATCTCGGAGGCGAGGGCTTCGCTCTCCAGTCGCAGGTTCTCGGCCTTGGCGATGATCGGGGCGACTGCGGCTGTCTTGTCAGCGAGGGCCTTGTCGGCGGCGAGCTTGGCGACGTTTGCGCCGTCGAATCCGGCCTTGCCCGCGTTGAGGGCGTTGATCGCGGCGAGGGCGACGGCCTTCGCGGTGGGGATCAGGGCGGCGGCGGCGAGTTTCTCGGCCTGGGCTTTCGCGAGGGCCGCCTGGAGGGGCGGCAGGGCGTCGGCAGTCGCCTTCATCTGGGCCGTCGCGACGACCACCGCATTCGGTGCCGCCGTCTTGGCGGCGACGGCGGCTTCATAGGCGGCTTGGGCTTCGCTTTGGCGACGAGCGGCGAGCGTGAGGGCGGCCGTCTTCTCGTTTGCCTGGAGGATGAGGGTGGCAAGTGCGGCGTTCGCCTTATCGACGGCCGCCTTGTCGGTCGTCGCCTTGACGGCCTCGGCGGCGGTCTTGACGAGGGCGTCGGTCGCGGTTTTGTCGGCGAGCGTCTTTTCGATCGCCAACTTGCTCGCGGCGAGCGCGGCGGCAGCGGCCTTCTCGGCGGCGATCGTCTCGCCGACCTTCTTCTCGGCGGTGACCTTGGCGTCGGCCGTGGTCTTCGCAAGCCCCTGCGCCTTGGTGAACGCCGCGACGACGTTGGACTCGGTAAGCGTCTTGTCAGCGAGTGCCTTCTCGAAGCCGGCGACCTCGGCTGCTTTCTGGGTGGCCAGGGCCTGCGCGGCGGTGTAAGCCTGCTGGGACTTGGTCAACAACACGATCTTTTCGGCGACGGAGGCCTGGAGCGGGGCGAGTTCCTTCTGGGCGGCGGCCTGGGCGGTCAGATAAGCGGCCTTCACCGCTTCGAGTCGAACCGCCACGGGGGCGGGGTTGGCGACGAGGTTCGCGAGCCGGACCCCGTCCTTGACGTTCCAGACGCGGACTTCGCCCGACCAATCTCCGGCGATCACTGCTGCATCGTCGAACGAGAACACTGCGCGGAGGGCGAGGTCATTGAAGCCTTCGAAGTCGCGCTGCTTGCCGCCATTCTGGTCCCAGAGGTGGGGGACGCGGTCGCGGCCGGTGGTTACAAGCCGACCGTCCTTAGCGAACCGGACCGAGGCGGCACCGCCACCGTGGGCGGCCCAGTTCTTGATCTGGGTGCCGTTCTCCATCTCCCAGAGCCGGACCGAGCCGTCTTCGCTACACGAGGCGAGCACGTTCGAGTCGGGCCGCCAGCTCACGTCGGTAATCATCGCTGTGTGCCCGCGCAGCTCGTAGTACTCGCGCCCGGTTGCGGTCTCCCAGACGAAGAGGCCGTTGTTGCGGTCTCCGGAGGCAAGGAGCACGCCGTCGGGGCTGAACTCGATCGCGGTGATCCACTCGGTGTGCTTCTTCGACTCAAAGAGCGGCTTGCCGTCGGCGGTGGAGTAGACACGGAGGATGCGGCTTGGGCCTCCGAGGGCGATCTGGCTGTGGTCGGGGCTGATGTCGGCGGCGAGGACGGAGTCATATTCCTTGACGATCTCAAACACCCGCTTGCCGTCTTTAACGTCGAAGACGACGGCCCCGCCCGACTGGCCGCCACGACCTCCCGCCGCCAGGAGCAGCGAGCCGTTACGGCTGAACTTGAGGACGTGGATCGTTCCTTCGGGAAACGGGAAGACGGCAACGAGGCGGCTCAAGGCCGTGTTGTAGACCAAGACTTGCTTGTGTCCGCCGATGGCCACGAGCGGGGCCCACGGGCTGGCCGACATCGCCAGGATCGCGTTCGGCCGAAGGCTGACGATGACCGGCTCAGTCGGTACACCGACAGGCATCGCGGCGGGACCAGAGGGCTTGCCCGTCGCCGAGGCGTCGACCTTGAACTCGAACTTTGGCTTTGCCTTTACGGCCACGGCCGAGCCCGAAGACTCGGGCGCACCGGCGTCGATCCAAAGCCGGATGGTGGCGATGTCAGCGTCGGGGATCTTGGGCTGCATCGGCGGCATCTTCGGCTCTTCGGTGTGCGACACCAGGCCGTAGAGCCGCGAGCCGCTCGAGTCGCCCGCCTCGATCACCTTGCCACCCGCGCCGCCTTGCATGGCGGAGCCGTAGGTTTCGAGGTTGAGGCCGCCCTTCTGCTTGTCGGCATTGTGGCAGCTATTGCACTTGGCCCGGAAGATCGTCGAGACGTTCTCGAACGTGACCTTCGGCTTCGCCTTGTCGTCGGCCGAGTAGGCCGAGACGAAGCTCGCGGCGAGCACCAGGGCGAAAGAGGCCAGGGTCAATCGCAGTCGCATGGGGGCAGACCTCGCGGGGCTTGATCGTCGTCTATTTGGGAAAGAGGCCCGCCCGGGAGGCCGGGCGGGCCGGGGTCGTCAGATCAATGGTTGAACAGGAACTCGCGGCTGTTGAGCAGGGCCCAGAAGATGTCTTCGAGCGCCTGCTGCTTGTTCGAACCCTCGGCCATCGCAGGGAGGAGCTTGTCGAGTTCCTCCTTGGTCGGCTTGCGGGTCAGACAGCGGAGATACAGTTCGGTAATCAACTCGGCGGGGGGCTTCTTTGAGTCGATCAGTCGCTTGGGGACGCCGCCCTGCTGGATTTTGGCGTTCGAGGTCTCGCCATTGAGTAGGTGCAGTGCCTGGGAGAGGGTCGGCTCCATCTTCACCTCGCACGAGCAAGGGGTCTCGCGGGTGGCGCGGCCGAAGGTCGTGAGGAAGTAGGTCGAGCTATTGCCGTCGGCGAGCTGCACGGCGCGGGAGCCGATGGGGAGGCCCTGGAACTTATCCTTGGTCTCGGTGACGAACGTCATCGTGTCGAGCAGGTTCTCGGCCTTGATCCGGCGGAGCAGAGCGTGCGAGAAGTTCCGCTCGTCGGTGGCGTTGGAGTCGTTCCTCAGGCTCGCCCGCTGGTAGGTCCGCGAGTTGCAGATGTCGCGGACGAGGCCCTTGAGGTCATACTTCGACGCGGTGAATCGCTTGCCCAACTCTTCGAGCAACTCAGGGTTGGTGGCCGGATTGCTAACGCGGAAGTCGTCGATCGGCTCGACGATGCCGACGCCGTTGAAGTGCGCCCAGACCCGGTTGGCAAACGATGACGCGAACCAGGGGTTCTGCGGCGACGCGAGCCACTTGGCCAGGATCACGCGACGATCTTTGCCCGCCACGTCGGGAATCGCCCCGCCGAGGAACTTCGGCTTCATCGCCTCGCCACGCACCGGGTGGTTGACCTCGCCGCCGCCGGAGTTGAAGACGATCGTTTCGCGATAGTCTTCGCCCTGCTTGCGACCGATCTGACCGAAGAAAGCGGCGAAGCCGTAGTAGTCGTTCTGGGTCCAGCGGTCGAACGGGTGGTTGTGGCACTGGGCGCACTGAACCCTCATGCCCATGAAGACCTGGGCGACGTTCTCGGTCAAGTTCAGGGTGTCGGTCGTCCCCTGGTAGAAGTTGGTCGCGGGGTTCTTGAATGTGCCGCCGTTGGCCCCGAGAAGCTCCTGGACCATCTCGTCCATCGGCATGTTCTTCGAGAGCCGTTCGACCAGCCAGTTGTAATAGAGGAACATTGCCTTGTAGCTGATCTGGTTCGGGACCGAACGGATCTGGAGCAGCTCAGCCCACTTGTTCACCCAGATCTCGGCAAATTCCTTGCGCCCAAGCAGTTCATCGACGAGTTTCGCCCTCTTGTCGGGGGCAATCGAGGCCATGAACTTGTTGTATTCTTCGACGGTCGGCAGGAGCCCAACCACATCGAGGTAGACGCGGCGGAGGAACACCTCGTCGGTGCAGATCGCCGAGGGGGCAATCCGCAGTTTCTGGAGCTTCACGGCGACCAAAGCGTCAACGTAGTTGCCTTCGGTCTCCTTGGGATACTCGAATTTGAGGCCCTTCGGGAGCACGATGAACTGCGAACCGACGGTGAAAGTCGAGAACCTCGCCATCACGAACGCCTCGCCGCGAGCCCCCGCAGTCACGAGACCGTCGGGGGTGACGGTTGCCGAGGTCTCGTTGTTGGTGAGGAAGACGCAGAGCTTCGTCACGTCGCGGTCGGTGTTATCTGAGTATTTGGCCAGGACCGTCATCTGTTGGGTCGACTTCTCGCCGTCGAGCACGCCGTTCTTGGGATAGAGTTCGACCGCGACGACGGTCGGCAGCTTGGTGACGTCGTCGTTCGGCACCCCCGCCTCGATCCACCGGTGGAGGACCTGGTAGAGTTCGCTGTCCTTCTCGAACCGCTTGCCGCCGGTGTGCTGGACCGTGCCGATCGACTTCTCGATCACGGTGCTGTCGGCAGGGATGGCGAGGTTGACGCGACGGCCCGAGAGTTCGTGGGTGAGCCGGAAGTGGTCGCCTTCGGGGTCGAAGCCGAAGAGGGAGAGGCGGAAGCCGTCTTTGCCCCTTGCCGCGCCGTGACAACTGCCGGTGTTGCAGCCTGACCGCATGAAGACGGGCATCACGTCGAGCCGGAAGCTTAGCGGCGGGTCGTCCTTGGCGCGGGCCACGTCGATCGGCACGCTGATCGTCTTACCGCCGAAGGCAACGGCGATCGTCGACTTGCCGTCGGCGACCGGGTAGAGGGTCGACCCGTCTCGCCGGAGCAGAGCAGTGTTCGCCGGGGTGAGGGTGGCCTGCGCGGTCACGTCGCGGGTGATCCCGTCGGCATAGATCGCCTGGACGACGAAGGTCTGACGGTCCCGCGCCGTGGAGAGGTTGATCTCGGGCGGAGAGACCTCAATCTTGGTGAGCGTCGCGTCGGCCGCCAGGGTGGGCGACGTCGCGGCGAGGGCCAGCAAGAGGACGAGCATCGGGGGCCGGTTCGGTCGCATCAGAACCTCTCTCAAACTTGGGTCCGGTCGTCGCATCGTCGGGGCGGACTTAGGGTTCGGCTCAATGGTCGTCATTTTCCGCCCCCGGCCTTGGCCTTCTCAGCCGCTTCGAGGCGGAGCTTTTCGAGGCGGGTCAGCCGCTTCTCGACGGGTGGGGCCGGCGTGACCGGCTTGGGGGCCGCGACGGGTGCCGGGGCCGCCGCGACAGCGACCGGCGCGGGCTTCGGCGGCAGGGGCACGTCAACCCGAAGCGCCCCGGTGCCGAGGTTGTGGACGATCGGCTCGCCGTTCATCATCACTACTACCTGGCAGAACAGGTTCTGATGGTTGCCGGCCGGCGAACCCTTATCGGTCTTGAGGTGAAACACCAGTTCCTTGACGTCTTTCGTCACCTTCTTGACGTCGGTCGTTACCTTGTTCGGCAGGCCGACTAGCGTGACCTGGGCCTCGCCGGGGAAGTCGACCACTTTGTTGACCGTGGCGACGAGGTCGGTCTCCTTGCCCTGCTCGACGCTCGCGGCCTGGAAGCCGAGCGTGAGGAACTGCTGGGAGATCGTGAGCTTGGCCAACTGGGTCGAGACCTTGATCGGCCCGGTCGGTCCGGTCGAGACGCCGTCGACGACGATCCGCCAGGTCTTCAACTCGGCCCCGCCGTCGGCGTTGACCGGGATCAGAGCCTCGTTCGCTTTCTCGGGGATCACGACGCCGCCCGACGAGCTGACGCCGGGCGGGTTCCAGGGCAGAGAGACCGAGATGGGAGCGGTGAATCCCGGCTTTCGCTTGGCCACCACCTTGAGGTTCATCGACCCGCCCCGTACGAGCGGCACCTTGGGCTCGGCGATCTCGATCGAGTAAGGGGCCTCGTCCGTCACCGCGACCGGCAGGGTCTCGACGACTCGTCCCCAGAAGTTGACGTTGTTCGCGCCGAGGACTAGTTCGATCGTCTGGTTGAACTCGCAAGGAACCAGGATCTTGGGGTCTGCGTGGGTACCGATCACCTTCGACAGCGTGCCGCCGATCGGTGCGTCGGCCTTGGCCGAGAGCAAGATGGGCATCGTGGCGAGGTTGGCATACATCGGGTCGGCGTCGAAGGTTATCCCCGGAGGTAGGTTGGGCATGCTCAGCTTCAGCTCGCCGCCGAAGTCGGCGCGGGTCACGTTCACCAGGATCGACTGCCGATTGCCCTTGGGGACCGAGAGGTTGATCGCGCCCGTGCCTCGCCCCATCGATTCGGTCGTAACGGTTGTGATGAGCTTCGCCGCCACGGGGGCGACTTCGACCCGGTAGAAGTAGTCCGGCCCGCCCTTTTTGAGGTGGTCGTGGATCCAGATGATGTATTCGCCGTCGTCGGGGGCGGCGAAGCGGATGAAGCTGTCGGGGCCTTCGGTGTCGTCATTGCCGGCGAGATACGGCCCGCCCTTCTTGAGGATGTGCATGACGGGGTCGAGCGGAGACCGGAGCGCCCGGGCGAGGGCGCGGATGTCGAAGACCTGCCCCTTCTTGGCCTTGAAGACGTAGTAGTCGTTGTCCTCCGCCTTGCCGATCACACCGTTGAGCGCCATCGGCGCTTCGAAGGCGGTCGCCTTGGCTGGGTCGTCGTTCGGCTCGACCTCGACGACGTTGCCGAACGTCGAGAGCCGGAAGACGTTGGCGTAGGGCGACACGCCTTTCTCATCACTATTCAGCAGGCCGAAGTTCTTGTCGAACACAGCGGGCAGGGTCACGGTCGTCGTCCGTTCGCCCGCGATATCGCCGATCCACCTGACCGTCACCTTGTCACCGAGCTTACCGCCCGAGGGGACGGTCGCGGTGGCGCGGGGGAAGTTGCCGATGTGGAGGCGATAGAGGCAGGCCGCGCTACCTGCGTAGGCGCTCTCTCGCACCTGAATGATGTATTTGCCGTCGCTCGGGGCGATCACTGAGGCGAATCCGTCCTGAAAGATCAGGGCCGAGTCATCGCTCGACACGAGCTCGAACCGCTTGGCGTCCATGATCGCGACATAGGGGTCGAACATCGTGATCCCGACGCGGATGCCCTCGACCTCGGCCGAGATCCGGTCTCCCTTCTTAGCGTCGACGACGTAATAGTCGACATCTTCGTTGTCGGCCACGCCGTTGACGACGCTGTTCATCGCGACGGGCTGGGGCTTGGCGAAGTCGCTGTTCGGCTCGACCTCGGTCACTTCCTTGAGGGCACCGACGCTGAACGTCCGCAGTTCGCTCATGCCGGTCGCGGTGCGGACGCGGAGATCGAAGAGCCCGAGGCGGCAGTCGGGGGCAATCTTGACCGTGGCCTTGACGTGCGCGTTGCTCACGACGGTTAGCTTCGTCGTGGTGATCCCGGGCTGGTAGTAGATGATCTCCTTAGCGTCGGAGAGACGATCCCCCGTCAAGTTGATCTCGGTCTCGGTCCCACGCTGGCCTCCGAGCGGGCGGATGGCGCTGAGGGCGGGGGATGATGCCCGTGCGGTCGTCGTCGCGAGCAGGATCACGGCGATTCCGGCGAGTCTTCGGCAACGCATGGGTGTCATCCGGTCGAGGAGGGTGGGTCGTGCCGGCGGCTCTGAAATCGGGTGGGTGGCTCAGGCGAGCTAGGTGCGGCCGTCAACGGGCGAATTACTTCAATCTTGGGGCGGGGGTGGCAATGGACCAGGCGAAAAGTCAGCTTCACACATCCCTGACGAGCAATCCGGGCGCGTCGATGCCGGAGACGGAGGGAGAGTTCCAGCCTTCATGTTGTCTTCGATGGAGTTCCAACCCCAGGACCTTTGGATGACGAGTAGCAATTCTCGTACTCTGATGGCTGCATAAAGTCGAACTTTTTCCGAGAAAGGTCGCCGGAGCTGACGACCTCGGACGGACGATTTGGGCGCCCGCCCGAGACCGTTCATGATCCTTCGGGACGGTCTCAGGCCAAAAGCTCGGTCCGGACCTTGCCGCCGTCGACGATCTCGATCGGGCGGTTGCCGGGGGCCATCAGTTCCTTGTCGGCCACGATCCCAAGCTGGTGGTAGAGCGTGGTCGCGAGGTCTTCGGGGCCGATCGGGTCGCGTTCGGGCTCGGTGGCCGTGGCGTTCGACGCGCCGAAGACGAAGCCCTTCTTGACGCCTCCTCCCGCAAGGACAACGCTGAAGACTTTCGGCCAGTGGTCGCGGCCGGCGTCCTTGTTGATCTTCGGGGTCCGGCCAAACTCGGACGAGACCATCACCAGAGTCCGGTTGAGCAGGCCACGACGGTCGAGGTCACGGATCAGGGTGGCAAAGCCCTGGTCGAACGCGGGCATCTGGGTCTTCATGCCGGCGGCGATCCCGGCGTGGAGGTCCCAGCCGCCATACTGGAGCGAGACGAAGCGGACGCCAGCCTCGACCAGTCGGCGCGCCATCAGCATCCGCTGGCCAGCAGCGTTGCGGCCATATTCGTCGCGGATCGCGGCGGGCTCGGCATTGATGTTGAACGCCTCGCGAGCCTTAGGTGAACTGATGAGGCTGTAGGCCCGATCGTAGAAAGTATCCATCGCCGCCAGGCCATCGGCCTTTTCTTTCTTGGCGAAGTGCTCGTTGACCGCTTCGAGCACATGGCGACGGGTGGCGAACCGCGAGTCGTCGATCCCGCCCGGAAGATTAAGGTCTTGGACCCGGAACCCGCCGTCGGCCGGGTCGGCACCGAGGCTGAACGGCGAGAAGCTCGAACTGAGGTAGCCCGTGCCCGCATAGACGTTTGGCATGCTCGGCACGCAGACGTACGGCGGTAGGTTGTTCTTCGGGCCATATTCGTGGGAAACGACGCTGCCCATGCTCGGGTACTGAAGGGCGGGGCTGGGGCGATACCCCGTGAACATATTGTGCGTGCCGCGCTCGTGGGCGGCCTCGCCGTGGGTCATCGACCGGATGACGGTGAGCTTGTCGGCGATCTGAGCCGTTTGGGGCAAAGTCTCGCTGAAGAACTCCCCCTCGATCTTAGTCGGGATGTGCTTGAGCTCGCCGCGATACTCGACAGGCGCGAACGGCTTGGGGTCGAACGTCTCCTGATGTGCGATCCCGCCGGGCAGGAAGATGTGGATGATCGAGTCAGCCTTCGCCGCGATCGGGCCGAAGTTCTTCTGCTCGGCGCGCGCCTTGAGTGCGAAGTAGTCGCCCAGGCTCAGGCCGAAGCCGGCGGCCCCCACGGTCAAGAAACCGCGGCGGCTGAATAGGCCGCGGCTGATAAGTCCACCGTTCATCGTGCGTCTCCGTTTCGAGAACCCAGCGTTGACACCGTCCGAAGCGAGGGACGAAAACGGCGTCTCGGTCAGACCCAAGTCGATTCTGTCCGAAGGGATCGGGAGCAGGCATGCCGTCGGGCGGGAGGACGCCGCCCTCTTGGCGACGCCCGTCGGGCGAGTCCATTCCCAACTCCTCAACGTCGTCCAGAAGGCCCTTTGACCCTCCGTGGCGATCGTTGCATCCTGGAATGGCGGTCGGTCAATTGTTGAACAACTGCCCTACCGTACCTTCTCATACGCGATGGATGCAATTCTTCGTTGGCGCTTTTGTCGCGCAACGATCATTTTCTCCACGCAATCATCCTATCGTGATGGAGAAGAATTGGCGAGAGACCCTAGTGACCGAGGAGTCGCCTCGTTAGAGTCGGTATGACTTGCCGAGGCGATCGGGATCGGCAGCCCTTGGAGAATCGATCGATGCGACCAATGTGCGTGTGCCGGGTCATCGGGGTGGTGGTGGGCCTCGGAATGGGAACCAACCCAGTGAATGCTCGCGACATCCATTCCTATAGCAATCCCGACGTGGCTGTAGTCCGCCATCTCGATCTGAATTTGAGCGTCGACTTCGCAACGAAGACTCTTCACGGCTCGGCCACCCTCACCATCGAGCGCAAGGCCGCCGGCTCGCTCGTACTCGATACGCGTGACCTGACGATCGAGGCTGTCGAAGCGGGGGCGAATCCGAAAACCCTGGCCGCGACGAAATATACGCTCAAGCCCGCCGATCCGATCCTTGGATCGGCCCTCGAAATCACCCTTCCCGACGACGCGAAGATCGTCCGGGTGACTTACAAGACCTCTCCGTCGGCCTCGGCCCTCCAGTGGCTCGACCCGCAGCGGACGGCCGGCGGCAAGCATCCCTTCCTGTTCACGCAGTCGGAGGCGATCCATGCGCGGTCGTGGATTCCGCTCCAGGACTCGCCCGGCGTTCGGATCACCTATGACGCCTCGATCGAGATAAGTGAGAACTTAATCGCTGTTATGAGCGCCGAACGATCAGGCACGAATATTGACCGAATCCGCACCGCGTTGTTCACAATGAAGGAGCCGATCCCGTCTTATCTCATTGCGCTGGCCGTCGGCGACCTTAAATTCAAACCTATTGGCAAGCGCACTGGCGTCTGGGCCGAGCCGTCGGTCGTCGAAAAGGCCGCGTGGGAGTTTGCCGACACCGAGAAGATGGTCGAGGCGGCCGAGAGGCTGTTCGGGCCATATCGCTGGGGTCGGTATGACATCCTCGTGCTGCCGCCGAGCTTCCCGTTCGGTGGGATGGAGAACCCCAAGCTCACCTTCGCCACCCCGACCGTCATCGCGGGCGACCGCTCGCTCGTCGCCTTGATCGCCCACGAACTGGCACATTCATGGTCGGGGAACCTCGTGACCAACGCCACCTGGCGCGACTTCTGGCTCAACGAGGGGTTTACGACTTACGGAGAACGGCGGATCGTCGAGGAGATCTACGGGGCCGAAGTGGCGACGGTCGAGAAGCGGCTCGGCTTCCTCGACTTGAAGGAGGAACTCGCGAGCCATAAACCCATCGATCAAGTCCTCCATGTTGACCTGGCCGGCCGCGATCCCGACGACGGGATGACCCGCATCCCCTATGAAAAGGGGGCACTCTTCCTTGCGACCGTCGAACAGGCATTCGGCCGACCTGCTTTCGATACCTATCTCAAAGGTTATTTCTCCCGCAACGCCTTCAAGAGCATCACGACGGCCGACTTCGTCGCCGACCTGAAGGCGAGCCTGTTCGCGACGAATCCCGAAGCCGCCGCAAAAATCGACCTCGACGCCTGGATCGAACAGCCCGACCTCAAAGGGACGTTCACCGAACCGGAGTCGGCGAAACTGGCGGCGATCGGTCGGAGCGCCGAGCAGTTTGCCGGCGGGGGCAACGCCAAGGACGTCAAGACGGCCGACTGGACAACCCATGAGTGGCTCCAGTTCCTCCGCGCCATGCCCGAGGGATTGACCCCCGCCCAGATGGCCGATCTCGATACCGCTTTCGGCCTGACACAACGCGGCAATGCCGAGATCGCTGCGCAGTGGCTCGTGATGACCGTCCGCAACGGCTATGCACCGGCCGATGTGCGGCTCGAAGCGTTCCTGACGACGATCGGCCGTCGCAAGTTCCTCATGCCGCTCTACAAGGAACTGGTCAAGACCGACGCCGGTAAGGCCCGCGCCCGGGCGATCTACGCCAAGGCCCGTCCCTTCTATCACCCGATCGCGGTCGACTCGGTCGATAAAGTTGTCGGCAAACCCTGATTCCTCCGACCGGTGGATTGAACCTATGCTGATCCCCGCGACCGTGATCGGGAGTTGGTCGTTCCCCGGCTGGTATGAGAAATTTATCGCCGATGTTTCGGCCGAGCCCGACCGCTTCGGGCCCCTCGATCGCGAGGAGGCCGTTCGAGACGCCGTGCAGTTGGCGATCGACGACCAACTGCGAGCTGGTCTCGACCGGATCACTGATGGCGAGATGCGTCGGATCGACTTCAATCTCGGGTTTTACGACCATCTCGAAGGTCTCACGCCGCTCCCCGTCGGCCGCAAGTGGGGACCGCCAGCGCACGACCAGCGGAGCAAGTATCGTTGCGTCGCGCCGCTTAAGGCCCCTCGCGGACTCGGCCTGCTCGACGAGTACCACCGGTTTCGCCAGGTCACGAATGCCCCGACCAAGATGCCAATCCCGGGCGCGTTCACGCTCGCCGGTTGCATCAACGGCGGCGACGTCTATGCCGACCGGATCGCTGTCACGGAAGCCCTGATCCCGATCGTCAACGCCGAGCTAAAAGCGTGCGTCGCGGCGGGCATCGACTTCCTCCAGCTCGACGAGCCGAGCTTCGTCTGCCACCCCGACGAGCCCGACCACTTCCTCGACGTGATTGCCCGGACCGTCGCGGGCGTCGACGCCTATATCAGCATGCATATGTGCTTCGGCAACTACCGCGCAAGGGCCGTCGGCTGGCGATCGTACGCGGGACTCTTCCCCGACATCGGCCGCGTGAGCGTGAATCAGCTTGCGCTTGAATTCGCCAGCCGAGAGATGTCCGAGGTCGAGTTGCTCGCCCAGTTGCCCGAGTCGATCGACGTAGCCGTCGGCCTGGTCGACGTCAAAAACACCTGGATCGAGCCAGCTGACCTGGTCGCTGATCGGCTACGGATGGTGTTAAAATACGTGGCGCCCGAGCGCGTTTCCGTCACCCCCGACTGCGGCTTTTCGCAGACCGCGAGGCATGTCGCCATAGCGAAAGCGCGGGCGATGGTCGAGGGAGTGAGGAAGGTGCGGGCGGAATTGGGAGCGAGCGAGTGAAATGCCGTCGGACGAGACTGCTTGGACTGATGGGGATCAGCGCCGCGATCGGGGTCGCGTTGGCCGCGTTCCTCCACCCCAATCCGCTCGTGGCGAGCCTGGCGTGGACGGGGACGCTGACGCTTTTGATCGGTGCCGCGATCGTGGCCGTTCTCGATCCGAGGCGAACCTTCTGGGTCGGCTTTGCCGTAGCCGGATTGATCTACGCCGGGTTTTTGACCACCCAGTCCGATCCCTGGATGTCGCCGCTCCTCTCAAATAAAATCATCGTGTTCGCGTTCACTTCGATAACGAAAGGACTTGCCTATGCGATATATATTTTCTTCTATAACGCATCTTCCGTCAGAGATCGCGACCAATTCCTTTCGGACTACCGCGACACGATCTCCGTCGTGATGTGGACCTGTCAATCGATCTTCGCGCTCGTACACGGCTGTGTCGGCGGGTACGTGGCTGTCTGGCTCCGGCCTCGTCTACTCCGTTCTCGCGAAGTGAAGTCGGAATCATGAGCGATCTCATCCAGCCGATCGCCTCGGGTCGGATTTTGCTCGATGAGATCGCAAACGACTCGCCCCGGCCTGGCTCGATCTCGGTCTGGTGGCTTGGGCAGAGCGGGTACGCGATCAAATCGCGTCATGGCTTGATCGTCATCGACCCCTATCTTTCTGAGCACCTTACAAACAAGTACGCCGACACCGACAAGCCGCACGTTCGGATGACGGCGGCACCCTTTCGGGGCGGTGAACTGACGGGCTTCGACGCGATCTTGGCCAGTCATAAGCATTCGGATCATCTCGACCCAGGGACGGTGCCGGCGATGCTTGGGGCTTCGGTCGGGGCGTTGTTGGTGGTGCCGAAGGCTCTAATCTCCCATGCGAGAGAGATGATTTCCTCTTTCCGAGAGATTTCATCTGGTCCCCTCCCTCCTTGTGGGGGAGGGTTAGGGTGGGCGGTTCCGAATCGACAGCAACTCCTCTCGTCGGGCTGTGATGTCGGCGCGACCCCCCACCCTATCCCTCCCTCACAAGGAGGGAGGGGACCAGAGGTCGATTCATCCGAGAGGGTGGTCGGGATCGACGCGGGCGAGACGATCGAAATCGCTGGATTTCGCATCCGAGCCGTCGCCTCTGCCCACGAGGGTCTCGACAGGAACGACTACGGTCATCATCTTTATCTGGGGTTCGTCGTCGAGGTCGAGGGCCTCCGGCTCTATCACAGCGGCGATAGCCTGACCTATGACGGCCTCGTCGAGGCGCTTGGCTCCGAGTCGTTCGACGTGATGTTCGTGCCGATCAATGGCCGAGACCCGAGACGGGGCGTTGCGGGGAACATGTCGAGCGCCGAGGCGGTCGACCTGGCTGCCGTCGTCAGACCGAGATTCGTTGTCCCTCATCATTATGACATGTTTACGTTCAATACTGTGCCGGTCGAGACGTTCGAGGCTGAGGCTCGCCGGTTGCCGGTGGGGGTCGGGCCGAAGGTCTTGCGGTGCGGCGAGCGCTGGGAGGTCGGGCCGTGGGCGTGACGCTGGGGATCGATATCGGGACGTCCGGGACGAAGACGCTGGCCATCGACGCGACCGGGGCCATCCTCGCGAGCGCATCGGCCGAATACCGGTGCGACTATCCCCGGCCGGGCTGGTCGGAGCAAGACCCCGAACTCTGGTGGCAGGCGACCAGGTCGACTGTGAAGGCCGTGATTGCCAAGGCCGGGCTCAAGCCGGGCGACGTGACGGGCATCGGCCTCAGTGGCCAGATGCACGGATCGGTGTTTCTCGACGCCAACGGCAAGGTTATCCGTCCGGCATTGCTCTGGAACGACCAGCGGACCGCCGCCGAGTGCGCCGAGATCGAGGCCCGCGCCGGGGGGCGTGAGGCTCTGGTCCGGATGGTCGGCAACATCGCGCTCACCGGCTTCACCGCGCCGAAGGTCCTCTGGCTCCGCAACCACGAGCCCGAAAATTGGGCGAAGGTGAGGCAAGTCCTCCTGCCCAAAGACTACGTTCGCTATCGACTGACCGGCACCTATGCGACCGAGGTGAGCGACGCCTCGGGAACGCTGCTGCTCGACGTGGCCAACCGCCGATGGAGTAAGGAGCTTCTCGCCAAGCTCGACCTCGACCCCGCGCTGCTGCCCCCTTGCTTCGAGAGCTTCGAAGTCTCGGCCCAGGTCAGCACGATTGGTGCCGAGGCGACGGGGCTGCTCGTCGGCACACCGGTCGTGGGCGGCGGCGGCGATCAGCCCGCCGGCGCGGTCGGCAACGGGATCGTCCGTCCCGGCGCGGTCTCGGCGACGATGGGCACCTCGGGCGTCGTTTTCGCCCACACCTCCGAGCCCGGCTTCGACCCGCTCGGTCGGCTTCAGCGCGGTTGCCATGCGGTGCCCGGGGCGTGGCACGTCATGGGCGTCGTGCTCTCGGCCGGCGGTTCGTTCCAGTGGTATCGCAACAATGTCGGCCAGTCCGAGGTTGAGGCCGCCAAGGCACGCGGGGTCGATCCTTATTTTCTCCTCACCGACGAGGCCGCGCTCGCGGGACCGGGAGCGGAGGGGCTGTTCTTTCTCCCCTACCTCACCGGCGAGCGGACGCCCCACTTTGATCCCGACGCCAAGGGGGCGTGGATCGGCCTGACGGTTCGTCACGGTCGGCCCCACCTGATCCGCGCGGTGCTCGAAGGGGCCACCTACGCGATGCGTGACAGTCTCGAACTAATCCGCGAGATGGGCGTCACTCTGACCGAGATCCGCCTCTCTGGTGGCGGCGCGAGGAACGCCCTCTGGAAGCAGATCCAGGCCGATATCTACGGTCAGGATGTCTGCACGATCAATGCGAGTGAAGGCCCCGCGTTCGGGGTGGCTCTGCTTGCTCAGGTGGGCACCGGCGGCTTTTCGAGCGTCCCCGAGGCGTGCGACGCCACGATCCGGGTCGTCGAGACCACGCCGAAGGACGCCAAGGTCGCGTCGTTCTATGACCGCGCCTATCCGATTTATCGTGGGCTCTATGTCGACCTGAAAGCGTCGTTCAAGGCGATGGGCGAACTCGCGAACGGTTGAGCGATTCGCGGGACAAGAGTGCCGGCAAACGCAGATGATGAAGGCGTTGGCTGAGGTGTCGCATATCAAAACCAATCGCCTCCCGATCGGACTTCTGACTTTGCGCTCAAACGAACCCAACCCCCGCGCCGCTAGGCCGACCGAACGAACCCAATCGGTTCGGTGGAGGGGCTCGCGCCGAACGAAGCCAACTCGGGTCTCGCGCGGGCGGGAGGTCGCGTCAGTTCCAAGGACCGACGGACCTCGGCCGGGTCGATCCGAAGTCCCGACCGAACGAAGCCAATCCGCTCGGCACGACCCTCCGCGCCGAACGAAGCCAACTTCGGTCCTTCCCTTGAGGGGACCAGAAGTCGCTCCAAAGCGGGGAGCGATCGCCCCACGCTCGTTGACCGAACGAAGCCAATCCGCCCTGCAATGCGGCTCGCGCGAAACGAAGCCAACTCTCGTCTCCTCCCCACCCCGTGAGAGAGATTTAGGGTGGGGGGGCGTGTTCGCCGCAAGGGATGATATTCACAAAACTTATCGAGCCGTGCCCCCCCACCCTAACCCTCCCCCGCAAGGGGGGAGGAGACCAGACGCTGTTCCCAAACTGGGAGGGATCGCTCGCCGTTCGATGACCGAACGAAGCCAATCAACACGGCAAGACCTTCCGCGCCGACCAAACGAAGCCAACTCGCAGTCCCGACGCCCGAGGGCCGGCGCATGACCCGGCACCCCAAGACCGAGACCGTCGCGTCGCCATATGGCCTGACCAAGACGCGGACCGCGCTGGCGGTTGTCCTCCTCCTGGCTGTCCACTACGCGCTCGCGTTCGATAGCCTGAGGCGTGAGAACCCTACAGTCGACGAGGTCGCCCACCTGCCTGCCGGTATCTCCTACTGGCAGAAGGGGACGTTCAAGCTCTATCACCATAACCCCCCGCTCTCGAAGCTCGTCGCGGCGATCCCGGCGTTGCTGCTCAGCCCCGAGACGGCGGGGCTCTACACCACGAGATACTGGACGACCGACCCGCCCTCGCATCCCGACTTCGCCCTGCTCTTCGCCTATCTGAATCGGGACCGCTATCTCGAACTGTTCACCGTCTCGCGGATGGTGATGCCGCTGTTTTCGGTCGTCGGTGGGTTGTTTGTGTTCGCCTGGTCGAGCCGCCTCTATGGGCGTCTGGGCGGCCTGCTCAGCCTGGCGATGTGGTGCCTCTGCCCGAATATCCTGGCCCATGCCCGGCTGATTACGAGCGATGTCGCCGGAGCTGCGATGGCGGTCGGCGCGACGTATCTCTTCTGGCGATATCTCCGCCAGCCGAGCTGGAAGGGTGTGTTGTTCGCTGGGGTAGCCCTCGGGCTGGCACAGCTCACGAAATTCAGCCTGCTCCTGCTCTACGGCTACTGGCCGCTCCTCTGGCTGGCCCGCCTCGCGATCGAGCGTAACTTCGCCGGTTGGCCCCGACGCTTCCTGCGCGACGCGGGGCAGGGGGGCGTGATGGTGGCGATCAGCCTGGCGACGATCTGCGTCGGCTATGGCTTCGAAGGAGTCGGCAAGCCGCTCGGTTCCTATGAATTGGCGAGTCAATCGCTGACCCGACCGATCACGCCGGGCGAACTGGCGAAGGGACGGCCGAGGAGCGCCAACCGGCTGCTCGAAGTGTCCTGGCAGCACCGGATCAATCGATTCCGGGACACCTGGCTCGATCGCCTGCCGGTCCCTCTCCCCGCGCAATTCGTGCTCGGCTTCGACGACCAGAAGGTCGAGACCGAGGGCCTGCCCGCCTTCTGGCTCGACCCGAACGCCCCGCCTGGCGAGAAGACCGGCTATCCCGTCTATCTCGACGGCGAGATGAGGCGGACCGGGTGGTGGTATTACTACCTCGCTTGCCTCGTCTACAAGGTGCCCGAGGGAACTTGGCTGCTCGTCGCGCTGTCTTTCGTCGCCCTGGTCGTCGTTCGACGGGACCGGGCTGCCTGGTTCGACGAAGTCGCCGTGCTCGCCTTTCCGGCAATCATGCTCTTTGTCATGAGCGCTCTGACGGATATTAATCTAGGTATACGTTACGTTCTTTCCATCTTTCCATTCGTCTTTATCGCCACGGGCAAGCTAGTCCCCTGGTTGTCGTCGCTGCGGGGCAAGGCCAGGAGGCCGATGGCCGCGCTGGTTGTGGTCGGCCTCGGCCTGACGACCCTGCAAACGGCCCTGATCCACCCGAGCTACCTGGCGACTTTCAACTGGCTCTCGGGGGGACCGAACCGGGGTCCGGAGCATTTGATTGACAGCAACCTCGACTGGGGGCAAGACCTCGTCACCCTGAAGCGCTGGCTCGCCGCCAACCGGCCGGGCAAGCCTGTCGGCCTGGCGTATTTCGGCCAGGTCAACCCGAACGTCGTCCTCGTCCCCGACCGCGACTTCGTCTGGTTCCTGCCCCCGGCTCGTGCTGGTAAGGTCAGGCCGATGAGCGCGACCCCGCATCCGTCGCGGGTCGGCCCCTCGCCCAGGCTCACGCCGGGCGTTTATGCGATCAGCGCATCATTCGTGCGTGGCCTGCCGTTCCGGCTTTTCGACCGGGGAGACCCCGCCTTCACCTGGCAACCGGCCTGGAATGCGATCGAGCCGGCGTTCGACTATTTCGCCGAGTTGACGCCCGTTGCCAGGATGGGCCACTCAATTTACGTCTACGACGTGACGCAAGAGCAGTGCGACCGGATCAACCCCAAGCTTCTCAGTGGCAGTTCGTCCAGGTCTTAACCCACGCCAGAGCGAGAAAAAAGGCCCGCTCGTACCTTCTCCTCGCGGGAGAAGAGGACACGCACGGGCCGTCGACTCGATCGAGATAAAGCGGCAGAGCTGACAATTAGTCAACTGCTGACTGTTGCCTGGCATCCTTGATTTTACTCTTCGGCTTGGCTGCGGCTTCAGTGGGCTTAGCAGTCGTCGATGGGGCGGCCGGCCCCTCAGGATTGTTGTCACATCCAGTCATGAACGACACGGTGATCGCCATGAGACACCATCGGAACGACTTCGCAATCATTGAGGGCGGAGCTCCTGGGGGGGTTGTCAGAGAGGTAACGCTCGGGATCAATAAGAATCGGAGCTGATAATCTCGCCCATCGCTCGCGTGCCGAGAGCCATGTATGTTGCCTGGTCAATCGAGTTTTTGAGAAATCTCACCGAGCCATCGCCGAAGAGGAAGTCGGCTCCGCCAGGGTGTTGGCTCCTGAATCCCCACTGCCCGTACTCTTTGTAAATTGGCACGTTGGCCGGCAGCGCCCATGCCTTATAGTCAGAGGTGTCGGGATAATTCGTCCCGGGGGGCAGGTTGCCATCGACTGGATTCGCGTTGATTCGGGGAACTTCATAACCAAGGCCTTGCGGACGACCCGAACCCGTGTTCGGTGTCAGCGCGGAGCCGAAATACTCGAACCGGTTCCACTGATTGAAAACGGGGTCCGGATCGTTCTTGAACCTTGCCGCCTCACCGACGAAAATCGTGTTGCTCATACCGTCGGTAATGTCGGCGATCCGGTAAGCGGTATAGTCGTCGAAGGCACCGTTGCCCTGATCTTGCTGCCAGCAGTCAGGGCCAGCGAAAAACCCAAGCGTGTTCCATGTCCCGCCTGATGGGAAGTAGGAAGTCTGGGAGTAACCGTTTTTCGAGGCAGAGGGGACCGCATAGGGGGTGATCGGAAAGTCGCTCGGGCAGACGTAAACGCTGATCTTGGTCAGCATGGCCGTGCTGTTGACCAGTCCAGGAGAGTTGCCGTTCTGCGTTCCACCGCCCGGACGCCAGTTGAAGTTGATCGCATTGTAGACGTTGGTCTGTTCGACGTACGAGAGGATCATCGCGAGGGTACCCCACTCGCGTGTACCGTTAAAGGTCGTGTACCCGCATCCCGTCCCAGCATCGATTGATCCCTGGTAATTAGCGCCGAGGGGGAGGACGCCTAAAGAGCTCTCGTAATTGAAGATGGCCAACCCCATCTGCTTGAGATTGTTGACGCATTGAGAGCGGCGGGCAGCTTCGCGAGCCGCTTGAACGGCCGGCAACAAGAGGGCGATGAGAACAGCGATGATCGAGATGACCACCAGAAGTTCGATGAGGGTAAAACCGCGACAGACACGACGACGCTCGAATTTAGTCATAGATGCCTCCGAAGTGATTGAGTCCCGGCATGAAGATCAAAACGATGAATAAGCAGCGATTTATGTCATTTCTTAAGAGCAGCGAGATAAAGAGAGGTCGGATCAGAAGAGGCCTCCTTATTAAAGAGATGAATGGACGTGAAATCCGTCAATGCAAATTAAAATCGAGATAATTTACTGATCTAGATGTGCGCGAATGTTAGCGAATGCACTTTGGACACTAACGAATCGCTCTATTGTCAGAGTAAAACTGAGTAAGTTTTTGATGAAAGCAAATTTTTTGCCGCAGACTCGAGTACGAATTTGTTAAGTTTCAACGTCTTTTCCATAAATCGTGAGCGAAAAAACGTTTAAGGGTTAGAATTTTTCTGAAAACTCAACGAAATATTCGCGGTTGGATGTTTTCTACAGCGCCATAGGACATGAGGATTTGCCTGAAAGTAAGGCGGAGTGCCTGATATTCGTTCTTTATGAAGCAGTTAGGACCAAGGGATTTATCGTCAAGAACCGCGAATTTGGGAATTAATCGTAGCGAAGCGATATCGAACGGCAACAAAGCCGAGTTTTTGCTTGCATCCTGGCCAGGCCGCCACTACAACAAGTTCTCCATTGAGGGTTCTGTGCAAGGCATCGACAATAGCCCTTTTTTATCGATTTACAGAAGCGGCAACGCCCCCCTTTGCGTGGCCTGGGTGGAGATATCGACGGATGAGCGATCAGCACCTCGACGCCCGTGTCCGAGCGGCGCTCGATGCGGGTGATGGTATTCTTCGGCTGGCCCCGACCTGGGTCCCGCGTTCGTTCCTAATGCCGGGCGCGCGGCTTAAGCTCGCCAGGCAAGACCTCTATGCTCTCGGCACCCATCGCGGCGGCATTGACGAGCGATGGTTCTCCTCGACCACCGCCGCCGCCAACGAGAACGCTCCCCCGGACGAAGGGCTGAGCTACGTTGTCCACGAGAAAGAGCGGTTCACCCTCAAGGACGCCGTCGACCTTCACGGACCCGAAATGATCGGCGAGGCGATCTGGTCGAAATACAAAAAGTGGCCGGTCTATAGCAAGTTCTTCGACAACCTGGGCCCGATCCCCCACCACATGCACCAGACTGCCCAACAGGCCGCGCTTGTCGGCCGCGAAGGGAAGCCCGAGAGCTATTACTTCCCCCCCCAGCTCAATTGGACCGGCAACAACTTTCCTTATACGTTCATGGGTTTCGAGCCGGGGACGAAGAAAGAAGATATTCGCAAGTGTCTGGAACGCTGGAACGAGGGCGACAACGGTATCCTCGACTACTCAAAAGCGTATCGACTCAAGCCCGGCACCGGCTGGCTGATCCCACCCGCCGTCTTGCACGCCCCCGGCTCGCTCGTCACCTATGAGCCGCAGTGGGGGTCGGACGTCTTCGGCATGTATCAGTCAATGGTCGAGGGCCGTCGCGTCGGCTGGGAGCTGCTCGTCAAGGACATGCCCGAGGACAAGCACCACGACCTCGACTTCATCGTCGACCAGCTCGACTGGGCGAAGAACGTCGACGAGCACTTCAAGGCCAACAACTATCTGGAGCCAATCGTCCACTCGGGTGGCGAAGGGCAGGGCCACGTCGACAAGTGGGTCGTCTACGGGAAGGTCGACGGCAAGCAGCTCTTCAGCGCCCGCGAGCTGACCGTCCTCCCCGGTGAGTCGGTCGAGATCAAGGACGCCGGGGCCAGCGGCGTGATCGTCGTCCAGGGCAGCGGCTCGATCGGCGGCCTCGCGGTCGACAGCCCCAACTTCATCCGGTTCGGCGAGGTCACGAAGGACGAAGTCTTCGTCACCGCCAAGCGGGCCAAGTCGGGCGTGACGTTCAAGAACACCGGCGTCGAGGCCTTCGTGAGCCTGCGTTACTTCGGCCCCGACGTGCATCCGAGCGTGCCGAGCGTGGGAGACCACGCGAAGTAACGGGCCAGTGGAGATGCCCGGCCTGCTTGCGGGTCGGGCGTCACCCCGGTCGACGAGAGGGAGATCATGACAACGATCGCCGGCCCCGAAGTGTCCACGACCGAATCATAACACCTCATATTTTGTGACGTGCGTTGCGATTTCCGACGCCCTTCCCGAGCTCCCGGGTTTGAAGGTCTTGTTCCTGAATGTCGACGACTGATTGCGGACGGTCGTCCTGCCTCGAATTCAGACCGGGGCCTGAGAAAGCTTTATCTCCAGTCCTGTCAAGATATCTTATTGATCGAGTGACACGCCCTCGAATTGACCGAAATGCCCGACGAACTGTCTCCGTGGTCAGGGGCCTTGAACGCCTCTCTCTGGATCGTCGGCTCGATCACCATTGGCTTCCTCGCTCCGGCGGCGTTCAACGGGGTCTTCGGCACGAGCATCCTCAAGGTTGACGTCCTCCTGGTCGTCATCGGGACCGTCTCCGGCTTCGTCGCTTTCGTCAGCGTCCTGGCGGCCATCCCGAACGTCGGTTCAGCGATCGCCAATCGGAAGATCGATCGAGGGACTTGAGGAGTCGAAATCGATTCCTATCCCAAAGCATCCATCAAGAATGTGAGCCGGGTCGAATATCCCGATGGAACGGGCGACGTGAACCTTTTCCTCGCCCAGCTACATCCGCTCGGAACGCCGAACATCCTGGCAGGTATCCCAGACGTCCGTCAGGTCGAGCACTCTATCCGGCAAGTCTTGATGGTCGACCCGGCGGAATAGATCCATATTCATGCCCTGAGGCCCGGTCTTCAGCCTTGAATCGGCAAGGACGTCTTGATTGCGTGGGCCGGGGCTGGCATCCTGTCGTCGTCCTCCACACGATGTCGAGAGAGGTCTTTTCGATGAGCGGCAGCCATCCTCACAACTTCCCCAAGCTTCACAACGCCGCCTGGCCCGGGGTCGTCGGTAAAGGCGAGGGCTCTGAGCCCTCGATCTCGCTCGACACGATGCTCGACCTGACGGCCGCGGCCGAGGTGGACGGCGTCAAGTTCGACGGCATCGACCTCTTCCTCTTCGCCCCCCATGTCGAGATCGACGCGACCGACGACGACCTCAAGGTCCTCGCCGACAAGGTTCGCTCGCGAGGACTGACGATTGGGTCGGTCGTCGCCCCGGTCTGGCCCCCCACCGGCGGTGGCCCTGCGCTCGACGCTGGCGAAGGCCGTACCAAGTTCCTCCAGCAGGTCACCAAGGGAGTCCGGATCGCCAAACGGCTTCGCGAGCTGGGCGTCCGACCCCACGGCGTCGTCCGGATCGACTCAGCCTCCGGCCCGTCGGACTGGCTTCAAGACCCCGAGGGGAACCAAGCCCGCATCGCCGAAACCTTCAAGCAGGCCGGCAAGATCGCCCGGGACCACGGCGAGAAGCTCGCCGCCGAGGGGGAAATCTGCTGGGGCGGCATGCACTCGTGGCGGAAGATGGTCGACCTGCTCGAACGGGTGGGTGAGCCCGAGACCGTTGGCTTCCAGGCCGACATGGCCCACACCCTGCTGTATACGATGGGCTACAACGCCCCCGAGGACCGGCTTCTCCCCGAAGGCTATGACTGGAAAGACCGTTCGAAGCTCGACGAGGCGCTCCGGACTGTCACCAACGCCCTCCGACCGTGGACGATCGACTTCCACGTCGCCCAGAACGACGCCACGGTCCACGGCACGGGCTCGCACGACAAGACAGGCCGCCACTGCCTCGCAACCGACCCGGCCGGCAAGCTCGACATCGTCCACCACGCCGGCTTCTGGCTCCGCGACGAGCACGGGGACGTTACCAGGAAGGCCCGGCACATCTGCTGGGATGGCTGCATGTTCCCCAACGCCGTCATGATGAAACCTCAGACCTGGAACGACATCCTCGCCGCGATGGTCGCGGTCCGCGATGCCCACGGCTGGGCCGAGTAAGAACCGTCCCTCTCCGCGAACGAGTCCTCC
>JANXSY010000302.1 GCA_025356435.1 Isosphaeraceae bacterium | reverse complement strand
TGGAACCGGAGCATATCCATCACGCCCACGGCCGGCAGCGCCGCGCCGAAGAGGTCGGGCCGCTGAGCCATGCAGGCCCCGACGAGCAGCCCGCCGTTCGACCCGCCCGCGATCGCGAGCTTGGGCGTCGAGGTGATCTTTTCGGCGATCAGGTATTCGGCCGCTGCGATGAAGTCGTCGAAGACGTTCTGCTTCTTGAGCTTCGTCCCGGCCTGATGCCATTCCTCGCCGTATTCGCCACCCCCGCGCAGGTTGGGCACGGCATAGACGCCGCCCATTTCCAGCCAGGCGAGCGTGGCGGGGCTGAACGCGGGGGTGAGCGAGATGTTGAACCCGCCGTAGCCGTAGAGCAGCGTGGGGTTCGATCCGTCTCGCTTCAGGCCCTTCTTGTGGCTGATGAGCATCGGGATCTTGGTGCCGTCTTTGCTCTTGAAGAAAATCTGATGCGACTCATATTCGCCTGGGTTGAAATCAACCTTGGGGCTCTTGAAGACCGTGCTTGCGCCGGAAGGGATGTCATACTTAAAGATCGTCGGCGGGCTTATGTACGACGTGAACGAGTAGAACGTCTCTTTGTCCTTCCGCTTGCCCACGAAGCCGGTGGCCGTGCCGGGACCGGGGAATGTCAGCTCGCGGACGAACTTGCCGCCCAGGTCGAACAGCTTCACCTGCGTGAGCGCGTCTTTGAGATAGAGCGCGATGAAGTGATCACCGACGCTGTTGACCGTTTCGAGCGTCTCTGCGGCCTGCGGGATCACCTCGACCCAGTCTTTCGCGGCGGGCTTGCGGACGTCGATCGCCACGACCTTGCCGCGCGGGGCATCTTTGTTCGTCTGGAAGTTGAAGACGGGGCCTTCGTTGTCGACGAAGTTGAATTCGTTGTCGAAGTTGTCGATCAGCTCGACCGGCTTGGCGTCGGGCTGGGCGAGGTCAACATAGAGAACGCGGTTCTTGCTGTCTGAACTCTTGCGAACGGTGATGATGAGGTATTGCCCGTCTTCGGTCGTCTCGCCGTTGAACATCCATTCTTTGTGGTCGGGACGTTCATAGATGAGCGTGTCCTCGGCCTGGGATGTGCCGACCTTGTGATGATAGAGCTTCTGGTTGTAGTTCGCCCCCTTGAGGCTGGCGTTCTGTTCGGGCTCGGGAAATCGGCTGTAGTAGAAGCCCTTGCCGTCTTTGGTCCAGGATGCGGTCGAAAACTTGATCCATTTGAGGTTGTCGACGAGGTCTTTGCCGGTCGCCACGTCGCGGACCTTCCACTCGTTCCAATCCGAACCCGCCGCCGCGAGGCCATAGGCCATCAGCGAGCCATCCTGCGTGATCGACTGCCCCGCGAGCGCCACGGTGCCGTCTTTCGTCAGCGTGTTCGGGTCGATCAAGATACGAGGCGTCGCGTCGAGCCCGTCGGCGACGTAAACCACCCCCTGATTCTGGAGCCCGCTGTTGCGCGACCAGAAGTAGCGAGCCCCTTCCTTATGAGGGATGCCGAACTTCTCATAATTCCAGAGCTGGGTGATTCGCTCTTTGATCTTGGCCCGCTGCGGTATCGATTCGAGGAATGCGAACGTGACCTTGTTCTCAGCCTCGACCCAGGTTCGCGTCTCGGGCGAGTCGGGATCTTCGAGCCATCGATAGGGGTCGGCCACCTTCGTGCCGTGATAGTCGTCGATGACCGTCGTGTCTTTGCGGGCCTCGGGATAGGCGAACGCCCTCTTCCCCGGCGACTCTGCGCCCGCGTCGGGCGATGCTCCGAGATTCATGACGACGATGACTCCGATCCAGGTCGAAACGGCGAGCGTGCGGCTGACGATCATTGGTGGCGCAGTCCTTTCGGCGACTTCAACGGGTCGACTCGATGCCCTCAGTGTACGAGAGTGACCCGCCCGAGCCAACCCGGACGGACGGTCGGGGAGGATTGCCATTCGCTCGTGCCGACGCCCAATCGGGATGGTCTTCACCGAATCTTTTCGGACTCTTCAACGCTCGCCCAATTGACTAAGGCCGTCCATCGGGATAACATAGGGCTTACCTATCACCCGGGCCATCCTTTCTGGATGACCTTGCCACCCCCTGAAATCGGCCATCTACGGCCCAGAGGATGGAGATGCCTGAGTCTCGCGTGCGATTCATCGGGAGTCGCGAGCTTCATCGTGACCTTCCGAAGGTCTTGGATACGCTCGAAGACCCGACCGTCCGATACGTCCTCACGATCCACAGCAAGCCGAAGGCTGTCCTGATCGGTGCCGAGGCGTTCCTGAATCTTGTCCGAGGTTTGAGCAAGTCAGACCGCCTGCTCGCCCTCCAGCTTAGTGCGCTCGTGCAAGGATTGGAAGCCTCCGACTCGTCGTCCGACGCCTCGATCGAGTTGAAAGAAGAACTCACCGTCGCTGGTGTCTGATCGGAATGATCGGATCAACTGAACGAACCGCGATCGTCTCGGAACACCCGTCAGGGTGATTCGGGCCGATCTCTGTTCGTTTATAGGGGACGAAACGACGCCGTCAGGAGGTCTAACCCTCCCCGACGAACGAGGATGGGGCCGGATTTCGTTCTCGGTGGATGACGGATCGCCGATATTGAAGAGAGAGGATGCGGCACGTGATCCGCCCACTCGGCTTCAATCCAGACGGCCGTTCGGTTAGACTAGGCGCATGTTCAGGATTACGATCCTGAATGCGACCTTCCACCCGAGGTGATCGATGCCCGCCAAGCCGTTCGTCCACCTCCATTGCCACAGCCAGTACAGCCTCCTCGACGGCGCGAGCAAGCTGCCCGCGCTGGTGAAGCACGCCAAGGCGCAGGGGATGGGGGCGATCGCGCTCACTGACCACGGCAATCTCTATGGTGCGGTCGAGTTCCTCCGCGAGGCGAAGGCGGCGGGGATCAAGCCGATCGTCGGCCTCGAAGCCTATGTCGCGCCCCATAAGCGGAACGAGCGGACGACTGGAGGCGCGAATGGGCAGGAACACTCGTTCCACCTCACCCTGCTCGCCCGCAATGCTGAGGGGTGGCGGAACCTGCTCAGGTTGTCGTCGAAGTCGTTCCTGGAAGGCTTTTATTACAAGCCTCGGATCGATAAGGAGATCCTCGAACAGCACTCCGAAGGGCTGATCTGCCTCTCGGGCTGTGCCTCGGCCGAGTTCTCTGACCACCTGTTGCACGGCAAGACGGCCGACGCCGAACGGCTCTGCGCCTGGTATCAGAAGATCTTCGGCGAAGAGAACTTCTACGTCGAGATCCAGGACAACGGCATCCAGATCCAGCGTGAGTGCAAAGAGGCCGCGCTTGATGTGGCGCGGCGGATGGGCCTACCCGTCGTCGGCACCAGCGACGCCCATTATCTGACTCAGGACGACGCCCCTGCGCACGATATCCTCCTCTGCATCAACACCGGCAAGACGTTCGACGACCCGAATCGGATGCGGTTTGAAAACAACCAGTTCCACGTCCGCTCGCCCGAAGAGATGTACGTTGCGATGGCCGGGCACGAAGAGGCCCTCGCGACCTCGGCCAGAATCGCTGACCTCGTCGAAGACAATTACGCGAGTCTGAACTTCGGCAAGCGGCATTTTCCCTCGTTCGCCCCCCCCAACGGGAAGTTGCCCGAGGCGTATCTCCGCGAACTCTGCGATCTGGGCATCAAGGAACGCTACGTCAACGGGCCGTCCCCCGAAGTGCTCGCCCGGCTCGACCACGAGCTGGCGATCATCAACCGGATGGGGTTCGCGTCGTACTTCCTGATCGTCTGGGATTTCGTCCGCTTCGCCCGAGAGGCCGGCATCCCCAGCTCGGCGAGAGGCTCCGCCTGCGGCGCGATCGTGAGCTATCTGCTCTACATCAGCCACGTCGACCCGCTCGAATATGACCTCCTGTTCGAGCGATTCCTTGACCCCAACCGCTCGGAAGCGCCGGATATTGACATCGACCTCTGCCAGGACCGGCGGATCGAGGTCATTCAATACGTCCGCAACAAATACGGCGCGGCGAACGTCGCGCAGATCGGCACGTTTGGCACGATGGCCGCGAAGGCGGCGTTGCGCGATGTCGGCCGCGCCCTGAACATCCCCCTGGCGCGAGTCGACCAGGTGGCGAAGCTGATCCCGCAGGTGCTCCATATCACGATCGAACAGGCGATCAAGCTCGAGCCTCAGCTCAAGCGGATGGCCGATGAAGACCCGGAGGTCGCGCGGCTGCTCGACTTCGCACGACGCCTCGAAGGACTCGCACGAAGCGCAGGGACACACGCGGCGGGCGTGGTGA
>JANXSY010000294.1 GCA_025356435.1 Isosphaeraceae bacterium | reverse complement strand
GACGTCCCCGACAAAACTCTACGACCGCAGAACCCCTTTTTTCAGTCAAGCCGCTTGCGTAAGCGATCTTTGTAGGAGTTACGCAGTTCGAGGCTTTGGAAGCCCCATTGAGGGGTGTTCCAGGTAGCCTTGGATCGCCCTGCGGATGATCCTCAACTTCGCCTCGAACCCGCTGATCCCGGTGGTGAAGAAGTGCCACTCCAGACGCAAGAACGCCCGCAACGAGAAGCCGATGTGGTTGCGTTGTGCCCGTTCCGATCGGGCCTGGCAGCGCTCGACACCGCAGTTCTGCTTCAGATCCCGGTGGTAGTTCTCGATCGCGAAGCTCAGCTCGGCGTAGTGTTGCCTCATCCCTGCATCCAACCCCAGGTCACTGCTGGCCCAGTATTCCGCGACGCCGTTTGGGTCGTCGGTCCGGAACACGCGGATCAGCCCGTATCCCCGCAGGTGGACGACCTTTCCTCCCGCGCCGAAGGCCACCTCGTCCAGCGTCCGGGTGATCCGGTCGTCGGGCGTCACCTTTCGGTTGGCCTTCAGCCGAGTGATCCAAGGCCAGCCGTGGTCGCGGATCTGCTTGAGGTTCTCCAGGCTGGCGTACCAGCCGTCGAACAGGACGTAATCGGGGGTGAAGCCGCGGCCCTTGGCCATCAGCATCATCTCCCAGAAGTGGTCGTTCTTGGTCTTGCCGTCGGCCTTGCTGTAGATCCGGTAGTCGACCGGGATCTTACGATCGCCATCAGTCCAGAGGAGTGTGATCAGGTTGATGCCGCTGATGACCTCGTGGTGTTTGCCCGACCAGTGCCGAGTGACCAGTTCGATCTTGCGGGAGTAGAGCTTGGCCAGGGTCGAATCGTCGATGACCAGTACCCCGCGTCGCCTGACGACCAGCGGCTTGGCCTCGGCCCAGAGGGCCTCGGCGTCCGGTTCCAGGCGGTTGAGCAGCCGGGTGAACGAGTCGTGGGCCGGAGCGTCGGGCGAGTCGGGTTGCACGCGAGCGGCCTCGGTACAACTGCAAGTGCGTGGCGTAGCGACGAGGAAGTCGATGTAGTCGAACTCGGTGCAACGAGGAGCGTTCATGCCTCGGATCGTACCCGCCAAAGGCCGCTGGCGCAACCCGCTTGTGCCACCAACTGCGTAACTCCTACAAAGATCGCTTACGCAAGCGGCTTGACTGAAAAAAGGGGTTCTGCGGTCGTAGAGTTTTGTCGGGGACATCGGCGACGCTTCTGCCTTATAATTTATAATCCGCATACCCGTTCGGACGAGTCGAGTGCCATTTCCAGGCCGACTGGACGATCGTCTCGATGCTCGGATAGCGGGGCGTCCAGCCGAGGTCGCGCTGGATCGCCTGCGACGAGGCGACCAGCACAGGCGGATCGCCGGGGCGTCGCGGCCGTTCAACGACCGGGATCGGATGGCCCGTCACCTTGCGGACGGCCTCGACCACCTGGCGGACACTGTAGCCTACGCCGGTGGCGACATTGTAGGTTAAACCCTTTCCGGGCTCGATCCGAGCCAGGACGCGGAGGTGGGCCTCGGCGAGGTCTTCGACGTGGATATAGTCACGCACGCAGGTGCCGTCGGGGGTGGGATAGTCGGTCCCGAAGACGGCGACGTGCTCGCGACGGCCGAGGGCGACCTGAAGGATGATCGGGATCAGATGGGTCTCGGGCGTATGATCCTCGCCGATCGAGGTGTCTGACGAGGCCCCGCAGGCGTTGAAGTAACGAAGAACGGCGAAGCCGATGTTGTAGGCACGCGCATAGTCGGCCAGCGCGTGCTCGATGGCGAGCTTCGTGAATCCATAGGGATTAATCGGACGCGGCGGACTATCCTCGGGGATCGGCACATGGTCGGGGACGCCGTAGACGGCCGCCGTGCTCGAAAATACGATCTTGCCAACCCCGACGGTCCGCATGGCGTCGAGCAGGTTCAAGGCCCCGACGACGTTGTTCCGGTAATACCGCGCGGGCTCGCTCACGCTCTCCGGAACCGAGGTGAAGGCGGCAAAGTGCATCACCGCGTCGATGGCGTGGTCGCGGAGCGCCTTCTCGAGCGCTACCGAGTCGGCGAGATCTCCCACGACGAGTCGGCCGTCGGGGACCGCCGCAGCGTGGCCCACCGAGAGGTTGTCATAGACCCAGACGTCGTGGCCAACCTGCGTCAGGCGGCGGACAGTGTGGCTGCCGATATATCCGGCCCCGCCGACGACGAGGATACGCATCAAATGTCCGCCGCTCCCAACCCGTTATCGTCGATCATCACCGGTCGAACTATAGCCTATCATACCGACCGCCCCTGTCGCTCTCCCAGGATGTCGAGGAGAAACGTGGTCGTCCGGGCCACCTGCCGGTCGCGGTCGAATTCCGGATGGTCAAGCGGCACGGCGGCTCGCTTCCGGGCGAGTTCGCCGGGAGTCAATCCGTCCATAAGCTTCGCCAGGGCATCGTGATAGGCTGAGTCCCATGGCGATCGGCCCGGCAGTCGCCAGATCCAGCCGTCATCGAGGTCGTAGGCGAGGGGGAGCTGACCCGTGACGACCGGCAACCCGGCGGCAAGGTATTCGCTGATCTTGGTGGTGTAACGGAACATCCCGACGCCATCAAGGCTCTGCGGCAGGCTGGCCACGTCGAAGGCGGCGAGGTAGGCCGGCACGTCCTCGCGGGGGACTCGGCCGGTCAAGATGCATCGGCCACCGGAGCGGGCCGCGAGGGCTTCGAGGTGGGGGCGGCCGTCGCCGTCGCCGACAATCACGACCCGCGCGTCGGGTCGCTCGACCCGCAAGATGGCCTCGGCGAGTTCGAGACCGTAGCCATAACCAACCCGTCGGTTCCAGGCGAGCGAGCCGATGATGCCGAAGACGAGGGCCTCGTCCGAAAGGCCAAGACGTCGACGGACCTCCTCCCGCAACTCCGGTCTCGGGGCGAACGGTGCCCAACCGGCCGCCGTCATGGCACGCGGTGCGCCGAAGGTCAGGGCACGCCCGGTCAGGTACGGAGACCAGCCGATGAATCCGGCCGCATGGCGGCAGAGCCGACGCTCATAGAACCCGAAGAGGGGACCGAGAGAGGGCCTGACAGACCCGATGAACGGGCCAACCGCGTCGCCGCTGCTGACGACATAAGGCACGCCCGCCAGCAACCGGCCCAGGATCAGGGCGAGTCCGCCGCCGAGGCCGGTCCCCTCCATGACCACGAGGTCAGGACGGTCTCGACGGATCGTGCGGAGGAGGAGCCGGGCGCTTCGCCGTTTGTCGCGGCGATCAAACGCGAAGAACTGAGCCGGGAGTCGCTCAAGAAGGGCTTTCAACCGGTTCTCGTCGTCGCCACCTGAGCCTTGGGTGGCGACGGCGAGGATACGGGGTTGAGGTTCGATCACAAGACGGTCTTGAAGTATTCGAGCGTGCGTTTCAGGCCCTCGGCGCGGTCGATCGTCGGATTCCAGCCAAGAAGCGTTTGCGCCCGGGTGATGTCGGGCTTACGTCGCTTGGGGTCGTCCTGGGGAAGGTCGCAATAGTCGATGGTGCTTTTCGTCCCGGGCACCATCGCGATGATCTCCTTTGCCAGCTCCAGGACGGTGATCTCGGACGGGTTGCCGATGTTGACCGGCTCGGAGAAGTCGGCCTGGAGGAGCCGGTAGATGCCGTCGACGAGGTCTGTCACATAACAGAACGAGCGGGTCTGGTCGCCCTTACCGAACACGGTTATCGGCTCGCCCCGGAGCACCTGGCCCATGAAGGCAGGGAGGACGCGGCCGTCGTTGAGCCTCATACGAGGGCCATAGGTGTTGAAGATCCGCACGATCCGGCTCTTAACCCCGTGGAAGCGGTGGTAGGCCATCGTGATCGCCTCGGCGAACCGTTTGGCCTCGTCGTAGCAGCCTCGGGGGCCGATCGGGTTGACGTTGCCCCAGTAATCTTCGCGCTGGGGATGGACCTCGGGGTCGCCGTAGACCTCCGACGTACTGGCCAGGAGGAACCGGGCGTTCTTCGCCTTCGCGAGGCCGAGCGCGTTGTGAGTGCCAAGCGAGCCGACCTTGAGGGTCGCGATCGGATGGGCGAGGTAGTCGGCCGGGCTGGCCGGGCTGGCGAAGTGGAGGATGTTATCGACCGGCCCGTCAATCGCAACCGGCTCGGAGATATTGTGTTCGAGGAAAGAGAACTTCGGACGATCGAGCAGATGGGCGATATTCCGCCTATTGCCCGTCAGGAGGTTGTCGAGGCAGACGACCTCGTGCCCTTCGGCGAGGAACCGCTCGCAGAGGTGCGAGCCTACGAAGCCGGCGCCGCCGGTGATGACCGTTCTCAAGGGAATCGTCCTCAGACATCGCGATCTTGAGGGTCGGGGAGACCGGCTCCCCGTAGCCCCTGTCCCATAGTAGAACAGGGTTTGCGGCTTTGACAAGCGCGGTCGCGCGTCAGCCCCCGGCGCGACCTTCCGTCGTCGAGAGACCCAGCCAGGCGCGGAGCCGGTCTCGCAGGGTCGGCGGTCGGGGCGGCAGGGCCTTCCAAGCGCCGAGCCCGAACGGCTTGATCTGGGCGTGAAGGCCCATCGACTTCAGCTGGAGCGTCATCATATAGGCCGCGATGCTATTATGACTGTGGACGGTAAAGAGGGCCGATTTCAGATGCCGTCGCGGCTCCAGGCCCAGCCACCGGATGACCTCCATCCCGCAATCGTCGCGGGAGGTGTCGACATACTGCTCGCCCCCGAGGTCGTGGTCGAGATGAACCTCGTCCCAGGGGGATTGCAGTTGCTCGATACACTCTGTGACCGTCGTGACCCAGACCGCGTCGGGATATTCAGTGAGGAATAGAGCCGCGCGGTCGGGATCGTCGTCGAGGAAAAGGCGACGGCGAGGCCCGGCGGGAACCTCGACTTCCCTCCGGGACCACAGCCACATACGGACCGCTCTTTCCCAACGGACTTCCGGTCGTCAGCCGGTGCGGCTGACGAGCTCTGCGGCGACCTTCTCGGCCCCATCTTGCCAGCGGAGAAGCACTTCAGGAAGAGGGTAGTCGATGATTGGCAATTCCAACTGGGGCAACTCGACCAGCCGGAGATAGCCGCGTGACACGCGAAACTCTTCCTCAGCGACAAAGGAGGGGTCGAGTTCCGCTTTGCCGAAATACCCCTCGACCACGACCGGCTCAAACCCATCGGTGACGATAAATTGCGCCAAGATCGGGTTGCAGCGGATATGCCGCTCGGGCGATAGATGCAGGGACTCGGGATCGATCTCGCCGAGGACATAACGGAGATAGAGGTCGGAATCAGTCAATTCCTCGACATCGCCACCGCAGACATCACACAGATATCCTTGCTCGCAAACAGACATAAAGACACCTCCTCGCGCCGGCCGGCAATGATCTTACTCCGCACATTCAACCGAAGATGATCGGTTGAGTTTCGCACACGTTGCCAATTATTCCAAGATGTCAACCATTGAGTACAGTCGGGCCGGTCTACCCACCAAGAACTTTGCCGCGTCGAGGGCCCCTCGGGCGAAACCGTCGCGATTCAAAGCGCGGTGGGTAAGTTCGAGACACTCGCCCATAAGGCCGAAGACGACCGTATGTTCGCCTGGATTATCGCCTGTCCGGAGGGCGTGAAGGCCGATCTCTCCCTTGGGACGCTCGCCGATCTGCCCCTCGCGGCCGTGAGTGAAGCGATCCGAGCCGATCGCCTTCGCCACGATCTCGGCAAGCCGAAGCGCGGTGCCGCTAGGGGCGTCTTTCTTGAGCTTGTGATGCCGCTCGACGATCTCGATGTCGGCGGAATCACCCAGGGCCTTGGCCGCCTCTCCCGCCAGCTTCATCAACAAGTTAACGGCGCGGCTCAGGTTGGGCGAAATCAGGAGAGGGATACGGTCGGCGGCGAGTTCGAGCTCACGTTTCTGATCGGGATCGAATCCGGTCGTCCCAACCACCAACGGAATCCCCTGGTCGCGACAGACCAAGCCAATCGCCTGTGAGGCGGCGGGTGCTGAAAAGTCGATGACCGCATCGACCGCGACTTCGAGACTCGAACTCAGCGGCACCCCGAGGATTCCAAGCCCGACGAGCGGCCCGATGTCCTGACCGATCCCGGGATGGCCAGCGCGGTCGATCGCGGCCCCCAGCCTCAGCGTCGGGTCGTCCTGGATCAGGTGGATTAGCCGAACGCCCATGCGTCCGGTCGCGCCGTGGATGGCGAGCGAGAGGGGTCTGTCCGACACGTCGATCGTCCTCTGCCCCGACTCTGAGGCGAATTGATGTGTGATGTTCCGCAGTGTGGCCCGACTCAATCGGAGGAGCCGTTCGCGTCTCCGGATTCCGAGTAGAGAGCGATCGTCCGGATGATGTCGTCGAGGTCGTTGGGGACGATCACCGGACGGTTGGCGAACCCAGCTCTCCGGACTCCGCGCGACCCGAGCACCTTCTCGAAGTTTTCTTGGTCGGCCCCGTGATAGGCGACCGTGGCTGTTGGGTCTTTGAGCTGGTGCCCCGTCAGGATACAGACGACGGTCTCGCTCGGGGCGATGATCCCCTCTTCGCGGAGTCGTTTCGCCCCGGCGACGCTCGCGGCGCTGGCCGGCTCGCAGCCGAGGCCCCCCGCGCCGACCCACGCTTTTGCGTCCATGATCTCTTGGTCGCTGACCTGCCGGACGACGCCATCGCAGAAGTCGATCGCCCTCAAGCACTTCTTGAGATTGACCGGCCTATTGATTTCGATAGCCGAAGCGATCGTCGACGCCTTGAGCCCAGAGGCATCGAGGCCGGCGTAATAGCGATCCGTGAGGTTCATGTCGGGCAGGCCGTTGGACCAGGTCAGACCGTGGGTACTGACGAGCTGGTCGAGCGTCTGGGCACCAGCCGCGTTGATGACGGCGAGCCGGGGCACTCGGTCGATCAGCCCCAGGTGCTTAAGTTCGATGAACGCCTTGCCAAACGCGCTCGAATTGCCAAGGTTGCCCCCGGGGACGACGATCCAATCCGGCGGCTCCCAGGCAAGGGCCTCGAGCACGCGGTACATGATCGTCTTCTGCCCTTCGAGCCGGAACGGATTGACCGAGTTCATCAGGTAGATGCCCAATCGGTCGGCCACCTGCTTGACGCGGTGCATGGCGTCGTCGAAGTCTCCGACGATCTGGATTGTGAGCGCGCCGTGGTCGAGCGCCTGAGCCAGCTTGCCGTAGGCAATCTTGCCCGACCCGATGAAAATGATCGCCTTGAATCCGTACGAAGTCGCCGAGCAATAGACGGCGAGGGCGGCCGAGGTGTTCCCCGTGCTGGCACACGCCACACGCCTTGCCCCGACCATCCGCGCATGCGTGAAAGCGGCGGTCATGCCGTTATCTTTGAAGCTCCCGGAGGGATTCATGCCCTCGTACTGGAGCTTCAGGCAGCCGGGGTTGAGGCCGACAAACTGGCCAACCTTGTCGGCCGTCTGGAGCAGCGTCTGGCCTTCGCCAACCGTGACGATCTGGTCGGGTGGGGCGAACGGCAAGAGTTCGCGGAATCGCCAGACCCCCGAAAAACTTAAGGGGTTGAGTCGGTCAGACCATTTGGCTTCGAACTCGCTCAGTCGACTCGGGACCGGGAGTCGGTCCCAGTCGTAGACGACGTCGAGCAGGTCACCGCATTTCGGGCAGGCGAAGGCCGCCTGCTCAACCCCGAGGGTCGTGAGGCAGGCCAGGTTGAGGCACTGCTGATACGCCGTCTCGGTGATCACCGCCATCGGCTCTCTCGGCTTTCATACGCGGGGACACCGCCTCGCCCCTCGACGCACGACGCCGAACCCGTTCGCGAAAGTCGGAGTCTCCCTAATGGATCTACTTTACGTCCCCCATGCCGCCTCGGCAAGCCGAATTCTGCATGTCATCCTTCGAGGCGCGCCACCGCGACCGGATCGCACCATCCCTCTGCAGCAGCATTCGTATTCGCGAAGACATGCCGACACCGGACGAAAATGGCCCATTGTCGTGCATGATGTCAAGAAATGTTTACGCTTAGCGACGACACAGCCCATACATTTTGACACGGATCGGGGAAGTTGGAGGGGTTTCAATGCCTTTGAGGATTCTCGGGCGCGGGGACGGATCGCAAGGGCAAACGCGACCCCAATACGGGTCAGGCGCAATGGCGAATCGACATGGAAGCGAACGAGAGAGGGTTGACGTGACTAGCGAATATCATATTATTTTACCAAGCAAGCCGTTATAACCGCCCAGCGGTTCGGCTTCCCCCCGCGATGCCTGACAACAAATCATCACTACACGCTTTGAGGGGTTACATGGCAGCCACTTCTACCAAGTCATCGGTCGGTTCTAAGGCTTCCGCGAAGTCCGCCGCCGCCGCCGCCGCAGCCGCCCCCGCCCGCCCCTCGGCGGAGATCCGCCGCGTGGCCGATCTCCTCAAGCAGGTGTCCGACCCGACTCGTCTTCAGGTTTTGATGCTTTTGTCCGAGAAGGAGCGTAACGTCTCCGAACTCTGCACCGATCTGGGCACCCAGAGCCAGCCTGCTGTCAGTCACCACCTCGCCCTTCTTCGTCACGGCCGTCTGATCGAGCCCCGTCGCTCCGGCAAGCACAACTTCTATGGACTGACCGAGGGTGGCCGTGAGCTGGCCCAGGTCGTCAAGTCGATCCTCGAATAAGTGGATCGCCGTTCATTCGCTTGATAAGAACCGACGGGCCTCCGCATTCTTCCGATGCGGAGGCCCTCGGTTATTGACGAAGTTCGGCTTAGGGGGCTGCAGTGGCCGTCGTAAGCTGATTGACGACCCGGACGACGCCGACCGTTCTCCCGGTTAGGTCGACGGCCGTCGCCTTGGCGGCGAGGTCGGCCACGCTGCCCGTGAGCGTCGCCGTGCCATCGTTGCTCACGCTCACGTCGAGTGTGGCGTCTTGCAGGCTCTTTTCCCAATGGAGGCGGCTATAGACCCGTCCTTCAATGCTCAGGGCATGGACTGAGGACTTGGCTCGCGAGTACTGCTCCTTGACCGCGTCCCCCGCCTTGCCGACGGTCCGCTTCACGGCAGACGCCGCGTCGTCGAGCCGCTCGCCGATCTTCTCGCCCGCGCCGGGTTGCTGGGCCTCCACACGGTACATACCGACCGCGATCAGTGCGATCAACGCCAATCCCGGACCGATCCTGGAGGATCGCATCATCGGTTTGTCTCCCTCGAAATCCCGTTTAATCGCGAGGCACGATACCCCGCCCATCGCAAGCCAATGGGGCAAACGGCGGGCCGAAGAGTTCGAGACAGAGCGTCAGGCCAGGCACTCGCGAATGAAATCGAGTCCATGACGGATGTCGCTGATCCTCGTGGCTTGGTCTCCCATCTCGCGTTCCACCATCAGAGGGCCGGAATAACCGACTCGCTTGAGCGCCTGGAGGAACTCGCGGATGTTCACCTGACCCTTGCCGAGCGGCACTTCCTCACCCCAGTGCCCCTTTATCGTGGGGCGTTTCGCGTCCTTGACGTGGACACTTTGGATGTCAGGGCCGAGAATCTCGACGGCACGGATCGGGTCGCCCATGTCGTACAGGAGCATATTCGCCGGGTCAAAATTGACCTTGAGGTTTGGGGCTTTGAGATCGTCGAGCGTCTTCCTGAGCAGGTCCGCCGTCTCTTGCCCAGTCTCGAAAGCGAGCGTGACCCCCCGTTCAAGGGCGATCTGCCCGGCCTTCGCCAGCGTGTCGAGCATCGTCGAACGTGCGGGATCATTGAGGTCGGGAAGGAAGCCGGCGTGAAGCATCAGGTCGGTTAGCCCGAGTGCGACGGTGCGATCAACGGCCCAGCGGAGCCGATCGAGACGCGCGGGCCTGTCGCTGGGGTTGCCAAATCCGCCTGTCTCCCGGATGGTCTGGGGCGTCGTATAGTCTTCCCCCGGAAAGCCGAGCATTGCGCCTGTCAGTCGGAGGCCGGAGGCGAGTGCCGCCTCGGGCAGGCCGTCTCCCTCCTCCCAGCTTGCATGGTTCGGGTCGCCGCACGCGATCTGCACGGCGTCGACCCCGATCGAGTCGAGTAGTCGCTTCAACTCGGCCACGCTCCCGACTTGCAAGCTCCAGCTACAGACGCCGACAACCATCGGACGCGAGGCAGTGTGGGGACTTGTAGTCACAGCGCACCTGAGATCGGGGTGAGGGCGGGTTGGACACCTCCATGAGGGGTAGGGCCGATCATAGCGACTCACTCGACCGGGGTCGAATCGAAATCTCTTTCGACGGCCGTCTCGGGGTCGTAGGGCCGGTACCGGGCCTCGGAGCCGAAGACGACCCGGTCTCGGCCCGCGTTCTTGGCCTGGTAGAGGCCACGGTCCGCCGCCGCGATCATTCCCGGGACCGACCGGGGCCGCCCCGCCGGTGCATAAATGACCCCAATACTCACCGTGACCCGGACCGGCCGGCCCGAGAAGAGAATATGCCGATCCGCCAGGTTCGAGCGAATCCGCTCGGCCCGTTCAGCTGCCTGGTCGGGGGCCGATACGGGGAGCGCGACGATAAACTCCTCGCCGCCGTACCGCGCGATCAGGTCGTCTCCTCGCAGCGAATTGCGGAGCACGCCGGCGACCTCCCTTAGCACCTGGTCTCCGGCGGGGTGGCCATGGGTGTCGTTGATGCGTTTGAAATGGTCGATATCGATCATGAAGACCGCCATCCCCAGCCCCCGCAAAGCACCTCGGTCGCCGATGTGGCCGACTTCGCTGAGGAAGTAGCCGCGATTGTAGAGCCCAGTGAGCGAGTCGCGGACAGTCCGTTCGAACAAGTCCCGCTGGAATCGCTCCTCGCAGGGGTCGGGCCTGACAAACTTGACGACGATCTCTGAACCGAACTGAATGCGGTCGCCGTCCTTGACGCAGATCGGGATACGCTCGGGGAGTCTTTTTCCATTTAGGAACGTCCCGTTGGTGCTCCCGAGGTCGGTGAGTCGGATCTGGCCCTCTTCGTCGACGCGGAGAAAGGCGTGATAGCGTGAGAGGCTCGTCTCAGGAAGCTGCAGCGTGTTGTCAACGGCGCGGCCGATCCGGGTGCCCGTCGCGGAAAGCTGGAGCATCGCTCCCGGTATTCCACCATTGAGCATGATGAAGTAGAGCGGAGAGGGCGATGAGGGCTGGCTGCCCGGACTCGCGATCTCTTGCACGACCGTATCGAAGAAGCTCGTCGAGCAGTTTTCGTCCATACGATCAGCCCCCGATTGGGATACGGCCAGCCTCGACAGGCGCACCTAGTGGTTCCAGATAGAACCTAGGTCATCCGCGAAGTCTGTCAACTCGCCGTATCCCAATCAGCGCGGTCGTTCCATTCGAAAGACGTCGCCCAGCCGACAATACTCGTCGCCACCAAGGCGGCCGATCGTGCGCAGCTTCGACGAATCGACCTTCCCCGCCGGATCGAGGATCGCGTCGTCGAGGTGGATCGCCACCACTTCGCCGATCACCAGGTTCGCCGCGCCCGGTCCCTGACCGATTTCGATGATCTGGAGCAGCTTGCACTCCATCGAGACCGGAGACTCGGCCAGACCGGGCGGGCGGACTCGGTCCGATGGCCGAGTCGATAGCCCTGTCAATTCGATCTCAGACTCCTCGGGGCCGACTTCCTTGGAGGAAAGATTGACCTCCTCAGCCAACGACTCGACCGCGGCATTTACCACGAATTCCCGCGTCGCCTCGATGTTGCGGAGCGTATCCTTTTTCGTCCCGTCGCGGCGAAAGGCCGGCGAGAAGATGACCACGGGGGGATTCGATGCGAAGACGTTGAAGAAGCTGAAGGGCGCGAGATTGACGCGGCCGGCGAGGTCGATCGTCGTCACCCAAGCGATTGGCCGTGGGGTGACGACGCGAGTCAGGATCTGATAAAGCTCCGAGGCAGGCGTGGTGCTGACGTCGATCTTCATGCGTGACTCCGTGCGAAGGTGTCGATCGTTTGCCGGATGCCCATCAATCTCGGCGGATCAATGACGCTCGGCCGAGAACTTACCCTGAAGAATGTAGAGGTTGATAAGAGCGCGATCCATCATCAACTCCCCGGCCCCCAGTTCCGCGAGCGAAGTCCCCGGTTCGGCCCCGTAGCCGCCCTGGACGGCCGCCTCGATCGTCGGGAAGTACATGTGATGGCCGTTACAATAGCCGACAAAGAGCGTGTGCTCGAAGGTTGACCGCGACCTCAGCCTGTTTGCATGGTCGCAGAAGAACTCTCCCGAACCCGTGACGAGCGCGACCTTGCCGTTCAGCAGGACGGTGTTCAACTCGGCCTCGACACCCTTGCCGAACTCGTCGGCCATGGCGGCGATCAGTTCTGGGAAGAACGCCCGTGAGTAGGCCGCGATGACGAGCGGATTCGCGAGGTCGATTCGCGTCTTGAACCGTAACGTCTCGACTTTCGCGGAGAGGGCGGGTTCGGCCGGCCGCTCGGTCGGAGTGGCCCGGGCCAGTTCGATCACGCGATCGGCGAGCGCCTCACCGAAGGCTTTCGGCCCGCGAATCTCGGGTGGAGATTTCGTGCTCAGGTCGCCCGAAGCTCCCTGGAGAAAGAGGCAGGGGGCGGAGAAGGTCGCGGAAACCTTGGCCCGCATCGCCCCCGGATAGTCGGCCGAGTAGCGCAGGTCGCGCGCGTCGGTCAACGTCGGATGGGCCGCGAAATTGACCACGATTGCGATCGGCGTCCCGGCCTCGTCGTCGAGCCTGATGACGTTCAGGGCAGAGTCGATCGGCTTGGGCTCGCGTCTGGCGTGACGGTTCCGGTTGAAGTCGACGGCCTTCGATCCGACCCCGATCCTCGCGGGTCGTCGGGCCTTGTCGGCTGCGAGGATGACCTCAATGAGCCGATCGGTCAGGCTCCCGGCATAGGCGATCGCCGCGTCGAATTTCCCCCGCCCTCGACCCGGCCTGTCACCCAGCTCGATCACCGGCGCGTGATGGGTGTGACTTCCGCAGATCAAGACGTGCTTGATCCCGGCCTTGGCCACGGCGAGCCGGATCGCGGCCATCATCGGCGGTGTCGGGCCTCGCCCCATATCGATTCCCACGAGAGCGAGCTTCTCGCCCGACGCCTCGATCACCACGGCGACCGCCTTGAGCGGGTCGATCACCCCCGTTGCGACCGCGTCGTGACGCGCCGCATATCCCCACATCGGCAGCCCGGCAGGGGGGGTGATGTCACGCTCGGCCGACCCGGCGGTGAACGAGGGCAGGGCGGCGGAAGCCATCGCGACCGGGAGTACGACCAGCAGGGCAACGATTCTGAGAACCATCACGAGTGGAATTCCTCCGCGTGGAGATTGCCCAGCCGTTGCGATCGGCCAGAATGGGAGGATCGTATCCGACTTCTCGACCGGAACATATCTCGCCGATGAAACCGACGCCCGAACAGATCGCCGCCGCTTATGGCAAGACGGTGCCCGACGTGATCGGGATCGGCCTCAAAGTCTTGTTCAGCGGGATCAATCCGAGCCTCTACTCAGCGGCCGCCGGCTTGCATTTCGCGCGGCCCGGCAATCGATTCTGGCCCGCCCTGGCGGCCGGCGGCATCACGCCTCGACGGCTCTCGCCATCCGAGTCCGACGTTCTCCTCAGCCTCGGCTACGGGATCACGAACGTCGTCGATCGCGCCACGGTCGCCGCCGATGAACTCTCGCCGGAGGAATATGTCCTCGGCGGCAAGGCCTTGGTGGCGAAGGTGAAGAGATATCGGCCGACGATCGTCGCCTTCCTCGGGATTGGGGCCTATCGGGCGGCTTTCGCGCGACCGAAGGCCGCGCTCGGCTTGCAGGACGAGTGGATGGCGGAGTCGAGGATCTGGGTCCTACCCAATCCTAGCGGCCTCAATGCACACTACAACCTTCCCCGTCTTGGCCTCCTCTTCGATGAGCTTCGCCTCGCGGCAAACTGTCTGGACTCAGACTAATTCTTGACAAAGTCCAGAATTGTCGTATGATCGTTGTATGAGTGACGAACTGATCAAAACTCTTCGCGAACACGGTGTTCAGATCACGGTTCAACGATTGGCGGTGATGCGGGCCGTGATGGGGCGACCACACAGCACGGCGGACGACGTTGCCAAGGGCGTTCGCGTTGAGATCGGTGCTATCTCGCGTCAGGCGGTTTACGACGCGTTGAGCGTCCTGGCTGAGAAAGGCATCATCCGGCGCATTCAACCCGCTGGCTCGCCTGCCCTTTACGAGTGCCGTGTCGGTGACAACCATCACCACCTGATCTGTCGCGATTGCGGAAAAATGGCCGATGTCGACTGCGCGGTCGGCGACACTCCATGCTTATTTCCTGCTGACGCCTCCGGTTACCAGATCGATGAGGCGGAAGTGATTTACTGGGGCATATGTCCCGAGTGCCTTTCAAAAAAACAATACACGACCAGCAGCTAGTCACCAACACGACACCCGACGAAATCTTGCAAGTCGACACTCTCACACGTCAAGCACAATGAGCAATAGCATGTCAGATAGCCCAAGCAAATGCCCATTCAATCACTCTGGCAGCGGCACCACCAACCAAGACTGGTGGCCGAACCGGTTGAAGCTGGAGTTGCTGCATCAGCATTCCTCGTTGTCCAGTCCCATGGGCGACAACTTTAACTACGCCAAAGAATTCAAAAGCCTCGACCTGGTGGCGTTGAAGACCGACCTCACCACGCTCATGACCCAATCGCAGGACTGGTGGCCGGCGGATTTCGGCAACTACGGCCCACTGTTCATGCGCATGGCCTGGCACAGTGCGGGTACCTACCGGACTGGTGATGGCCGTGGCGGAGCGGGCAGGGGGCAACAGCGCTTTGCCCCACTCAACAGTTGGCCCGATAACGTCAACCTGGACAAGGCGCGTAGGCTCCTTTGGCCGATCAAGCAAAAATATGGTCGCAAGATTTCTTGGGCAGACTTGATGATTCTCACGGGTAACGTCGCCCTGGAATCCATGGGATTCAAGACGTTTGGATATGCCGGCGGTCGCGGCGACACGTGGGAACCAGATCACGATGTCTACTGGGGCAGTGAGACGACCTGGCTCGGCGGAGATATTCGCTACGCTCACGGTTCCGAGGGAGTTGCGAAGGCTGGTGCCGTTCTCGTGTCCGACGACAATGCGGACGGGAACATGCACGGACGCAACCTGGAGAACCCGCTGGCCGCCGTGCAGATGGGACTGATCTACGTCAACCCCGAAGGTCCGGACGGCAATCCCGACCCGATGGCCTCTGCGAAGGATATCCGCGAGACTTTCGGACGCATGGCCATGAATGACGAAGAAACGGTCGCGCTGATCGCAGGCGGTCACACTTTTGGCAAAACCCACGGTGCCGCCCCCGCCTCCTATGTTGGGGTCGAGCCGGAAGCCGCCGGGCTCGAAGAGCAGGGCCTCGGCTGGAAGAACACTTTTGGCAGCGGCAAAGGCGCCGATACGATCGGCAGCGGCCTGGAAGTCATCTGGACC
>JANXSY010000290.1 GCA_025356435.1 Isosphaeraceae bacterium | reverse complement strand
TAAGGAGTGTTGCGCGCGACGTCGCATCCGCACACCGAAGGGAGACCTCCGATGGCCACCGCCAAGCAGATCGAGGCCAACCGCCTCAACGCGCAAAAGTCGACTGGACCGAGGTCTGGCGACGGGAAGTCGATCAGTCGGCTCAATGCCACGACCCACGGGTTGGCCGCCGTGCTGCCCGAGACATTGACCGCGTCCGAAGAGTCACAGGCCGAATTTGAAGTACATAAGGCCATGTGGCGCAGAGAGCTGCGCCCGGTCGGCGTGCTCCAAGAGCAGCTCTTCGAGCAGGTCGTCGTCGACTCGATCCGGGTCGAGCGTTGTCAGAAGACGTTCTTCGCCCTCTGCTCGCTTCACGCCCAACGCGCCCGCGACCAGTGGGACTTCGACCGCCGTCTTGAGGCCGAATCACTCGCTGCCGGCCTAGCAAAGCGGCCTGCGATGGTCGCCGCCAAGCTCGCGTTGACGCCGCACGGCTGCGATACTCTGGTCAGTCTCTGGCGAGGGCTGAAGTCGAGCCTCGAACGGCACCGAACCTGGACCGAGAATCAGCGCTCGCTCGCCCTTGATCTGCTCGGCATCCACCCCCATTTGCGCGACGCCGAGACCCCCATCGACCCCGCTGAGGGCGATGAATACGAGGCCCGTTCGCAGGTTGTCGAGTCCGAAATCGCGCGGGTGATCTCTGCCCGTGAGCGAACCCTTGCCCTCGACGCCTCCGAACGCGCGATGGCCGAACAAACCCTTGGCGTCGAGTTCACCAAGCCCGCCCAACTGATCGACCGCTATGAGCGCAACGCCTTCCGCCGCTATCAGTTGGCGTGGAAGGGACTTCAAGAGGCGAAGCGATCGGACGAGACCGCCCAGCCTGTCGCCCCGGCCCCCATCACGGCCCCGGTCGCGGCGAAACCGATCGCGGCCCCGACGCCCATCGCGCCCTTATCGATCGCCGTCCACGCCCCCGAGCCGCTCGCGCGACCTTACCTCGCCGAGCCGCGCCCTGTGCCCCGCAATCGTCAGCAACGCCGCACGCAGGCAGCGCTCGAACGTCGGGCATAAGCCTTCGGAGACCGCCATCCTCGATCAAGGCCCCTCCGCGCGCGGACAGATTTCAATCACCCCACAAGGCCCCGAATGCTCCGAATGCTCGGTCTGGACCCAGCTCCCCCGTTCCAAAATTCCCGATTCTGGGTCCCGACCCAGCCTACGAGAGCTGTTGAACCCAAACGAGATTCGCCTGGATGATCGGCCCGAAGCCTGGCGCAGAACGAAGCCAATTTCTCCTCCCGTGCGAAACCTCTCTGACCATCGCCCGGAACTGCCTGAGGGTTAATGGATTCAGCCCGTCATGAATGCTATGCTACTTTGGAAAATCCAGGCGAAGTCGCCCACCAGCTTTTCGCGATGAGAACGGCCCTTTCATGCTCGCCAAACTCGCGTCCTATACGCTGGTCGGCATCGAGGCCGCTCCGGTCGAGGTTGAGGTCGACGTCTCGTCGGCAACGATGCCCAAGACGGTGCTCGTCGGGCTGGCCGAGGCGGCAGTCCGCGAGAGCACGCACCGCGTCGAGCGGGCGCTTGTCAACTCGGGCTATCGACGGCCTATCGATCGAGTTATCATCAATCTTGCACCCGCCGATCTTAAAAAAGACGCTGGGGGCTTTGACCTGCCGATCGCGCTCGGCCTGCTCATCGCCAGCGGCCAGGCGGCGCTGGAGCGCAACGGCAACTTCGCGATCATCGGTGAACTGGGGCTCGATGGCGAGACTCGGCCGATCAAGGGCATCCTCGCGATGGCTCTCGCGGCGGCGGCTGAGGGCAAGACGGGGCTGCTCGTCCCCGCCGCGAATGCGGCCGAGGCGGCCGTCGTCGAAGGGCTCGCCGTCTACCCGATCGGCTGTCTTGCCGAGGCCGTCGGCTTCCTCTCCGGCGGGCTCGACATCGAGCCGAGCGTGGTCGATCTCGTTCAGATCTTCCAGCGCCTCTCGCACAGCGAAGACGATTTCGTTGACGTCAAGGGTCAGGACTACGCCAAGCGGGCCTTGGTCATCGCCGCGTCGGGATCTCATAATGTCTTGATGATCGGCCCGCCCGGCACCGGCAAGACGCTGCTGGCCAAGCGGCTCGGCACGATCATGCCTCCGCTCACCCCCGCCGAGAGCCTCGAAACGACCCGGATCTACTCCGCGATGGGCCTGCTTCGCGCTGGCGAACCATTGATGGCGATCCGGCCATTCCGCTCGCCGCACCACTCGGTCAGCGACGCCGGCCTCGTCGGTGGCGGCTCGACGCCCCAGCCCGGTGAGATCTCTCTTGCGCATAAAGGGGTCTTGTTCCTCGACGAGTTGCCCGAGTTCAACCGCAAGACACTCGAAGTGCTTCGCCAACCGCTCGAAGACGGCCAGGTGACGATCAGTCGCGCCCTGCGCTCGACCACCTTCCCTGCCGAGTTCCTTCTCGTCGCCGCCATGAACCCGTGCCCGTGCGGTTATCGGTCCGACCCGCGTCGCTCGTGCGGCTGCTCGGCTCCGCAGGTCGAGAAATATCTGAGCCGGATCTCCGGCCCGCTGCTCGACCGGATCGACCTCCACGTCGAGGTCCCCGCCGTCCCCTTCACCCAGCTCTCCGAGGCCCCACCCGGCCCGACTTCCGCCGACTTCCGCGCCATCGTTCTCGCAGCCCGAGCCCGCCAGGCCGACCGCTTCGGGGCCAAGGGACCAGGCGTCAACGGTCGGATGACGCCCCGTCAGGTCCGGAAATATTGCACGCTCAAGCCCGAGTCAGCCGGCATGCTCAAAGCCGCGATGGAAGAACTCGGCCTCTCCGCGCGAGCCCACGACAAGATCCTCCGCGTCGCCCGCACAATGGCCGACCTTGAGGGAGTCGATTCGATCGGTGCCCACCACATTGCCGAAGCGGTGGGGTATCGGTCACTGGACCGGGGAGTATGGGCATGAAACGACCCAATCATCGCGTACACTCAGGAAAGGAGGCCGCCATGAACACCATCACCATCAAGGTCTTCGTCCCAAGGCGAGCGAGGACCGGAGCGAGCTGAGTTCGGGGCGTCCCGCAGACGCGAGGCATGACACTGCCCATGGTGCCTGACTGGGGCAAACTGCCCCAGCCACCCGTCGGACCACCGCTGCTCGACCGGCTCGACCTCCACGTCGAGATCCCCGCCGTACCCTTCACCCAGCTCTCCGAGGCCTACTCAGGCCCGATTTCCGCGCATTCATCCTCGAAATCGATTTGAATCCGGATTCTCCTTGCACAATATGCTCCGCGCTTTGAAATTAGACGTTACCAAGGTAAGGCGAACTCCATAACTCGATCGTTTGTCGCTCTCGACCCATCAGCCATTCGAAATACCCTCGAATTCAAACTCCTTGATCGATCCCCCCCAGGACATCTCCCAATGACCCCGAAACCGATTCGCGGACCGGCCTTCATTGCCTTTCTGATGCTCGGCGTTGGTACGGGGGGATGTGCCCCGACGACGCCGGCCGTTGTGGCTCCCGTCGCCTTGACGAATGTCGGAGCGGTGCCGACGGAGGCGGAGTGTGGGGCTTTCGCCAAGGAGCTTGAGAAGGCGGTCGCTTCGGGGAATGTCGCCGCGTTTGACAGACTGTACGATTGGGACGCTTTGCTCGACCAGACAACGTCGGACATTGCGGTGCCGGCGGAGTTCAAGCGGGGGTTCATCCAGGGATTCAAGGAGTCGTACCATACGTCCGGCGGCTTCTTCACCCAGCTCGCAGAGGCGGTCAAGGCGGGCGGGGAGTTCAAGTTCCTCCGCGATCACCGCTCGGGGAGCGACCAGCGGGTCCTCTTCCGCGTCCTCGCCGCCAACTCGGGGGTCAACTATCATGACTATGTCCTCGTCCGCCGCGCCGACGGCAAGATCAGGGCCGTCGATTGCTACATCTTCCTGAGCGGGGAGAAGCTGTCGGAGACCTTGCGGCGGATCTATCTGGTCGTCGCCACGAGCGCGAATCGGAGCGCTCTGGAGAAGCTGGTCGGTAAGGAGAACGAGTTCGTCCAGGCGTTCCCGCAATTCAAGGCGATGCTGGAGACGATCCAGGCTGGGAAGGCAGCCGAGGCGATCGCGCTGTTCGACAAGCTTCCCGCCGGAGTCAGGACGACGAAGGTCGCCCAGTTGGCACATATTCAGGCCACCCAGGCGATGAACGACGACAAGCTCTACCTCGCGGCGATCGACGAGTTTCGCAAGACTTTCCCCGACGATGCCTGCGTCGACCTGATCTCGATCGACGGCTACTTCCTCCGAAAAGAGTACGACAAGGCCGGCCAGGCCCTCGAACGCGTCGATAAGGCCCTCGGCGGGGACGCCTACCTCGGCGTTCTCAGGGCCACTTGCTCGATACTGGTCGGAAACTTCGACCAAGCCCTGGCCATCGCGAAGGGGGCGGTCAAAGCCGAGCCGACCCTTCGTTCCGCATATGACATCGGGCTCACGGCCTCGCTCAAGGCGAAGCATTTCGACGATACGCTCCAACTGCTCAAGGAGCTGGAAAAGCAATTCCACCTCACGAACGACACGGTCGAGTCGGACCCCGACTACGCCGACTTCGTCAAGTCGCCGCAGTACAAGGAGTTGAGGCGAGCGAAGGGGGGGTCCTGAAGCCTGCCCGGGAGTCAGCCGCAGAGTTCTGGCCGTGACCCGGTCGTCTGGTCTTGAAATTAGAGGCACGGGCTGCGAGAATGCCGTCAGTGTTCACCCGCAAGGGGTAATGTCCAGAGCTGTCGTTCGCGAGACTGAAGCCATCGACGACGCACGCCACGCGGCTGATCTTGCCGCGATGGAACTTGCCCTCGATCAGGCCCGCAAGGCCTTCGATCTGGGCGAGGTGCCTGTTGGTGCCGTGGTCATGCAGAATGGACAGGTTCTGGCCCTCGCCCACAACTTGCGGGAGACGCTGAGCGATCCAACGGCGCATGCCGAACGATTGGCTCTGACGCTCGCGGGTCGAGTGCTTGGGACCTGGCATCTCGACGGTTGTACGCTCTACGTCACCCTCGAACCCTGTCCGATGTGCGCGGGAGCTATCGTCCAGTCCCGGATCGACCGGGTCGTTTACGGTGCCCTTGACCCAAAGGCCGGAGCCTGCGAGAGTCTCTACCAGATCGTCACCGACCCCCGCCTGAACCATCGGGCCGAAATCACCCGGGGCGTGATGGCCGAACCTTGCGGTGAGATTTTAACTCGATTCTTCAGAGAACGCCGACCGAAGAAGATCAGAGAGTGATCGAAGTGAGACGCCCGGAGGGGTGCCTGAGTGGTTGAAAGGCCCGGTTTCGAAAACCGGTATACCCGCAAGGGTATCGTGGGTTCGAATCCCACCTCCTCCGCTAGATCTGCCGATTAAAACGACACAACCTCCTGAAAAACAGGAGGTTGTGTCGTTTTAAGCGATTCTAATTAGCGTTGTCGCATCAGGAGTTACCGCTAAATAGGACTGGTTCCAGCTTTTCCGATCCTTGAGGTGCTGGGTCTGGATCCAGCCTACGGGGGTCGGGATGCGGCCCACCGTCTCGTCAAGCCGGTCGACTCCGAATGGGTCCTCGATCCGACGAAACGGATGGCCTGATTTCGGTGACCTCACGCATCGGCTAGAATCCCAACGGTCGTGCGACAGACTCGTCCCATCACGCCGGTTTGAGGATGGATATCCACCGATGCAGCCCCCCAGGCTCCGACTCGCCCTCTGCTCGTCTCTCGCACTCCTGCTCCTCGGCACGGCCTCCCTCCGCGCGGAGGACGCGAAACCGCCGAAGGGGGAGGTGACGAAATACACCTTTGACCGGAGTAAGGTCTTCCCCGGCACGACGCGCGACTACTGGATTTACGTCCCCAAGCAATACGACCCTTCTAAGCCCGCCTGCTTATATGTCTGTCAGGACGGCGTCCAGTACAACGCCCCGGCCGTCTTCGATGAGTTGATCGCGAAGGGGGAGATGCCGGTCGTCATCGGCGTCTTCGTGAGGCCGGGCGAGGTCAAGCCCCCCGACGACAAGTCGCTCGCCCGGTACAATCGCAGCTATGAATATGATGGTCTGGGCGACGCCTACGCCCGGTTCCTGATTGATGAGCTTCTCCCTGAGGTCGAGACGAAGGCTACCGCCGACGGCCGGCCGATCCGGCTCTCGAAAGAAGCCAACGACCGATCGATCGCGGGGGCGAGCAGCGGGGCAATCGCCGCGTTCACAGCGGCCTGGGAGCGGCCCGACTCGTTCCGCCGCGTCTTCAGCTCGATCGGCACCTATGTCGGCCTGCGCGGGGGGAACGTCTATCCAACGCTCATCCGCAAATATGAGCCGAAGCCCATTCGTGTCTTCCTCCAGGACGGTAGCCGCGACCAGAACATCTACGCCGGCGACTGGTGGATGGCCAACCAGGAGATGGAACGCGCTCTGGTCTTTGCCGGCTACGAGGTCAACCACGCCTGGGGCGACGGCGGGCACGACGGCAAGCACGCCACCGCGATCTTCCCCGACGCCATGCGATGGCTCTGGAAGGGTTGGCCCGCCCCCGTTAAGGCCGGCAAGGGGTCGGCCCCGCTCCAGGCCATCCTGATCCCCGGCGAGGAGTGGACGCTCGTCGCCGACGGCTATCGGTTCACCGAGGGGCCGATCGCTAACGCCAAGGGGGAGGTCTTCTTTAATGACATCCCCAACAACAAGGCCTACAAAATCGGTCTCGACGGCAAGGTCAGCCTGTTCATCTCCGACACGAAAGGGGCCAACGGCCAAGCGTTTGGGCCGGATGGGCGGCTCTACGCGGTTGCCTCGGGAGCGAGCCAGGTCGTGGCCTACGACGCCGAGGGCAAGACCTCGGTCATCGCCGATGGCATCCGCGGCAACGACATCGTCGTCGGCCACGACGGCGGCATCTGGGTCACGCATCCCGGCGGCAACGGCCCTGATTCGAGCCACGTCTGGTACATCAGCCCCAAGGGTGAGAAGAAGGTCGTTGACACAGGCCTTAAATATGCCAATGGGATCACGCTATCGCCCGACCAGACGCTGCTCTATGTCGCCGACTTCAAGAGCCACTGGGTCTACAGCTACCAGATCAAGCCCGACGGCTCGCTCGCCTTCAAGCAGAAGTACGACCATCTCCACGCCCCTGACACCGCCGACGACAGCGGTGCCGACGGCATCCGGGTCGACCGTGACGGCCGCCTCTACGTGGCGTCTCGACTCGGAATCCAGGTTTGCGACCAGCCCGGCCGGGTCAATTGCATCATCCCGACCCCGAACGGCAAGGTGGCGAACCTCTGCTTCGGCGGGCCTGAGTTCGACACGATCTTCGCAACCTGCGGAGACCGCGTCTACAAGCGGAAGGTGAAGGTCCACGGGGCCAACACCTTCGACGCCCCGATCAAGCCGGGGAAGCCCCAGCTCTAAGCGATTGTCTCTTTGACCGATCGAAATCGGACGATAAGTTACCGAGTTCGGCGTTGTCGAGCGACCCAGGCCGCAGACTTCTCCACCGAACTCGGCGACTCATCGCATCAAGGCTGCTCGATGTTTTTGATCTCGCGGACCCAGATGTTGCGGAACCGGGTCGGGTTGCTGTGATCCTGGAGAAGGATCGGACCCTTCGGGCCGTGCTTGGTGTACTGGGGCAGGGCGCGGAAGGCCATCGGGCCGAGCAATTGGGTGTGATTCTGGACGAGCACGCCGTTGATGAGGGTCGTGACGTAGGCGGGCGATTCGAGCGCGCCGTCGGCCTTGAACCGGGGTGCGGTGAACATCACGTCATAGGTCTGCCACTCGCCCGGCTTCCGTGAGGCGTTCACGAGCGGGGGGACCTGCCCGTAGACCGCGCCGGCCTGGCCGTCAGGGTAGGTGATGTTGTCGTAGTTGTCGAGGATCTGCATCTCATATCGGCCAAAGAACATGAGCCCGCTATTGCCGCGCCCCTGATCTTTCCCCTTGGGAGGAGTCGGCGAGGCCCATTCGAGGTGGAGCTGGCAGTCGCCGAATTCATCCTTCGAGACGATCGAGCCGGTGCCGGGCGCGACGACCATCCCACCCTCGCCGATCTTCCATTTGGCCGGCCCGCCTTTGCCGTCGTGCCAGTGCGAGAGGTCTCTGCCGTCGAACAGGGCGACGGCGTCTGACGGCGCGCGGCCGGGCTCGTCCTGGGTGCTGGCGGTGCCGGGGGTGATGATCGGCGGCTGCGGACGGTCGCCATCGTGGACATGCCACTTGCCGCCGGGGAGCATCGGCGTGTCCTTGTAGCCGACCTTCGGCCCCTCCTGGCCGATGCCAAGCGAGGCGGCGGCCACCATCGCCGCAAGGGATAGGGTCGTCGTGATCGTGAGTCGTCGCGTCATCAGTCTTCCCTCATGTCATGAACAAGAAATGGTCGTCTGACTCGAACATCAATCCACCTTCGACCCGACGCCCCTCTGCGAAGGGTCTCGTAGCGGCGTCCGCAGCTCGATCAGGCGACGACTTGGCGCGGGATGTCGGGCCGAGAGGGCCTCGCCGATCTGGACCCGAAGCGCCCAGTCGTCCCTCGGTCGGAGTCGATCGTACTGGATCAGCCCCGCATCCTCGCCCCCCGACCCCTGCCGTCTGGCCGTGAGTCCGAGCGCCTGGCGCACCTGCTCGCCGACTGCCCAGCGGGGCTCACCCGTCAGCCGGGCGAGCAGGGTGAGGTATTCGACCTCCTGCTGGCCGCGCCGATACGCCTTGAGGCGGATCGAGGGGACCGGGCCGCCCCCGATGCGGGCTGGATAGAAGAGCGAGAGCGAGTCGGCATCCTTCCAGGACTGGTCATTCCCGACGGTCTGCCAGGGGAGGACGCCGTCGCAGCCGAGCGACCAGGTATCGAGCGACCAACCGACCGGCTGGACGTTGGCCTCCTCGACACCGTTCGAGCTGCCATACTCGACCACGACCTGGCCCTCAGCCGCCTTCCGGTCGAGGACGATCCGGTGATAGGGCCGCATCGCTCCGCCGACGACGTTGTAGTCGAGCAGCCCGTCGAGCGCGTCGCGTTGCCACTGGGGGCGCGAGACATCGGCCCGGAAGACCATCTTCGCCGGCCCGGGGGCCTGACGGAAACCGTCGTGGAAGGCCGATCCGAAGTACCGCAAGGCCCAGAAATCCTGGAAGTTGGCGGGCTCGTCAAGCAGCCAGGGCGAAGTCCCGCGTGACCAGCCTTTGGCCTTGAAATCGACCTTCCCATTGAAGAACGCATGAAAGAAGGTCTGACTCCAACCCTTGCCGTTGAAATGCTCGGCCATCTGCCGAGAGACCTCGACGAACGTCCGCCGATAGGCCGGGGTGAACGACGTGTCGGCCCAGTAGCCGCCGTTGTAGCTCCCCTCGATCGGGGTCGGCCAATTCTCGAACATCGGCAGATAGAAGCATTCGATCGGCACCCCATTTCGCGGCAAGTCGGCGAAGGCCGAGCCGTCGAGATAAGGGCCGAACCGGCGATCCCAGGCCTTCCAGTCGAGCCTCTTGCCGTCCCAGGGAGGCGCGAAGCCGTCGTGGACACTGCCGTTGTGGGAATACGGGACTCGATTGAGCACGGTCCGATGCGTGTGAGCCAGCCGGTAGTAGTCGCGCTCGTTCTCCGGCAATCCGTAGCAGTTCATCTCAGGCAGGAAGCTGAGCGAGTCAGGCAGCGTGAAGTCCCAGACCCGGAGTTTGACCGCGAGGGACAGGGTCTTGCCGTCGATGACGAGGGTCAGCGTCCCCTCGTGATCTCCAGGGGCCATCTCGTGCGGCACATAGACCTCGGCATGCAGGCTCGCGCTCTTCCCGCCCGCGATCACCTCGTCGTCGGGCCGATTGAGGGGCTCGATCGGGTCGGGGAGCGGTCCTCCCTTGGTCGTGACGTGGCGATACCGGCCGAACTCGACGCGGACCTTCGAACCCTCGGGGCCGGCGAAGGTCAGCTTCGGGCGGGCTGTGGCGATTGGACCTCGGAGCAAGACTTGAAAGCCCACGAACTCGTTTCGACCCGAGTGGAGGCGGATCTGCTTCCTACCTGCGTCCCACAGGTGGTTCGCGGCGAGATAGCCCTCGGGCTGCTTCGGGATCATCTCGCCTGTGACGGGCTGCACCTTGTCCAGTTCGTCGAGGATCGCAACCTCGCCTCCGCCCAACTTCGGCAACGGAGCGACATTCGTCTCGACGACCGGCGGCACCCCGGGCAGGGGCGCTGCGACGCGATCCGAGAGCTTGATGCGGGCTTCCGCCGCCTTGCCGACGTTCCCCGCGCCGTCCACGGCGCGAACGGCAAACGCCACCGTTCCGCCTTGGCGACCGAGGTCGCGCAGGTGCATCTTGACCCGTTCGCCCGAGCCGCGAGGGAGGGGGATCAGGTATCGGGGGAGCCCCTTGCCCTCCACCGTTGCGAAGAAGCCGATGGTCCCCGCCGGCCCTGCGTCCTTCGGTGTGACCCACGAGACCCAGGCCTCACCGGCCCGCAGGTCGGAGACTTCGCACCGCAAGTCGCTCGGGGCGGCCGGGGGGGTGCGGTCGGCCTCGCCGAGATCGACGGTCAGAAACGGGGCGCTGGCTCGGTTGGAATCTTTGCTCATCACGAAACGGTTCGGGAAGTGTTGCGACGTGAATCGGTCGCCGTCCCGGGTCCAGGTCGTCCCGGTGTCGTCGTAAACGAAAAAGCCTTCGCTCACGCCTGCGACGCGGGCAGCGACGATGCCGGGGCCGACCGGGATCGACTGCCAGCCTTCGGCGTCGGGCGGCGAGGCGTCGGCCATGCGCCAGGTCGTGCCCCCCTGCCCCAGGATCACGCTGCACAGGTCGCTGCCGCCAACGGTCCAGGGGACGTCGGGATGCTTCCGATGGTTGTGGCTCGAACTGCCGACTTCAGGGGCATAATTCGTCAACGTTCCCTCGACCCATTCGGCCCCGAAGCTGCCGACCGTAACCCGTTGCAACGCCGGCGGGCCGGACGACCGGACGTGAAGCGTCGCCGACCGGACGACCCGGCCCTTCAGAGGTGCGGTGTCGACGTCGATCAGAGACATCTCCTGAATCGACTTCAGCTTGAGCCTGGGGGCACCGCCGAGGTTCGCATCGGCTTCGGGGCCAACGTTGGAGAACCAGGTGTCTCGCGTCACCGGCAGACGGATCGTGCCTGCGGGAATCGGAGGCATAGCGGCCACCGACCAGGCCAAGACGGCGGTTGCAAGGATGAGCATGGGGCACTCTCGCGAGGGATAGTTCGGGGAACTCGCGGGAATCATGATAACGGTTTCGTGGGGAGGAACGTACCCTCTCGCTGGCGTTCGGGCTCGGCTCTGTGTACCCTTTTTAGGGAACTCGCGGGCACATCGCCCGGCGTCATCCCGCCCCCTGCCGGAGAATCGGCCGACGATGAAGACGATGCGATGGGCGATCCTACTCACGGGCCTGATCCTGATTTCGTCCCCGATCCGTCCGTTGCGGGCCCAAGTGCCGGCGGCCGGCGGTGGATTGACCTCACTCGAAGCGATCGAGGCCGAGTTCCAGCGCGACCTGGTTCGCGTCGAACGCGCCCAGATCGGACGACTCGCCGCCCTGGCCGCGATCCAGTCCAAGGCCGACGCCGCGAAGACTTATGAGAACCTCTTCCGGTTCGCGATCGGGGTTGGCCTCTACAGCGACGCCGAGCCGATCGCCGAACGTGTGCTCAGCTTGGGCGAGGCTTCGGCCGAGGTCGCGATGCTGGCGGAGATGGTCAACATCGTCGCCGAGGCGAATCGGGGTGCCTATGACGACTCACTGAAGAGCCTGGCGATCGCAATCCGGATTGGCAAGGACGAGGCCAATGCCGACCCGAAGAGCAAGATCCGCACGGCCCTCCCGCTTTCCGCCAGGCTCTCACTCGTCAATGTCTACACCCAGCGTCTGATCCAGGCCGGTCAGTATGATATCGCTCGTCAAGCGCTGACGATGATCCGCGACTCGATCCAGGAGGGCTCGGTCAAGAACCTTGCCGCCGGTCGACTGGCCCAGCTCAACCTCGTCGGGAAGCCTGCCCCGACGATCGTCGGCACCGACCTCGACGGCAAGGCCGTCAAGCTCGATGACATGAAGGGAGACGTCGTCTTCGTCGTCTTTTGGGCGAGCTGGTGCCTGCCAAATGCCCAGGAGGTCGCCAGATTCGGTCAGATCGCGGCGAGCAACCGAGAGAAGGGGTTCCGCGTGATCGGAATCAATCTCGACTCGCTCCAGGATGGCGGCGTCGCGGCTGAGACCGTAATGCCCAACGTCCGCCGCTTCCTGATCGAGCACAACGTCCGCTGGCCGAACCTCATCAACGGGAGCGGCGAGAAGGATTATGCCAAAGCCTACGGAGTCACTGAGATCCCGTCGAACGTCCTCATCGGTCGGGACGGCCGCGTCATCGGGGTCGACCTCGGTCGGGCGAACCTCGGCGAAGTCATCGCGAAGTCACTGGCACGCTGATCGACCGAAATCTCGCAACATTTCATGTTGCCCTCTTCATCCACTCGCAATTGCAGGCTGTGATGAAGAGGGCAGCGTCGGTTGAGCCAGACCGATACTCAAGGTTGCGGCGGCACGACGGGAGTCACGGGCTTGGGAATCGTTGCCGCCTGGGCGAGCGAGTCGTAGAGCGAGAGGAGGAACAAATGGAAACCATCCGCGATCCGAGGCGTCGAGTTCACGCGGATGTATTGCAGGGCGGGTTGACCGTAGTCGATCAGCTTGGCTCGGGCATCAGTGACGGTGCTCACCTGTGCGAGGCCTCGAAGATTGTACTCGTTCAAGACGCCCAGGCATGCCAGGTCAGAGGCTAACCGCGTGGCACCCATCGCACCGAAGACGGGAGCGGATTCGGGCCAGACGAGCTTCTGATAGCGGTCAAAGAACGTCGTCAACGGCAGAGACGGGGCAGCAGGAGGCGCGGCCCGGCCCGGTGATTCTCGCGGCTGACTCCGCGAAGGTGGTGGGCCGTCCGAGAATCGCCCGATGCTCGCCTCGATCGTACGGCGACTGCCCACGTCATACTTGTCCAGGTATCCATCGTCGTGAAGATGGTTGATGTAGGCATTCGGATTATTGGCATACGCGTTGTTCTGAACCGGGCCCATCGAAGCTTTCGATGCATTCTGAAGCGAATTTGAGTTGATGAAGCCAATTTCCGGGGGCTGGAAATTGAAACCGAATCCACCATACCCATATCCGAACTGAGCCTCAGCTCGCCCGTTCAGAATGAACAGGGAGGCACAGACGACTGCCAGGGACCAAATTTGACGAGGATAACCGACGGTTCGCATGGCATGCTCCGACTCTGACATGTTCCTGCCTGTCACTCTTTCGCGGCCACGCGGCCCCGATCGGTAAGGGGTAACAAACCCGAGGCCGGGAGAAACTGGGACGACGGCCTCACAGAGGATGCAATCCCGACTGCAGGAGATTTCGCGGTCAGATCGACCGGATCGGGCGGCACCTCTTCGCGATCGACCTGAACCTTCGCCGCCCCTCGATCGCGTTGCGCAAGCCGAGAGGGGGCCGGTCCGTCGGAAAACCGGCCGATCCTCGCCTCGATCTCCCGACGCTCTCCGATCTTGTACCGATCCAGGTAGCCCAAGTCGTGAATGTGATTGTAATACGCGTTGGGATCGTTCGCATAGCCGTTGCGAGGCACCGCCCCCATCGTCGCGTGCGAGGCGTTTAATAGCGATCGCTGATTGAGGTATTCGACCTGGCTCGAATGATAGTTGAAGCCGCCATATCCGTAACCCAGGCCGTATCGATACCGGAACTGTGCTTCGACCCGCGCGGGGACGAAGATCAGGGCCACGCAGGCGGACGTAAGGATGAGGTGCCAATTCCACCGGAATCCGCGCTGCATGTACCGGCTCCGGTCGGGCCATTCAAGGTGTCTGACAACCGATGACGGGACGGCCCCGTCATCGGTCGATTTCGCCGATCAGATCAAGGGCGTACGGCGGGCGGCGGGGGAACCCGCTTGGCGTCAAGATGGTCATAATTCATGCCCGAGAAGAACTCGGCCGGCTGGGTCGGTGCCTGAACAGCCTGGCCGGCGACCGGGGTAAGGCCCACGCCTTTGACTTCGCCCCGAAGCCCAACGAGGATCGGGTAGAGCTGGGTATAAGCCATCCGCTGCTCCGGGGTCTTGGCGACGCCGAAACGGAGGTTGAAGGCCTGCATGAAGCCGAGCAGGTCGCCCACGGTCGTGTCGGGTCGCTTCTCGACGCCCGCCAAGACGACATTGATGGCGGGCGAGTCAAGCATGGTCACGAGGCCATAGAGGCCCTTGAGGTAATTCTCGGCCCCTCGATACGCAGCCGAGCCCTTCTTGAACTTGGTGGCGTTGTCGGCGAGGGTCTTGTTCATCGATTTGATCAGCCGCTTGGCCTCGGCGACCAAGGCCGGATCGACGTCTTGCTGATTTTCGTCCTGGGCGCGGAACTTGGCCCGCACCGTGCGGAGAGCCTCGAGATCAGCCTTAAACTCGGGGGCCTTGAGCAAGTCGGGCGGGCCGTTCTGGGTGAGGTCGTCGATGCTCGTCGTGAGTGCTGCAGAGGCATACTGGAACGGGATCTCGCGGATCACCGCGCCGGAGAACTTCGCCTTGGCACCCTGAAGCGCCTTGGTGTAGACCTTTGGGTTCGAGACTTCATCGAGGGCGACGTTGAGGGCGTCACCCTTCATGATGTCGCTCTCGGTCGGGTTGTCCCGCAGGCGTTTTTGGAGGGAGTCGGCCGTGAGATTTATCTCGGCGCGGTCCCTTGCCATCTTCTCGTGATAACGACGGTTCGTGGCCTGCTGAGACTGCCAGATATACTCATTCCACTGCATTGCCGTGTTGGCATTGATCGACCTGGCGACCGCCGTTTTTTCGTTGTAGATTCCCGCTCCGGTCGCGAACACCCCCATGCCCCGAGCCTGATCGCCGTAGACAGTTGAGCCGCCTCCGCCTCCGCCGCCCCATCCACCCCAGCCGGCACTGGCGTAACCCGGGGGATAGTAATATTGGGCGCTGATTGCGCCACCCTGAATCGAGAGAAAGGCCGCGACGGCAGCCCAGCGAAGTCCACGGAGCATCGACGTTCTCCTGGCGACGGGCGAGACGGGAATCCGTCCCTCGACCGCCTCGTCGCAGTTTCGAAGTCATTCGTTCAGGACGGTTCGACACGTCCCAAACCAGCATGCGCCAACCGATGGTTGGAATCAACTCCCCCGAACGAACATACCTACGCATGCCCCCACCGAGGCGACGCTTTCGATCCCGGAATTCCCGCGATCGCCCGCCGTATCGCCCCGTTCTGGAGCGTCGAAATTCCTCCCGTCAGACCGGCGGGGCGTCGAGGTCAATCAGGACGTCCACAACCTCAACGGACGACTCATTCAACAACGCGAGAAGATTTCGTTCGATCGTCGCAGTGATGCCGTCGAGGTCGAGGTGATTGAGTTTTGACTTCGAGAATGGGTTCTGAAGCTCGGAGCCGATCCGGTCGAGCGCCAGCAGCGGGAACGCGACCAACATCGTCACTAGCGGCGTAAGCCACATCCGGTTCCGGGAGATCCGCAAGGTCTCGAGGTCGACTCGGTCGCGGTCGAGCTTCTCGATCAGGCCGAACGGCAAGAGGACGAGGAAGAGGAAGATGAATCCGCGGATCGCGATCGAATATGCCTTCGGCATGGGCGTCTTGAGGATGCGTTCGCAGCCGCCAATGTGATCGATGAGCGTCATCCGTTCCTTATCGAGCTGGAGGAAGCCCACCCGATCCACGCCTTGCCGGTCGAGGGCGATGCGCAAGAGCTGAGCCATGACCATGACGGCGGAGCCAGGCATGTGGTCGGCCTCCGCGAGCCTCGCGGCCTCGCGCTCGCCGACGAGGGCCGCGATTTCAGGGGCCTCGCGTTCGCCTCGGAGACTCCGTCGACACGCATGGGCGAACACGATCGACCAACGGACCGCCGCGCGTCTCCAGGCCGGATCGCTCGGGCCATACGCGATCGCGGCGACGGCGAAGTTACGGCACTGATTGACGATCCCGCCCCAGAGCTTCCTCGCCTCCCACCAGCGGCTGAGCCCCTCGTTGGTCCGGAGGACGAGCAGCATGCCCAGGATCGCCCCGCCGATCTCATAGACCGTGACGTCCACAGTGATGCTGAAAGAGGGTGGGGAGTAATACTCGACGACACAGATCAGGGAAGAGATCAGGCCAAAAAGGACCACGCCGGGCATGACGAGCCGCGTGGCCGAGTCGTCGAGCGAGGCCGCCTCGCGCCAGAAGGGGGTTCTCGTGAATCGCGCGATTCGGATCAGCAGTAGCCTCATCGTCCCGTCACTCCTTGAAAGTTTCCTTCGCGGCCGGGCAGAAAGCGATCGAGAAGACCGGCCATCTCGCTCGCGTTGGGGATTTCTTTGAACCGGAGCACCGGCCCTACCAGTTCGCCGAGTGCCTCTTCGTCAACCTTAAGCCGCTCCGAAATCGCCAGCAGATAGCGTTTCGGACCGAACTGGGGCAAGAGACGGAGCAGCCGTTCAA
>JANXSY010000175.1 GCA_025356435.1 Isosphaeraceae bacterium | reverse complement strand
TGGCGTCGATCTTGGCTTGTGAGCATTCGGACATGGGAGCCTCGGAATCAAGGTGTTCACTCAAAGGGCGCGGGGCCGCCGTCGTGGCCCGTACACGAGACACCATCGGGAAATCGAGGAGGGGCGTCCCGCGAATCGTGTGGGATCGGAAAAGTCTTATGAGATTGGGGTTATCACTCGTTTTTGGGGAACGACATCTGGTTCTCTCCCCGCTCATGCGTCTTACGGACCGGGTCCATGGGTAACGCACTTGAAAGCCCTCTCTGACACGTGTTTCCTCCTCAATCACGTCTCTGCTCCGAAGATTTTAGGAATGAACAAACCATTGATTGATCTTCAAAGAGAACGCGGATTGCGGGCAGAATATGAAGTTATCCAGGTCTTCGGTCTATCCATCCCTATAGAGAGGAGGTGCGACCCGATTGTCTGCTTGGCCCTGCCTCCTCAAGTGATACGGGCAGCAGCGTGCTGATGGAGACGGTTGGAACGAGGGATGGATGGCCCGCGAATGTCTGTCATCCCGGCGCTCGCCTTTGGGCACGAGGCCCAGCCATTCGGGACGGCGTCGCCCTGATAAGTTGGATAATCGACCTTGACGGATCGACTTTTGCCTGTAATATGGTCGTTTCGCTCAATGAGAAGCGGACCCAAATAAGGAGACCAACCGGCAGGGCCGGGGTCGCCGAATCCGGAAGCCGAATCAGGTAGCCCACGTCCATGAATTGTTATCAGGCCAAAGCAAACGAGCTGACGAAACAGTGGTACGTCATCGACGCGACCGATATGGTCGTGGGCCGGCTCGCCGCGCAGATCGCGCCGATTCTCATGGGCAAGCACCGCCCGACGTATACTGCACACATCGACACGGGCGATTACATCATCGTCACGAACGTCGAGAAGGTCGTCTTCACCGGCAACAAGTGGACGCAGAAGTTCTATCAGCGCTATAGCGGCCACCCCGGTGGACAGAAGGAAGAGCAGGCCTGGAAGCTCCTCAAGCGTCGCCCCGAACGGGTGCTTGAGCTGGCCATCCAGCGCATGATGCCGAAGAACAAGATCGGCCGCCACATGATGGCCAAGCTCAAGCTGGTCGTCGGCTCGGCGCATGAACACCAGGCCCAGAACCCGATCCCGCTCGACGCCCTCTCAGGTCGTCCGACCTCCGCTGGTGGGCTGTTCCGCGTGCCCAAGACGGTGGCGACCGCCGCTGTCCCGGCCTCTATGCCCGCGACTGATCCCGCCGCTGATAGCCCGACTGTCTGATCGATCGAGCCGGAAACCTTACGTACTTCGCATCGCTTATTCTATTGGACTGAACCGGCCACACCCTGCGAGCCGGTCCTTTCGTCGAGGATCAGATCACCATGTCCACGGTCGTCGGTCAGACTTACACCTGGGGAACCGGTCGTCGTAAGACCGCCGTGGCCCGGGTCCGCATCAAAGATGGCACCGGCAAGTTCATCATCAATGACCTCGATGTCGACTCCTACTTCCTCGAAGCGACGCACCGGCTCGACGCCCGCGCCCCGATGACGGCGACCGAAATGTCGGGCCGGATCGACGTGTTCGTCAATGTCGGCGGCAGCGGTAAGAGTTCGCAGTCGGGAGCCGTCCTGCTCGGCCTGGCCCGCGCCCTCAAGGATTTCCGCCCCGACCTCGAACCGAAGCTCCGCGAAGGCGAGTACCTCACCCGCGACGCCCGAAAGGTCGAGCGGAAGAAGTATGGCCATAAGAAGGCCCGCCGCAGCTTCCAGTTCTCGAAGCGATAAACTGGCCACGAGTCGGCACATGCCGAATCGAGATCATCAAACCCGCCCTCACCGAATTCGTTCGGCGAGGGTGGGTTTCGTTTACGCCCCCCCTCTCATCCTCTTCTCTTGGAATGAACTCTTTGAGGACGGGGAGTTACGTCTCGAATGACGACTTAGCAAAGCGATGTAATACGTGGATTTTCTTTGCCCGGCACGGAGACGGGCCTGTTTCCTGTATTATTGATTTGGATTGGGTTCTGGTCCTCGAGAGTCAATGGGCTGAGGAGTTCCGTCGATGTCGAACTTTGAGATCAGCGCCAACTATCGCGATGAATTCGTGTCGCTCGTTCGGGCAGGTTCCTCGAATCGCGACTTTCACGACATCGACGACACCACCTACATCGAATCGATCCAGTCCTCCTCGGTGTCGGACGCCTATATCGAGAGGGAACTGACGCGGGTTGCGCTTCATAGTCGTAATCTGTGTCCGACTCTGGTGGATCACATCGGCCGGGCGGAGCGGATCTTGGACGTGGGTTGCGGTTCGGGGGGGACGACCGTCGCGCTTGCCCTCTCTGACCTCCGGCCCCGCGAGGTCATCGGAATCGACGCCAATGAGCGCGTCCTCGAAGCTGCGCGGGTGCGTGCGCTTGGTTATGGCCTCGGCCCCGATTGCGTCCGCTTCGTACACAATCCCGTAGGCCAATCCATCGACCAGTCCGATGGCTCGTTCGACCTCGCGACGTGCGTCTCCGTCCTCGAATTCATCGGGACGGACGAGTCACGCACGCAGTTCGTGGCCGAGCTCGTCCGCTTGGTGCGGCCGGGGGGCTACGTCTTCCTGGCCACCCCCACCCCTTTTCGGCTTCGCGAACATCACTCGCGGAGGCTGCTCGGGAACCTCCGTGGTCGCCCAGGCCGCGCATGGTCGAGCCCTGGCTGGGCGATCCGAGCCATGTTCAAAGACTGCGACTTCATCCCCTTGCATGGTTACAGGATGCGGCGACATCCGAAACTCGCTCCCTTGGCCCCGATCGCGCCCGCAGTCGGATGGCTGTTCCCCTGGCAGCAGTATCTGGTTAGGAAACGCTGAGAGACGCCCGGCCCTTCTTTGCTATCTACGCTCGTCCGTTTTACGCTCGGAACGACGGGGTTGTGGGCTCCCACAAGGATCAGCGCTGCTCGACCCATTCGATCAACGAGTCGGCGGGAACGTCGGCGCGGGAGGCGGTCGAGCCGCGAGGCCAGCGGACTTCGAGCGTGTCGACCTTGGTCGCGGTGCCGAGTCCGAAATGGATCGTGGGCTCGTGAGACGAGAGATAACTGCCGCCGCCGTCGATCGTTCGGACGAGATTGATGTCGCCGATGTGCGCGGTCACTCGCGCTCCGATGGCGTCGCGATTCTTGCCGATGCCTCGGAGTCGGACGCGGAGATAATGGCCGGTCGAGGGAGATTCGTTCCAGAGGACGACGCTGGGCGCGTGGTGGTGGACGATCACGGCGTCGAGGTCGCCGTCGCCGTCGAGGTCACCAACGGCGAGCCCGCGCCCTTGCTGAAGTGACTGGAAATAAGGGCCAGCGGAAGGAGTGACGTTGGCGAACCGACCGCCCCGGTTGTGCCAGAGGATTGGGGGGTTCGCGTAGGTATAGACCTGGGTCGCCTCTTTACGGATGTGGCCGTTGGTCACGATCAGGTCGAGCTGGCCGTCATGGTCGAAGTCGGCGAAGGCGGCACCCCAGCCGGTGAGCGGGCGGCTATCGATCGCGAGGCCGGCCTCGGCGGTCTGGTCCTGGTAGAGCCATCCTAGATCTCCGATCGATTTGGGTCGCCAGAGAGTGTGGTGCTCGTTGTAGAAGTGCGAGATCATCACGTCGGGTAGGCCATCGCCGTCGGTATCGCCGTGGGCGATCCCCATATTGGCCTCGGAGAGTCCGCGTGCGTTGACTGCGAGACCGAGGGTCTCCGCGATGTTCTCAAACGTGCCGTCGCCTTTGTTCCGCCAGAGACTGTTGTTCTGGGCGTCGTTGGCGACAAGGATGTCGACCCGGCCGTCTCCATCCATGTCGGCGGCGAGCACGCCCATCCCTCGAAGGTTGTCGACGATGCCGGCGGCCTTCGAGATGTCGGTGAAGGTGCCGTCGCCGTTATTGCGATAGAGCACGTCAGACTGGCCGCCGAACCGGCTCGGCATGGCGTAATTCGCGGCACCCGTTGCGGGGTCGCGGTCGTAAGGAGCGTCGTTGGGATCGAAGCCGAAATAGGCTGCGACGAAGAGGTCGAGATCGCCATCATTATCGGAGTCGAAGAACGCCGCGCCCAGCGACCAGACGGCGGGGGCGACCCCAGCCTTCTCGGTGACGTCGGTGAACGTGCCGCCGTCGTTGCGCCAGAGCGTGTTCTTATCATAACGGGTGACATAGACGTCGGAATCGCCATCGCCGTCGTAATCGGCCACGGTGACGCCCTGGCCATAGCCTTTGGAGGTCAGCCCAACCTGCGTGGAGATGTCGACGAATCGGCCTCCGCCGTCGTTGCGGAGCAGGACGTCGGCGGGGGAGTCTTTGGCGGCGACCTTGCCGACGGGAAGCTGGATGCCCTGGGCGAAGAAGAGGTCGAGGTCACCGTCGCCGTCGAAGTCGATCATGCCGACTCCGCCGCCGGTCGGTTCGACGGGCCAGGCGTTGCCCGAGTCGCCGCGAAAATAGGTGAAGGGAAGCACCTGCGAACGGAAGACGATCGGAGCCTTTACGGGGGCAATCGGGCGAGAAACGTCGACCGCAGGCACGATCGCGGCCTTCTCGGTCGGACGGTCGGGCGAACAACCGATGCCCCAGAGGCTGAGCACCGCGATCGCGATCGTGAGGCGATGCCGAAGAGTCGCGATCATCGTGTGCTCGTCCTCAAGGGTTGAGCCGGCGTCGCTGGAGTTCGGCGACGAATGCGGCATGTTCGGGGCTGGCGAGGCCGAGGTTGAGGACGGCCAGAACCCGCGTGATATCGCCCTTAATCATCGCGGATGGGTCGAGCCAGAGACCGGGAAAGATGTGCGAGTGGAGTATGCCGTCGATGTCCGGTTCGATCGGGACGAATCGGCCATCGACGAGTCGGGACCAATGCACGAGCTTGCGCTGAAGGTCGAGAACGAGATATTCGCGAACGTCGGCTCGTTCATAGTCGGCGCGTTTGGCGTAAAGGTCGATCGATCGCGTGCTCTGCGCGACCTCGACGATCAATTCGGGGGCACCCAGAGTATACCGATCTCCCGGGCCGCCCGAGCGCGTCTGGCCGCCGAACGCAGGAAGGATGACCATCGCGGAGTCGGGCTGAGGCTCGGCCTTTTCGCCAAGGATGGCGGTGACGTTGCTCCTCACCATCACGCCGGGGGTGGAGGCGCGATAGACGACAAGCCACGCATTGGATTCCGAATCTCGTTCCGAATGGACATTCCCGTCCGGTGAGGCCATGACGTAAACGATCCCGCCGATCAGCTCGGCCTTGAAACCGGGGGGGGTCTTCTCATAGCGCTCGTGGAATGTCGGTTGATCCATGCGCTCGCCGTTTTCGAGCCAGGGCAGGCCCTCCTCGTCGAAGAGGCTGGCCTCCTGATTCTCGCCGGTCCGAGGTCGGTCGACGGTCGACATGGGCGTCACTCCGCGAGGGATTCAAGCGAGCTTGGCCTGGATGAATTCGAGGGCTTTGGCGAGAGCGTCGGGGATCTTCGCGGGGTCTTTACCGCCGGCCTGCGCGAGGTCAGGTCGGCCGCCGCCGCCGCCGCCCACGACCGGGGCGACTTCCTTGAGCCACTGGCCCGCGTTCAGGCCGCGCGCGATCAGGTCGGGAGTGAGGCCGGCGATCAGCGTCACCTTGCCATCGGCGGCTGAGGCGAGCAACACCGCCAGCCCGGTCACGGCCTTGCGGCGGAGGACGTCGGCGAGTTGCCGAAGCTCGTCGGATGTGCTCTCGCCGAGGGACGCGATGACGACCCTCGCGTCGCCGATCGGGGTCGCGTTGGCGAGCAGGTCGTCGGGCGCGACTTTGGGGGTGTCGTCGGTCTTCCGGGAGGCGAGTTGCTTCTTGAGCGACTTGATCTCCTCGATGAGCGCATTCACCCGCTCGACGACCATCGGCACCGGCACCTTGAGCGCGGAGGCGACGTTCGCGAGGGCCTCTTCGCCCTGGCGGACGAGGTCCAGCGCGGCCTTGCCGGTGAGGGCGGTGATCCGCCGGGTTCCGGCTGAGACCGACTCGTCGCCGATCACCTTGAACAGGCCAACCTGGCCGACATTGTCCAGGTGGGTGCCGCCGCAGAGTTCTCGCGAGAACTCGCCCATCTCGACGACCCGGACAACTTCGGGATACTTCTCGCCGAAGAGGGCCATCGCCCCGAGGTTCTTGGCCTCGGCGATCGGCATCGTCTTCCACGAGACCGGCTCAGCCTTGATGACACGGTCGTTCACCGTCTCTTCGATCAGTCGGAGTCGATCTCGGCCGACGGCTTCGGGATTCGAGAAGTCAAACCGGAGCCGGTCGGGCTCGACCTTTGAACCGGCCTGCTGGGCATGCTTGCCGAGGTGAATGTGAAGCGCGTGGTGAAGGACGTGGGTCGCCGAGTGGGCGCGACGGATCGCCTCTCTGCGCTCGACGTTGACCAACGCTTGCGCGTGATCGCCGACGCTGGCGATTCCTGACGTGACCCGACCGACATGAACGGTGAAGCCGCCGTCCCTCTTGGTGTCGGTCACGTCGAACGTGAAGCCTTCACCAACGATCGTGCCGGTATCGCCGACCTGGCCGCCGCTCTCGCCGTAGAACGGGGTGCGGTCGAGGACGAGCGCGATCGTTCTCTCTTCGACGCCGCCGACGCCCCCGATCATCGGGATCGCGTCTTTGCCGGCTTCATCATCGAATTCGAGGATGACTTGCGCTCCGGCGGCGGTGGCACTGTCGGCGAGGATGCCTTGCGAGATGATCCCGATCACGCGGGACTCGGCCTCCATCGATTCGTAGCCGACGAACTCGCTGCCGTGATGATATTCGCTCTTGAGCACGTCAAGCGGGCCTGACGAGAAGACGGCCGCCGCCTCGGTTGTGCCGCGCGAGACGGCCGAGTGGGTCTCTCGTTCGCGATCGAATCCGGTCATATCGACATGCATATTCTGGTCGGCGGCAAGGCTCTGAGTGATCTCGACCGGGATGCCGTAGGTGGAGTGGAGGTCGAACGCCTCGCGACCGCCCACGGTGTCGGAGCCGCCGGCCTGGGTCTTGCGGAAGGTGTCGTTGAGCAGCTTCAGGCCGTTCTCAAGGTTCTTGAGGAAGTCGTCTTCCTCCTCGCGGATCACCGACTGAATCCGGCTGACGCTCTCCAACAACTCGGGATAGGGCCGGGCCATCACCTCGGCGACGGCGGGCACGATCTCGTAGAGGAATGGGTCACGCCGGCCCATCTGGTAGGCGTCGAGCACTGCGCGACGGAGCAGGCGGCGGATCACATAGCCCTGCTTCTGATTGCCCGGCCGGACGTTCTCGTGGATGCAGAACGTGAGCGCGCGGCAGTGGTCGGCCATCCGACGCATCCGGACGCCCGAGGGGTCGTCAGCCTTGTAATCCATCCCTAGCGTCTCGGCAACACGCGCGACGATCGGCTTGAAGATATCCGTATCGAAGACGGTATCGACACCCTGGAGGCAAGCGGCCGCGCGTTCGAGGCCCATGCCGGTGTCAATGTTCTTGTTCGGCAACGGTTCGAGCTGGCCCGGTCCGATCCGGTTGAACTGGGTGAACACCAGGTTCCAGATCTCGACTTCTTTCGGGCCATTGCCGTGATAAAAAATCTCGGAGCAGGGGCCGCAGACGCCGTTCGGACCGTGCGTCGGGGCGCTCGCGGGCCAGAAGTTGTCGTCCTCGCCGAGTCGGGAGATTCGGTTGGCGGGAAGCTTGATCTCTTTGTTCCAGATGTTGAACGCTTCGTCATCTTCGAGATAAACGGTGACGGTCAGCCGGGCGGGGTCGATCTTGAGGACCGACGTGAGGAACTCCCAGGCCCAGTGGATCGCTTCGCGCTTGAAGTAGTCACCGAAGCTGAAGTTGCCCATCATCTCGAAGAACGTCTCGTGGAACGACGTGCGGCCGACGTTCTCGATGTCTCCGGTGCGGATACATTTCTGGCAGGTGGTCGCTCGGGTGAAACCGGGGTCGCCCAGGCCCATGAATTCGCGCTTGAACTGGTTCATCCCCGCCGGCGTGAAGAGCACGGTGGGGTCGTTCGGCACGAGCAGGTCGCTCGGCTTGCGGACACACCCCTTCGATGCGAAGAATTCGAGGTACGCTTCGCGCAATTCATCGGTCGTCATGGGCGGGCCGCTTACCGTTCAGGGCTGGGGTCGAGGGGCAATCGCCAGCGCGGATCGCGCGGCGATTCGATCCTTCCAAGATAACGGATTACAAGGGGGCATCCCACCCCATAGGGCCGGCGATCAGGACGAGGCCGATACGTAAGCGGCCAGACCCTGATACGGAGACGCCCGATCTCAACGCACCCAGGATCGGGCAAGTCGGAGCATCGGCTTGACCACCCTGGAAAGGCGAGGGTGCCGGGTGGACGTCTGGCGCAGTCGCCGGGCGAGGCCAAGGGCGATCGGCCCGAGTTGTTGATAGCCCGCGAGTTCAGCATGCGCCGCATCGAGCCTGAGCCGGGTCTCCGCCAGGTCCCGAGTCAAGGACGCAGTCTGCTCCGGCGTCAGCGGGGGTGGTTCGTGGGCGAGTTCTCGATACTGTTCGGACGCGGCGATCTTCTCGACGAAACTCGTGAGGAACCGGCTCTGATTTTCGAGGCCGAGGTTGATCCCCTCTTCGAATTCAAAGGAACCCTCCCAGAACATCCACGAGACCCGTTCCTCTGGCGTGATGCCGTAGTAGAGGCTGGGCGGGAGGTTGTGGCGAGAGTCGCCGTGGATCATGTGATATTTTGGGGTGAACTCGATCCGTCCCTGACCATATTCGACAAGCCAGCGATGATGCGAAAGCCCTGCGATCGAGGGACTCTCCCAGCCTCGGCACGTCTCCGCCAGGCGTGAGGGCGTCTCGATGTAACCCCTCTTCGCCACTCGGTTGAGTTCGGCGCAAACGAACAAGGGGTCGCGAATGTCTTCGAGCGTGTGCGAGCAGATCGCGAAGTCGAACGACTTGTCCGCGAACGGCCAGGGCGTACGCTCGCAGATGTCGCGGACGACCCATGTCGCGTTTGTAAAGTGTTCGAGATCAGGGCCTTGCGACGCCGGAAGGCCGATCGTTTTGTAAAAGCCTCGCGTCTCGAACGGTCCCCGGTCAAGGACCGAGTTCGCGCGATTGAAGGGACAGGCCCAGCCGCCAACGTCGAGAACACGGTCAACGGGGCCAATCCGCGAGAGTACGTCATCGACGAGGTACATGGCAGCGTCCTTGCGGTATCCGTCCCGTCGAATCGACACCGTTCGATTCTCGATGTGCAAGCCGGGACGACCGCGAAGATTAGCCGTTCCCGGCGATTCGAGGAAGCTTGACCTGATCAACGCGTGGCTGGGCGGATACCCGGCCACGAAACGCGGAAGCCGACGCCGGCCTGACCGAGTCGCGGGCGCACCCACGACTCTCGGAGTCAGACGCGGGGCGAATCGGCCGAGACGTGGCGGATCGATCGTCTCAAAAAGCCCACCACGCTCCAACCGCTTAACATCCCCAGGACGTAGATCACCACAGCCAGGAAGGCGAATGGCGCTTTGAAGTCCCAGGTAAGGAACCGCACGGAGATCGATTCGAGGTTCTGCACGGCGAAGATGCCCAAGGCACCAAGGAAGATAAGGAGGATGACAACGAGGATATAACGCATCGTGGCAGTCTCGCTCGAAGGGGGTCGGTCGAGGATCGTCGGCTTAGGGCTTCTTGGCCTCGGTCTCGTCAGCGGGTTTAGCGAAGAGGCCCTTGAGGCGGCTGGCCGCGACCATCTTTTCCATGCCGATCTTCTGGATGCGGTCGGTCCGGGTGAGTTGCCCCGTGGCCGCGAGTCGTTTCAATTCCCGAGAAGTCACCGGCCCGACCTTATTGCCGCCATTGCGAGAGAAGAACCATTGCGTTTGTGTTGCCATGGGAAAGTCTCGAAGAGGACTCGTTTACCACATTGCCACTCCGTCATCATACCCATAATTGAATGACTTTAATAGTTTCCAGGATAAATCAGGAGGATTGCAAAGCGAGAATCTCTGAGGATAACTCGGGTGGTGTCGGTTGTAGGATCGGCAGAGAGAAGCCCCCACACGGGCGGCCTATTTCGAGTCGCCTCACCTCCCCGATTCAAGAACCGGGGCCACCCCCATCAAGGGTCTTCGCTTGAGACGTCCGTCAGGAGAGCGAGGGAAACCAGTCTGTCATGACGGCCTCGCCTTCGAGGGGTGGGCGGACCAGGGGGAGGTGCCTTGCCCAGGAGGGGATGGTCTCGGGGAAGTCAGTTCGGGTGTGGACGCCCCGAGACTCTTCGCGTTCGGTGGCGGCGGAGATCATCAACTTCGCGAGGATCAGCATATTCTGGAGCGTCCAGCCGGCGGGGTCGTCGAACCCAGAGGTGAGGACGTATCGGCACCAGCGATCAACCTGCTCGGAGGCTTCGGCAAGGCCTTGGGCGTCTCGCGTGATGCCGACCCGCCGCCACATGAGGGCGCGGAGCGAGTCGCGGATGTCTTCGAGGTCGAGCGAGTCGCGGGGCGGGGGAGGGGCCGGAGCGGAGACCGGCGGGACTTCGAGAGGCTCGGGAGGTCCCGAGAGGTGCCGCGCGATGTCTTCCGCCGCGCGGGCTCCGTGGACGAGCCCTTCGAGGAGACTGTTCGACGCCAGCCGATTCGCCCCGTGCAGGCCGGAACTGGTCACTTCGCCCGCCGCCCAGAGGTTGGGGATGCTGGTCCGCCCGTCAACATCGACCGTCACGCCGCCGACCATATAATGTGCCCCAGGGCGGACGGGGATCTGGTCGCGGCCGATGTCGAGGTCAAAGGTGCGGCACAGTTCGGCGATCCCGGGGAAGCGGTTGCGGATATAATTCGCGTTGAGATGGGAGAGATCAAGGTAGACGTTGGGATGTTGGGTCTTGGCCATCTGAGTGGTGATGGCTCTCGACACGTCGTCACGCGGGGCGAGTTCAGCGTCGGGGTGGTAGTCGGGCATGAACCGATGTCCGTTGCGGTCGCGAAGGTAGGCCCCTTCGCCCCGAAGCGCCTCGGTGAGTAGGTGGCGAGACGACCCTGCGATGTAGAGGACCGTCGGGTGAAACTGCATGAATTCCATGTCGCGCAGCTCGGCCCCCGCACGGTAGGCGACGGCGTGACCGTCACCCGTGGCGATCGCCGGGTTGGTCGTCTCGCGGAAGAGTTGCCCCGCGCCACCGGTCGCGAGAACGGTGGCCCGCGCCCAGACGAGCGACGGCCCGCGTCTCCGGTCCCAGACGATCGCGCCTCGGCATTTGCCCTGGAGCGTGAGCAGGTCAATCGTGAAGCTGTTTTGCCAGATCTTGAGGTTGGGCCGTGTCCGCGCCCGGCCGATGATGGCACGCATTACCTCACGGCCGGTGGCGTCTCCGAGAGCGTGGACGATCCGGGGATGTGAGTGGCCCCCTTCGCGAGTGAGGGCGACCTGACCGTCGATGCGGTCAAACTCGGTCCCCCAGGCGATCAACTCGGCGATCCGTTTGGGAGCCTCGCGGACGATGAGGTCGACAACATCGCTGTCGCAAAGGCCCTTGCCGGCAGCGAGGGTGTCGGCGATGTGGTCGTCGAAGTGATCTTCGGGGTCGAGCACTCCGGCAATGCCGCCCTGGGCATACGCGCTGTTGCTCTCGCGAACCTCATCTTTGGTGACGACCAGCACGCGATGCGTCTCGGGAACGCCGAGCGCCGCGCGTAATCCAGCGACACCGCCACCGATCACGAGGACGTCGGTGAAGTGGTGAGCCAGGTCGCGCGGGTCGAACCCGACCAGATACCGCCGAGGCAGGTTGAACGGTGCGATCATGGTGCGGCAACCTTACCAAAGACGGTCTTCTGGGTGGATCCCCCGACCGCATCACGGCCGGGACGGGGCGGCGGTTGTCCGCTTCGGGCCGATCGTGGTGCGGCCGATGCTGGTCCGATAGGCGTCATAACGCTGCTGGAGAGCCTTCGGCGCGGAGACTTGCGAACCTTCGGCGAGGCCGCGCAGGTCATCAGTCCGGGCATCGACGCCGGGGCGCACGTTGCGGTTGCTTACCGATACGTTCGGCAAGCTTTCCGGGGCCTTGCGGTTGGGGTCGAACGTCCGTTCGGGAGCGCCCGGGTTCGTCTTGATCTCTCGGCCAGGTCCGGCGGCGGGCCGGGGCTTGCCCCCCTCGAACTTCTTGACAAACTGCTCCATCTCGGCCCGCGACATGTCGAACTGTTTCTCGACATCGGGGGTGACTTTGTTCTCTTTGAGCAGGTCTTGGATCGTGCGGATCACGAGGTTTGCCCCCTGGGTATCAGGGGCGATCGAGTCGCCCGGATTCTGGGGGACTTGTCCACTGGTGTCGGGCAGCGGGGTCGAGTTGTCTTCCTTCTTGGGACCGAGCTTGCCGCCGGGCTGATCTTTGCCGCCGCCCGAGGCATTCTGGCCCGCACCCTCGCCGCGCGGCGTGTTCTTCTGGTCCGACGGCTCGTTGCCCTTGCCTGGCTCGTTGCCCTTGCCCGGCTCGTTGCCTTTGCCTGGCTCGTTGCCCTTGCCTGGCTCGTTGCCCTTGCCTGGCTCGTTGCCCTTGCCCGGCTGAGTCCCGTCCCCCGGCGTACCACCCTGACCTTTGTTGCCTGGTTGCGATCCCTTGCCGGGCTTGCCTCCTTGGCCGGGGCTGCTGCCCTGACCCTTGCCCGGCGAGCCCTTCTGACCGTCACCGGCCTGCGGCTGGCCCGGCGTACCACCGGATTCACCGCCGTTGCCCGCTTTCTTGCCGGTCGCGCCTTTCGACTCGCCCGGTTTGTTGCCTCCCTCGGGCTTACCGCCTGCTCCGGCCTCTTTGTCGCCGGGCTTGTCGCCACCCTTGCTGGGACTTCCCTGCGAGCCTTCGCTCCCGGACTCCTTTCCGGCCTTGTCACCGGAACCCGTCTCGCCCCCGGGCTTGCCTTGACCGTCGGAGCCATCCTTACCGTCTTGCGGCTTACCACCGGCGGGAGACCCTTGAGGCGAATCGGGCTTCGGGGCGTTCGAGGATGGTGACGGCGAATCACCCTTTGGCTTCGGGGTGTTGCCCTGGGCCTGTTTCGGCTTCATCTTTGAGGTGTCGGCGTTGGCGGGGGCGGGAGGCTCGTTACCCTTCGGCGGCTCGGCGGAAGGCTTGCCGACGGCCCCATCGGGAATCTTGCCGGTTTTCGATCCAGTCGGGTCGGCATCGGGCTTGGCCGACGGGTCGGGACTGCCATCCCCCTTGGGGTCGCCGGGAGCGGCTGTGTTGCCCTTCTCGGTGCCGGTCGGCTTCTCCTTGGAAGGCTGCCCCGCGCCCTTGGCGTTGGGATCGTTCGACTTCTCTCCAGGCGCACCGGGCTTGGGCGGGCTGTTCGACCCCTCGCCCGCGCCCTTGGGATCGTTCGACTTTTCGCCCGCGCCGTCCATTTTCTCTTTGGACGACGGGTCGTTTGACTTCTCACCCGGAGCACCGGGTTTGGGCGGGCTGTTCGATCCCTCGCCCGCGCCCTTGGCGTTGGGATCGTTCGACTTTTCGCCCGGAGCACCGGGTTTGGGCGGGCTGTTCGACCCCTCGCCCGCACCACTCGACTTTTCGCCCGCGCCGTCCATTTTCTCTTTGGACGACGGGTCGTTCGACTTCTCA
>JANXSY010000169.1 GCA_025356435.1 Isosphaeraceae bacterium | reverse complement strand
GACGGCAAGCCGGACGTCCGCCCCGGCTTGCTCCTGATCGTCGAGAAGCAGCCCCAAGGCAACTCGCTCGACGTCACCTTGAGCGTCGAGAAGGCCCTGGCCACGCTCGACCTGAAGAACAAAGGCGTGGACATCGATCCGACCATCTTCCGGCCCGCCACGTTCATTCAGCGGTCGATCGATAACCTGGGTCACTCGATGCTCATCGGCTGCGGCCTGGTCATCGTGATTCTCGTCGGCTTCCTCTACGACTGGCGGACGGCCCTGATCAGCCTCACGGCCATCCCGCTCTCGCTGGTCGCCGCCGGCGTGGTGCTCCGGCAGATGGGCACGACCATCAACACGATGGTCCTCGCCGGCCTGGTGATCGCGATGGGCGAGGTCGTCGACGACGCCATTATCGATGTCGAGAACATCGTCCGTCGGCTCCGCCTCAACCGCGCGGCGGGCTCGCCCGAGTCAGCAATCTCGGTCGTCTATCACGCCTCGATCGAGGTCCGGTCAGCGGTCGTCTTCGCCAGCCTGATCGTGATCCTCGTATTCGTGCCGATCTTCTTCCTCGACGGCCTGGCCGGCTCATTCTTCCGGCCCCTGGCCCTGACGTACGTCCTCGCGATCCTGGCCTCGCTGCTGGTCGCGCTGACCGTGACGCCCGCCCTCTCGCTGATGCTCCTGCCGGGGGCGGCCGACAAGCATAAGGAATCGCCACTCGTCCGCATCCTCAAGATTCCTTACAAAGCGATCTTGCCGGGGATTAGCCGGAACCCGATCTGGGCGATCGTTGTCCTGGTGGGGGCCTTCGCGGCGACCGGTTATGCGGTGGTTGGGCTCGGGGAGGAATTCCTGCCCAACTTCCTTGAAAACGACTTCCTGATGCACTGGGTCGAGAAGCCCGGCACCTCGCTGGACGCGATGCGACGGCTCACCGTCCGGGCCAGCCAAGACCTCAGGGCGATCGAGGGCGTCCGCAACTTCGGCTCGCACATCGGCCGCGCCGAGGTCGCCGACGAGGTTTACGGGCCGAACTTCACCGAGCTCTGGATCAGCGTCGACCCCAAGTCTGACCACGCCGGGACGATGTCCCGCATCCAGCACGTCATCGACGAGTATCCTGGACTCGTCCAGAAAGACGTGCTCACCTATCTCAAAGAACGGATCAAGGAAGTCCTCACCGGTGCCGGTGCGACGATTGTGGTCCGGATCTTCGGCCCCGACCTGCCGACCTTGCGGTCGAAGGCGGCCGAAGTCGGCGAGGCGATCAAGTCGGTGTCGGGTGTGACAACCCTCAAGGTCGAGCCCCAGATCCTCGTCCCCCAGCTCGATATCGAACTCCGGCCCGATGCCGCCGCCCGGCTCGGCCTCACGGCGGGCGACGTCCGACGCGCCGCGACGACCCTCGTCAAGGGCCTCAAGGTCGGTGAACTCTACCAGGGTCAGAAGGTCTTTGACGTCATGATCTGGGGCGTCGAGAAGGTCCGAAACGACGTCTCTTCGCTACGCAGCCTCCTGATCGAGACCCCGCTCGGCCCGCAGGTTCCGCTCGGAGACGTGGCCGACGTGACGATCATCCCCGCGCCGAACGAGATCAAGCGAGAAGGGGCGTCGCGGCGAATCGACGTGACCTGCAACGTCGATGCGACCCGAGACCTCGGCAGCGTCGCCCGCGAGATCGAGAAGAAGGTGCGGGAGACAATCACCTTCGATCGCGAGTACCACCCCGAATTCCTCGGTGAATACGCCGCCCGCGAGCAGTCTCGCCAGCGGTTACTCGCCCTCTCGGGGTTCTCTCTCATCGGCATTCTCCTCATCATTTACCTCGACTTCAAGACCGTCCGACTCACCGCGTTGGTCTTCCTCACCCTCCCGTTCGCCCTGATCGGCGGGGTACTCGGGTCAATCCTGACGGGCGGAGTTCTCTCGCTGGGGAGCCTTGTCGGGTTCGTGACCGTGCTTGGAATCGCGGCCCGGAACGGGATCATGCTCGTCAGCCACTACCGGCACCTTGAGGTCTCAGAAGGCCTGCCATTCGGCCTTGACCTGGTCGTCCGAGGCTCGCTCGAACGACTCGCGCCGATCCTGATGACGGCCCTCGCCACCGGCCTGGCGCTGGTCCCGCTCGTCACGGCCGGGAACAAGCCGGGGCACGAGATCGAACACCCGATGGCGGTCGTCATCCTCGGCGGGCTGGTCACGTCGACCGTTCTCAACCTCTTTCTTCTCCCTCCTCTTTACGTCGCATTCGGACGGGGCAAAGAGAAGGACACGATCACCCGAGACGGGGGGATGCCGCACTTCGGCGAAAGATAAGATCGCGATGAAGGGCTGGGAAGTCTGTGGATTCGCGGGCAATCTGCCGAAAATGGGAAAGGAAGGCTCGTCATTGACGGGCACGGCCGAAGGGATTCGGCCGTCAGAGTTGACGCGACCCGCGGACCCTCGCAGGATGCGACGCCCATGCCAGCGACTTACCGACTTCAGACCGTGCTCGCCTTCGGCCTCGGCCTTGGGATGACCGCCTGCTCCGCCCCGCCGAGAGTGTCGGCCCCACCCGAATTCCTCGGTCGACAGATTGCCAGGCCCATCCCTCCGGAAGCCGAGGCGCTGGGCTGGCTTAATGCCGACCCCGAAGTCCGGCAAGTCCAGGCAGCGGCGACTGATCTCGTCCCTCTGCCTGGCGCCCCCCTGCCGAATCCGATCTCCGAACCGGCGGCGATCTCGGCCTTCTCGGGGCAGTCGATCGGGCTTGAGGAGGCCCTTTATGGGGCGATCACGGCGAACCCCGACCTTGTGGCCCTCCGTCAGAACGCCCCCGCCACTCAAGAAGCCGTCGAAGTCGCGCGACGGTTCTCGACCACGCTCAACCCGACCATCTTCCTCAACCCCCGGCCCCTCTCGTACGAACGGAACATTAACAGGCATACCTATCGCCAGACCCAAGGCTATTTCAACGTCTCGATCCGCCAGCCGATCGAACTGGGACATCAGACGACCCACCGATTCCACATCGCCCAGGCCGCTTATAATCAGGCTCGCTGGAACATCACCCAGGCCGAACTTCTCTCCCTGGTGCAAACCTACCGCTTCTTCCAGACCTCAGCGTATCGCCGCGAGAAGCTCAGGCTCGCCGAAGAGCTGCTCCGGTTCAACGAGCGGCTGGTCACGTCGATGAGGAAGGGGCTGGAAGCGGGGAGCGTTCCGGCTGCCGACGTCGCCCTGGCGGAGGTCGAGCGTGAGGCCCTCGGGCAGCAGGTTGAGGCGGCCCGGCAAGACTACGCCACAGCGCTTGCCGACCTCCAGAACCAGATCGGCCGTCCCGAGACCGCCGGCACGGCCGAACCGCTCGGCGAGTTCATCCTGCCCCCGTTCATCCCCGAAGCTCAGGATGAATCTCTGATCCAGCTGGCGCTCCAGACCCGCCCCGAGATCCACGCCGCCCGGGCCGCGACCCAGGGGGCCTGCGCAGCGGTCGCCCTGGCCAAGGGGGACCGGATTCCCACCATCATCACCGGCCCCGAATACACCCGCGACGAGTTCGGCAACCAATTCGCCGGGTTCGTCTTCATCGCCCCCATCCCGGTCGTCAACAACGGCACGCCGCTGGTCCGCCAGCGCGAGGCCGAGTATCGCCGGGCGATGGTCGTTCTCCAGCAGATTGAGCAGCGGACCATCACCCAGGTCCGCGCGGCGACCGCCAAGTGGAACGCCGCCAACCGCCTGGTCACTCGGACCAACGGCACGACCGACGTCCTCAAAGCCGGCGTCGACCGCATGGAGAAGCTTTTCGAGGAGAACCAGACCGACATCACCAAGCTCCTCCAGGCCCGCCAACGCCTGATCCAACTCGAAAACGCCCGCCTCGACGCCATCTGGCAAGCGACCCAGGCCCAGGCCGACCTCCTGAACGCGCTCGGTGCCCCGTCACTCCTCGCCGTCCTTCAAAGTGAGACGGGTCGCAGCAACGGTCCTCCTCAACCCCCCGCCATGCTCCCTGCCCGTTGAGAAGTGGATCAAAAAGTTCAATCCTTTCCCCCGCGCGCACCCCGATCCCGCCGCCTTGATTATTTATCTAAAACTGTCGATAAGATCAGGCCGATCGGGTGTCGTCCGGCATGGCCGGGCACTCCGCGATGGGCCAGAGTCGCCCGTCGCGGTCGCGGTCGGCCTGGACAACCGGCACGACCGCTAAAGCCGCGATGGGTTCGTTTGGCGCTTCGGGCGATCGGGGTTTCGAGGCCCTGGCGGGCTTGGGTTCGTTTGGCAGTTCGGGCGATCGGGCTTTCGTGGCCTCGACGGGCTTGGGTTCGTTCGGCAGTTCGGCCTCGGCCTCTTCGAGCCGGACGCCGACGAGGTCTTCGCCTGTCTTTTCGAGCTTGATCAGCATCGCGATCACCGACCGCGCCTCGCGGTCGTGCTGGGCTTCGTAGCGATGGAAGGGCGCGTCTTCGGCCAGGGGCGCGAAGGCTTCCAACTCGGCATAGCGCGTCCGCGCGGCCGACTCGTCGGGCAGTCCCTCGAAGATGTCCTGGAGGATGTTGAACTTCGACACAAACACCGCGTGGAACGTCGTCGCGAGCGCGGCGTGATTGGCATCTGACATCGCCGACTCGCCCGGCTCGGCCAGCTCGGGACGGTTCCGCAGCAGCATTTGTCGGGACACATCGATCAGATAACGGACCTCATCGGTACCGTCATTGAGCGAATAGCCCATCATGTGGACGAGCCGCTGGTGATGCTCGACCTCATCGGTCCAGCCGGATGGGTCTGTGAACGCCTGCTCGATGCCCGCCCAGCGTTGGATCAGGCGGAGGATTCCCGATCGGGTCTGTTCGAGCCGGGCGATCGCCTCTGCGGGGTCGATTGCAAAGAGCGTCTCAGCGCGATCGTTGACAACGGCCCGCGAGTGGTCCCATTTGGCGAGAGCCCCCTCCGCGCGATCGGACAGCCTCCCGGTCTCGACCCTCACGCACCGTTCGAGCCGCCACGAGGCCACCGCAACGCGCTCGACCAGGAACCGACGCGTCTCGGTGGGCGGCTTCCAGTCGGCCATCCACCGCCCGAGATGCGCCTCGAACTCTTTGGGATCTTCGGTCGGCAAGACGACCTGCTCGGCCCGGAGCCCGTGCGTGAGCGCATTCATCCTCGCGCGAGCCTTCCCCTCCGCAGTCCTCGGCCCGGTCGACTTCTTGGCGTTCCGCCGATTGGCTTCGATCCGCGCTTCGCTGGTCATGGGACTGGCCTCTCACGCTGAGGTTTCAAGGATGCCGACAGCCCCGTGTGCGC
>JANXSY010000216.1 GCA_025356435.1 Isosphaeraceae bacterium | reverse complement strand
GCCCGAGATTCAAGTCGTCATCGCTGCCGTCCTTCGGGATCACTCTGCCCCGCTGGCCACTCAGGGGGTTGCGATCAGGGCTGTTGGTCGCGCGGGGTTGAAGGACGTGCCCCCAGCATGGGTTGACGGCCTCGTCGAGATCCTGGGCCGCGACGATTCGACACTCGCTGCCGAGACCGTTTCAACACTGCGGGCGATGTCGATCAAGGGGGACAAGGCGGGTGACGTTTCGACACGATTGCAGATCATTGCCTCTCGGAAAGACCTGCCTGTCGCCCTTCGGATCGAAGCGTTGGCCGCCGTGCCGGGCGGAGTGGCGAACGTCACGCCGTTGATCTTTGCATTCCTCCGCGACGAGTTAAAGCCCGACCGACCGGTCACGTCGCGGATTCTCGCCGCCGAGGTGATCGCGCGGGCCAGGCTCTCGAAAGAACAGCTTGTTGAATTGACCGAGATCCTCGCCACGGCCGGTCCTCTGGAGATCGACCGATTGCTCACGGCGTTCGAGTCGTCGATCGACCCGGATGTGGGTTTCCGTTTGATCGCGGCCTTGAAGCGATCCTCGTCGATTTCCTCGCTGCGGGTCGAGATGATCCGGCCTCGGATCGAGAAACAGGGGCCTGCGGTCCGGCAGGAGGCTGAGTCGCTCTATCGGACGATTAACGTCGATGCGTCGAGGCAAAAAGTGCGGCTCGACGAACTGGCTGCGAGCCTTCCAGTCGGCGAGATCCGACGCGGTCAGGTCGTCTTTAACGGCACGAAGGCGGCTTGCATCACCTGTCACGCCCTTGGTTACGTTGGCGGTAAGGTCGGCCCTGACCTCTCGCGGATCGGCCAGATCCGCGCGGAACGCGACCTGCTCGAAGCGATCGTCTACCCCAGCGCCAGTTTCGTCCGCAGTTTCGAGCCGATGCTCATCGCGACCAAAGACGGCAAGTCGATCAACGGACTCGTCCGCAAGGACAGTCCCGACGAGATCGTCCTTGCCACCGGGCCGATCCAGGAGACGCGGATCGCCCGCGACAGCATCGAGGAAATTCGACCCGGAACCGTCTCGGTGATGCCCGCTGGACTCGATCAACAGCTCACTCGTCAAGAGTTGGCTGATCTGATCGCGTTCCTCAAGTCGAGGAAGTGATCGGGAATGTCTTGAGGATGCAATCCCACGAGGTCTTGATCGGACGTTGCATTCCTCGCGACGACAGTCAGAAGGTTGGCCAAGTGAGAATCCGTAGGAGGGATCTCGGGTGGCACCGGTTCTCGAACCGGTGGGGAGAGACCTCCGCTCGGGCGGCATCTTCCCTATCGCCTGATCTCCCTGGTTCGAGAACCGGGGCCACCCTACTTCAGTGCGTACCGTCGCGAGAAGAGCAACCTTGTAATCCTCCTGCGACAGCCGCCAGGCTCGACTCGACCTTGCCTCCCAGGTAGAATATTCTTGTCGTAACCTGCCTGCCTAAAACTCGCCCGTACCTCCTCACACTGTCCCCGCCGCTCCGGAAGGTGTCGATGATTCGTCGAATCCCGATCGTGCTTACCCTCGGATGGCTCGCCGTCACCTCCGCGCTTGCTGAGGGGCCGAAGTCGGCATTCGAGCGCGAGGTGAAGCCGGTCTTCGAGAAGTATTGCATCAGTTGCCACGGGGCGAAGCGGCCGAAGGCGGGGATCGACCTGGCGAAGATCAAGGACGAACTCACGCTCGTCAAGGATGCCGACCTGGCACTGCGAGTCGCCGAGGCGCTGGCCGACCGATCGATGCCGCCGAAGGATAAGCCGGCACCGAGCGAGTCGGAACGTGAGGCCGCCAGCGACGGGATCGAGGCGACGCTCGACGCACTCGAAAATGTCCACGATCCCGGCCCGAGCCTGATCCAGCGGCTCACGCGGAAACAGTACAATAACACCGTCAACGACCTGCTGGGCGTCGACAACAAACCCGCCGACACCTTTCCTGCCGATGGCGGGGGTGGGGGTGGGTTCGATAACAACGCCTCAACCCTCTTCGTCCCGCCAATCCTGATGGAGAAATACCTCGCTGCGGCCGGCCAGGTGCTCGATCAGGCCGATCCGAAACGTTGGCGATTGTTGGCTCCCAGTGCAGGTGTTTCAAAGGAAGAGGCCGCGAGACGGTGCCTGGAGGCGTTCGCGGCGAAGGCGTTTCGCCGTCCGCCAACTCGCGACGAGGTGGATCGACTGATCGGCCTATTCAGACGGGCCGACAAGCGGGGCGACACGTTCGACCAGTCGGTGAAACTCGGGCTTCGCGCGATTCTGGTCTCGCCGCACTTCCTGTTTCTCGTCGAGCAAGAGGGGGCTTCGGGCGAGCCGTATCGAATCTCAGACTTCGAGCTCGCGTCGCGGCTTTCGTATTTCCTCTGGTCGTCGATGCCCGACGGCGAACTGTTCGATCTTGCAGCGAAGGGGACGCTTCATCAGCCCGACGTTCTTGACCGGCAGGTGAAGCGGATGCTCGCCGACCCCAAGGCGCGGGCACTGGCGACCGACTTCGCAGCGCAGTGGCTCCGAGTCGATACCCTCGCCAGCGCCGCCGAGCCCGACCGGGGCCGGTTCCCGACGTATACCCGCGAGCTACGCGAGTCGATGACCGAGGAGGCCGTCGAGTTCTTCCATCATCTTATCAAAGACAATGCGCCCGTCACCGATCTGATAGCGGCTAATTATTCCTATCTGAATGAGAGGCTGGCGAAACACTATGCGGTCGAGGGTGTCAGCGGCCCGTCGTTCCGCAAGGTGACGCTCAAAGACAGGAATCGTGGGGGCGTGCTCGGGATGGGGGCGATTCTCACCCTCACATCGTACCCTCAGCGGACCAGCCCGGTCTTGCGCGGGAAGTGGGTGCTTGAAGAGATCCTCGGGACGCCGCCGCCCCCGCCGCCGAATAATGTGAAAGTGCTCCCGCCAGATGACCGACCAAAGGGGGAGATGACGTTCCGTAAGCGGCTTGAAGAGCATCGGAAAGACCCGAACTGCGCGTCGTGTCACGCAAAGCTTGACCCGCTCGGATTCGGCCTCGAAAGCTTTGACGCGATCGGCCGGTGGCGGACCGAGATCGGCGGCAAGCCGGTCGACGCCTCGGGCAAGCTCACGACCGGCGAAGACTTCACCGGTCCAGCCGAGTTGAAAAAGATCCTGATCGGCTCGAAGAAGGATCAGTTCGTCAAAAACATCACCGGCCGTATGCTCTCCTACGCCCTCAGGCGGGGGCTGGAATATTACGATGCCGCGACCGTCAAGCAGATCGCGGCGAGGTTAAAGGCGAATGGCGACAAGAGCACTGTGCTTGTCGCCGAGATCGTTAAGAGCTTCCCGTTCCAATACCGACGCAACGAACCGATTCGCGGGGCCAATCCATGAGCAAGACGAGTCGGTCGATCAGCCGTCGCACGGTATTGCGTGGCCTTGGGGTCGCAATGGGCTTGCCGATGCTCGACGCCATGAGCCCGGTCTCGGCCCTGGCCGGTCCCGCCGCGCCCAAGTCGCCCGTGCGGATGGCGTTCCTCTTCTTCCCGAACGGCGTCAACCCGAAGACCTGGACGCCGGAGAAGACCGGGTCGGAATTCGAGTTGGGGCCGATGCTCCGGTCGATGGAAGGGGTGCGGAAGGACGTGCTCGTCCTCTCCAACCTCACCAATCGCGCGACCGACACCGGCGACGGACATTACGTCAAGGACGCTGCGTTCCTGACCGGGACGACGATCCATCGCACGAGCGGTTCAGATTTGAATTCCGGCGGGATCTCGGTCGATCAATTCGCCGCCCGACGGATCGGCAACCTCACGCCGTTACCCTCACTGGAACTCGCCGTCGAGCCAGTGACGACCGGCGTCGACACGGTCGTCGGATACACCCGGCTCTACGGCTCGCATATTTCCTGGTCGTCGCCGACGACTCCCCTGGCCAAGGAGATCAACCCTAAGCTCGCCTTCGACCGGATCTTTCGGTCGAAGATCGGAGAGCGGAAGGGCCAGAATGACGACGACCGGAGCGTCCTTGACGTCGTAAGCGGAGACGCCCAGTCGCTGCGATCACGGATCGGACGAGACGACCGGCTCAAGCTCGACGAATATCTCGAATCAGTCCGCGCGGTCGAGAAGCGGATCAGCTTCGAAGCCAGCGATCGCCGCTCCCAGCTTCGCGACGATGCTGAGGCCCGCAAAGAGATCGCCAAGCTCGGCGGCAGGATGGACCTCTATCAGAGCGACCCCGGCCGCCATCGCGAGCAGAAGGCTAACCATACCGAGCATGCCCGACTGATGCTCGACCTGATCGTCCTCGCCTTCCAGACCGACTCGACCCGGATCTCCTCGTTCATGTTCGGCAACGCCGTCAGCGGCAAGAACTTCTCATTCCTCGACGGCGTCAGCGGCGGCCACCACGAAATCTCGCACCACGAGAACAATCCGAAGAAGCTCGAACAGTACGAAAAGATCAGCGCCTGGCACGTCGAGCAATTCGCCTACATGCTCGATCGCATGCGAGCGATCCGCGAGGGGGAGAAGACCCTCCTCGACAACTCGATGGTTCTCTTCGGGTCGGCTCTTCGCGACGGCAATAGCCACAACCCCCACAATTTGCCCATCCTGCTTGGAGGTCGCGGCGGCGGTAGCGTGGCCTCGGGCCGCCACCTGAGCTATGGCAAGGATACGCCGCTCTGCAACCTCTATGTCTCCATGCTGGACAGCGCAGGCGTCCCAGTGCCACGATTCGCCGACAGCACCGGCCCACTCGCCGGGCTCAATGACCCTGGGTTCAAGTCGACCCCGTCGGCCTGAATCCCCCTAAATTCCGTTTGTCGTGGAACGCCTTCTCTGGCAGTCATCCAGAAAGGCGTTGCCCGTTGCTGCTTGCTTATTTTATCCAAATTGCCTATTCGCCCAATTTGTCCAAGCTTACATGATTTTGATGGTGTACGATTCACAAGCGAGACGTTTCGGCGTAAGAGACCTAGAATAAACGATGAAGATAGAGAGTGGTTTCGGCCGACAACGATGAACAGGGGCTACTCTCCAGGCGTAATCCTACTAGACATCCGAATAGTCGATCGGTAGAGACTTCTCCGCCCGATCGACGCGGGGAATCCCCGCGCCGGATTTCCGGCCTATCGGATGGCGTGAGGTGCTGACGATGATTCGCGTCGCTCCCTTGGCCGTCTTCGGAATGCTCGCGATCGGACCTGGTGCCGTCCTGGCCGGGTCTACCTCGCTGACTGCGGACGATAGGACGCTTCTCGCGACTTACGCCCGCGACACATGGCACTCGCTTGACGCGCTCTCCTCGACGGGGCAGCTCCCCGCCGACGGACTCTGGCGCAACGGCGAGAGTTGGACGCCCACGCATTACACCTCTCCGACCAACATCGCCGCCTATCTGTGGAGCACGATCGCGGCGGAAGGGCTGGGGTTGATCAACCACGACGAGTCGAGCCAGCGGCTCACGAAGATGATGGCCGCGATCGGGCGGCTGGATCGCTCGCACGGGTTCTTCTACAACTGGTACGACCCACGAACCAGCGAGCGACTGCGGAGCTGGCCGGGCGGCGGGCCGCTTCGAGGGTTTCTCTCGACGGTCGACAACGGCTGGCTCGCGGCATCGTTGATGATGGTCGCCCGAGTGCGTCCAGAGTTGAAGAGCCAAGCCGATGGCCTGCTCGCCCCCATGAACTTCAAATTCTTCTATGACGCCCACGACCCGCTCAATCCGTTGGCCCATCCGGGTCTGCTCAGAGGCGGCTATTGGACCGAGGGCGGCGGGGAATTCGCCGACTTCCATTACGGCGTGCTGAATACTGAGCCGAGGATCGCCAGCTATATCGGCATCGCTCGGGGAGACCTGCCGGCCGACCATTACTATCGGATGACGCGATCAGCCCCTGACCCCACTGCGCCGTCCCGGACGTTTCGCGGTATCCAGGTCTCTGAGGGTGCACTTCCTTATCGGGGCTCACGAGTCGTCCCTAGTTGGGACGGCACGATGTTCGAGGCTCTGATGGTCCCGCTTTTCGTCCCCGAGGCCGCCTGGTCTCCCGAAAGCTGGGGGATGAACCATCGACTCTACGCCAAGGCGCAGATTGACTACGGCCTCATCGAGACCAAGCTCGGCTACTGGGGGATCTCGGCCTCGACCGACACCCGGGGCGGCTATCACCCGTTCGGCATCGCCCCGCTCGGCCTCAATACGAACGCCGGCCGTAATGCTGACGGCTCGCCTCCCCGGGTCATCACGCCGCACGCCTCGTTCCTCGCGCTGCCGTATGCTCCCCGCGAGTCGATGGACAATTTGAAAGCCCTCGCGGCGTCGTTTCCGGTTTACAGCCCTTACGGATTTCTCGACGCGGTCGACATCAAGACCGGGCGAGTCACCGACGGCGTTCTGATGCTCGATCAGGGGATGATCCTGGCGGCCATCGCCAACGCCCTGGGGCATGACGTGCTCCAACAGGCGTTTAGCACAGGGATCATCGAGACGGCGATCCGCCCGCTGATGGCGGCCGAGCAGTTTGAGGTCGGCGTGAAGTTGCCCGCTTCGAGCGGCCGTGGCCAGAAGATCGCCCGCAGGCCGTCCGTCGCCGCGTCGACCTCCAAGCCTAATCCCAAGCCCCCGGCCCAGGCTGTTCAGCCCCGCGTCACCTTGGCCTTTCAAGGTATGGGCGACGACTCAACATTCCCCCCGATCGTCGCGAAGCAGAGCGAAGCCCTCGGGCCCAAACGTCCTTCGCTCCGCAGGCGAACGGGCAAGGCGGGGGAGCGCCGCCGGTCTGTCGCTTAGGTAGTGAGGTGGTCGCGAACAAACTTCGGCCCAATCGGCCGAAGTGGGCTTCCCATATCGGCCGGGTTGGGGTATTCTTCCCTTGCGTCGTGGAGCAGCGGCTAGCTCGCCAGGCTCATAACCTGGAGGTCGTAGGTTCGATTCCTGCCGGCGCAATCAAGATCGACAATATCGCCTAGTGAAGACGAATCTCAAGTCTTCCGTGGATAAAATAAGGCCGCCGCGAACTCCGGTTCGCGGCGGCCTTATTTTATTTCCGCGATTATCCACAATCGTCTCGCGGCCAACTGGCTTCCGTCCCGATTTTGGATGCCGAGCAGATTCTACAGAATAAGCTTGCGTGGGTTCGTCTCGGACGGGTATCCTCAAATAGTTCAACCTGCCCGACTGACGACCGGCATCCTCCTAGCCGCGTGCCTATTCTAGCCTCGTCGATTGACGCGTTACGAACCTCGCACGGGCGAACGGTTTGGCTGGCGCTCTTCCCCTCGGATGGAGTCTGCACCTTGACTGTCAGCGTGGGCCAAGGGCCGCTGGATTGCGATCACGGTCAGCGTCGAGGGGCGATCGTGCAGGGGTTGCTTCACGACGTCTTCCATGGTCGCCTGCGGTCGGGTGAGCATCTCGTCACGCGTACTCTGGCCGAACGCTTTGGCGTCAGCCATACGCCGATCCGAGAGGCCCTGATCGCGCTTGCCGGGATCGGCGTTGTTGACCTTCTGCCGAATCGCGGGGCGGTCGTCCGTCGGGTCTCCGAGGACGAGGTCCGCGAAATCTGCCACGTCCGCCGCGCGCTTGAGTGTGAGGCGGTGCGCGGCGCGTGCGGGCGGATCGACGCGAGAGTCCTCGAAGGTTTGAAGTCCGACTTGAGCGGGCTGATGGGGGCGAACGACGCCTTCTTGCCTCGATTTATCGACGCGGCCAGGAACATTGATAGCCGGCTCCATGACGCCATCGCCACATGCTGCGGCAATGCGTTCCTCGCCAAGGAACTCGGCCGGCTCAAGATCCTTTTTCGCGCTTTTCGCGACCTCTCCTGGGAGCACGACCGGAGCCGGAACGATTATCACCGGCTGGGTGAAGAGGCGTGCCAGCACCTTGCAATCGTTGAAGGCCTGATCTCCCGAGACCGCAAGAAGGCAACGCAGTCGATGTCGGTTCATATCATCTCTGGTCAGAAATACTGGTCGCGGGCGATGCCTGAGCCCGAGACAAAATCACTCGCGCCGGCGCGTCCGGAACGCACTCTTTCAGGGAGAACGCCCGTATGAGTTCGATCAGGTCACTTCAGAGGATCGGCCTCGGTCTTCTGGGCACCGCGATCTTGGCCTCGTGCCCGGCGCTCGCGGCAGACAAAGTGCAGTTCAATCGCGACATCCGGCCGATTCTTGCCGAAAACTGCTTCCGCTGCCACGGCCCCGATAGCGGCAGTCGCAAGGCCGACCTCCGTCTCGACAAGCGTGACTCGGCCCTCGAACTCGAAGCGATCATCCCCAAAGATCCCGGCGCAAGTGAGCTGGTCAACCGGGTCGAAACGGCCGAGCCCGACCAACTCATGCCCCCGCCCAAGTCGGGCAAAACACTCACCGACGTCCAGAAGGCCCTTCTCAAAAAGTGGATCTCCGAAGGAGCCGAGTACGAGCCGCACTGGTCGTTCATCGCGCCAAAGCGGCCGCAACCCCCCACCGTCAAGGATGCGGGTTGGGCCAAAAACCCGATCGATCGCTTCGTTCTCGCCGAACTCGACCACCTCGGGTTCAAGCCGGCCCCCGAGGCCGATCGCCGCACGCTCGCTCGTCGCCTCTGTCTCGATCTGACCGGTCTCCCGCCCGAGCCGGCCGACGTCGAGGCGTTTGTCATCGACAAGTCTCCCGACGCCTATGAGAAGCTCGTCGACAAGTACCTTGCCTCTCCGCGATGGGGCGAGCACCGGGGCCGTTATTGGCTCGACGCAGCCCGCTATGCGGATACGCACGGCATCCACATCGATAACTATCGGGAAATCTGGTCGTATCGCGATTGGGTCATCAACGCCCTCAACAAGAACATGCCCTTTGATCAGTTTACGATCGAACAGCTTGCCGGCGACCTCCTTCCCAACAAGACCCTCGACCAGCAGATCGCCTCGGGATTTAACCGCTGCAACATCACCACCAGCGAAGGCGGGGCGATCGACGAGGAATATTACGTCCTCTACACTCGCGACCGAACCGAGACGGTCTCGCAGGTGTATATGGCTCTGACCACCGGATGCGCGGTCTGCCACGACCACAAGTTCGACCCGATCAGCCAGAAGGAGTTCTATTCCCTGGCGGCCTTCTTCAACAACACGACCCAGGCCGCGATGGATGGAAACATCAAGGATACGCCCCCCAAGATTTTCGTGCCGATCGCGGCCGACCGAGCCCAATGGACTGCCGTTTCCGCGGAGAGCAACACCCTCCGACGCGACCGCGACGCCCGTCGCAAGGACGCCAGGGGTGATTTCGACAAGTTCCTCGCAGGTTCGACGCCCCAATCGCTGTCGGCGATCATTCCGATAAAGGATCAAAAATATCAGGCCACGCTCGATCCCAAGGACGCGACGTCTGTACCCCCGCGTCATACTTCGGCCTTGCTCGAACTTGCCGATGTTGGGGACTTCGAGCGTGAGCAGGGCTTCACGTCGTCCGCCTGGATCAGGATCACCAAGCCCGGCCAATTCGGCGCGATCCAGGCAAGAATGGACGACCAGCACGACTTCCGCGGCTGGGACCTCTGGATCGAGGGGAACAAGGTCGGTGCCCACGTCGTCAGCAAGTGGCCCGGCAACGCGCTCAAGGCCTTCTCACAGGGCGACGTGCCGATGAATGTCTGGACTCACGTCTGCGTGACCTATGACGGCTCGTCGAAGGCGGCGGGGATCAAGGTCTACATCGACGGCAAGCCCCAGCCGACGACGGTCTCCTCCGACAGTCTCACCAGCTCGATCCGGACCTCGGTCCCGCTCAAGGTTGGCCAGCGGCATTCGACCTCGCGGACGATCGACTCGACCTTGATCCACGACATCCACACCTATGGCCGCACTCTCTCGGCCGAAGAGGTCGAGACGCTGGTCGGGTCGAGCAGGGCTATCGAACTCGTCGAAAAGCCGGTCGCAAAGCGGGTCGCAGCGGATGTTGAGGCCGTGTTCAGTTGGTGGCTGGATCGGTTCGACGCACCGGCCAAGGTGATTCGTGCCAAGCTCGCAAAGATCGAAGCCGAAGAGGCTGCGATCAAGGCGAGAGGGACGGTGGCGCTCGTCATGAACGAGAAGCCCGAGCCGCCGATGGCGTTCCTGCTCTTCCGGGGCGACTACGACAAGCGTCGCGACCAGGTCAAGGCCGACACCCCGGCCATCTTCCCGCCAATGCCTTCGGATCTCCCGCGCAACCGCCTTGGTTTCGCCCAGTGGCTGCTTCGTCCCGAACACCCGCTGACCGCCCGAGTGACGGTCAACAGGTTCTGGCAGGAACTCTTCGGGACCGGGATCGTCCGCACGGCGGGCGACTTCGGCGTGAGCGGCGAGCTTCCCTCGCACCCCGAATTGCTCGACTGGATGGCCGTCGAGTTCCGTGAAAGCGGTTGGGACGTCAAGAAGTTCTTCAAGCTGCTCGTCACCTCGGCCACCTATCGACAGTCCGAAGCAATGAGTCGCGAGACGGTCGAGAAAGACCCTGCGAACCGCTATCTCTCCCACGGGCCGAGGTATCGGATGGATGCCGAAATGGTCAGAGACTACGCACTCGCCGCCAGCGGCCTGCTCGTTGGCAAGATCGGTGGACCGAGTGTCAGGCCGTATCAGCCCGACGGCGTCTGGGAAGCGGTCGCGATGATCGGCAGCGATACTCGCAATTACAAACGCGATAGCGGAGAGGCCCTCTATCGGCGGAGTATGTACACCTTCTGGAAACGAAGCGCGCCTCCGGCGTCGATGGACATCTTCAACGCCCCGAGTCGTGAGGTCTGCGCCGTGCGTCGCGAACGGACGAACACGCCGCTCCAGGCGCTGGTCACGCTCAACGATCCCCAGTTTGTCGAGGCCGCGCGATTCCTGGCGGAGCGGGCTTTGAAGGAGGGGGGAGACGCTCCCGAAAAGCGGCTCAACTACATCGCGGGCCGACTGCTCTCGCGGGCGTTTCGCCCTGAAGAGATGACGATTGTCCGGGCATCGCTCGATGGCTTGCTCGCCTACTACAAGGCGCATCCCGATGACGCCAAGAAGCTGCTCTCGGTCGGTGAAGCCAAGAACGACCTGAAGCTCGACGCCGCCACCCTCGCGTCATGGACGATGGTGACGAATGAGCTGATGAACCTCGACGAAGTCCTCAATAAGTGACGCCCTTTGATGCGTCTCTAGATCCCCATTTTCACGGCGACCGAGCGAGGTGAGGCGATGAATTCTTTCGACCCCAGTCTTGTGAACGAATACGTCCGGAACGAGACCCGTCGCCGATTCCTGGGCCGGGGGGCCAACGCGGTCGGCATGGCGGCTTTCGCCTCGCTGATGGGCGGAGAGTCGCGGGTCGAGGGGATGGAAAAAATACCCGCCAGCCTCACCCATTTCGCCCCCAAGGCCAAGCGGGTGATCTACCTCCACATGGTCGGAGGTCCTTCGCAGCTTGACCTCTACGACTATAAGCCCAAGATGGGGGAGTTCTACGACAAGGACCTGCCCGAGTCGGTGCGGATGGGCCAGCGTCTTACGACCATGACCTCGGGGCAGAAGCGGTTCCCGGTCGCGCCTTCGAAGTACAAGTTCAAGCAGCATGGCAAGTCAGGGATGTGGGTGAGCGAGATGCTGCCCCACACGGCCAAAATGGTTGACGACATGTGCTTCATCCGAAGCATGAACACTGAGGCGATCAACCACGAGCCCGCGATCACCCTCATGCAGACGGGGAATATGATCACAGGCCGGCCCTGCCTTGGGTCATGGGCATCGTATGGCCTCGGGTCGATGAACGAGAACCTGCCGACGTTCGTTGTGCTCGTCGCCAAGCCGTCGAACACCGAGCAAGTGCAAGCGATCTCGGCCCGACTGTGGTCGGCGGGGTATCTCTCGGGTGAGCACGCGGGCGTCTCGTTCCGATCGGGGGGCGACCCCATTCTCTATATCAACAACCCCGACGGCGTCAGCCCCGATGTTCGCCGTCGCACGCTCGACGGTCTCAAGGCCCTCAACGAGATCACGTATCAGCGAGTCGGCGATCCCGAGACGCATACCCGCATCCAGCAGTTCGAACTGGCGTTCCGGATGCAGTCGAGCGTGCCCGACCTGACCGACTTCTCCAAGGAACCCGAGTCAACCTTCAAGCTTTACGGCGACGACGCCAAGAACAAGCCCGGTAGCTTCGCTCACTCTGCGCTCCTCGCCCGACGGATGGCCGAGCGAGGTGTCCGATTCATCCAGATCTATCACAACAACTGGGACCACCACGGCAACCTCGCCGGCCGGATGCCCGACCAGTGCAAAGACGTCGACCAGCCCTGCTGGGGCCTTGTCCAGGACCTCAAGCAGCGCGGGCTGCTCGACGAGACGCTCGTGATCTGGGGGGGCGAGTTCGGGCGGACCATCTACTCGCAGGGCGGTCTCTCCAAAGAGAACTACGGCCGAGACCATCACCCGCGATGCTTCACGATGTGGATGGCCGGCGGCGGGTCGAAGCCGGGGACTATCCACGGCGAGACTGATGATTTCTCGTACAACATCGTCAAAGATCCGGTCCACATCCGCGACTTCCACGCCACGGTGCTCCACCTCCTTGGCTTCGACCACCAGAAGTTTAGCTTCCGGTATCAGGGTCTCGACCAGAAGCTCACCGGAGTCGAGCCCGCGCGGGTGGTCAAAGCCCTGCTCGCTTAAGGAATAAAGGAACGTCTCGTTGTTGACGAACGACGAGGCTGTTCCTACAATTCGACCGGACTGACCAGTCCGTCCGAGGTAGAGGGCTTTAAGTGAACGGTTTGGATCCAGAACAACAGGGCGCTCTGTGTGATCCGGCGAGACTCGGGCGTCAGGAGGAGATCCTCGCTGCAGCCACGACCCTCTTCGCCGAGCACGGCTACAGCGACGCCGATACCCAGGCCCTGGCAGACCGGCTTGGTGTTGGCAAAGGCACGATCTACCGCTGTTTCGCGAGCAAGCGAGAGCTCTTCCTTGCGGCCGTCGATCGCGCGATGAGGCTTCTGTGGGCCGATCTGGAGGCGAGCATCGCCGGGATCGCCGATCCTCTCGAACGGGTGGGGTCTGCCGTGCGGGCCTATCTTGACTTCTTCGCGAGGCACCCGGAATTCGTCGAACTCTTGATCCTCGAACGTGCCCTCTTCAAGGATCGGAAGAAGCCGACCTATTTCGACTATCGTGAGCGAAATGCCGAGCGGTGGCGTTCTCTCTATCGCGACCTTATTGCCGCTGGACGGCTGCGGTCGATGCCCGTCGATCGAATTCGCGACGTCATAAGTTATCTCCTGTATGGGACGATGTTCACGAACTTCTTCAATGGACAGGTCAAGTCGTCGGAGTCTCAGGCGAGTGAGATTCTCGACGTGGTTTTCCATGGCATCTTGAGTGAATCAGAACGAGATCGCTGCCGGGACGAATTGCCGGGCGCTAACGGGTCGAACTAACCCTGCGGACGTCTGGACGGGATGAGGTTGGCGGAGCATGGCGGATCGTTCCGACGACCGCTCCAACGAGAGAGATGACGAACATGACCTGCACGCGACGGATTTATGGGTCGAACTGGGGTCCGGTTGGGCTCGGGGCGGCCGTGCTCCTACCCGCCTTGCTCGCGCTCGGCTGCGGGTCGAAAGGCGACGCTGTCGCCAAGAAAGCGGCCGACGATCCGATTGTCATCTACGACCTCCCCGTCATGAAGGAAGTCACTGACTTCGAAGAGTTCGTCGGTCAGACGGCGGCTGTCAAGTCGGTCGAGATCCGCGCCCGGGTGTCGGGCTATCTCGACAAGGTCAACTTCGAAGACGGCTCGGAGGTGGCCGAGAATACCGTCCTTTTCGAAATTGATCCCCGCTCTTATCAAGCGGCGGCCACCCGGAACGAGGCCCTCGTCGTCCAGAGCGATGCCCACTACAAACGGCTCAAGCTCGACTACAGTCGTGCGCAAAGCCTCGTCTCCCGCGACGTGATGCCGAAGGAAGAATACGATAAAGTCTCGGGCGACCTTGCCGAGTCGGCGGGGATGCTCGCGAGCGCCAAGGCCGACGACGATCTCGCGAAGCTCAATCTCAGCTTCACCAAGGTGACAGCCCCGATCAGTGGCCGATTGAGCCGGCGAATGGTCGATCCGGGCAACCTCGTTAAGGCGGACGACACCCTCCTCACCACGATCGTCGCACTCGACCCGATGTATATCTACTTCGATGTCGACGAACGGACTTTGCTTCGACTCCGTCGCCTAATTCGCGACGGGCGGATCAAGTCGCGTGAAGAGGCTGAGATGCCGATCTTCGCGAGGCTATCCGACGATAAAGAAGGGGAATTTCCCTATCAGGGAGCGATCAACTTCAGCGAGAACCGGTTGGACGCCAGCACCGGTACTCTTCGTGTTCGGGCCATCGTACCGAATCCCAAGCCTCGCGTCTTCTCGCCGGGTCTCTATATGAAGGTGCGGCTTCCGGTCGGGATACCTCATATGTCGGTCATGATTCCCGAGGAGTCGGTCGTCACCGACCAAGGGCGCAAGTTTGTATGGATCATCAACGATAAGAAAACCATCGAACAGCGCACGGTGCAGATCGGACCGCCCAGCGGCAAGCTGCGCGTGATCGAGCAGGGGATCAAGCCGGGCGAGAAGCCCCAGATCGTCGTTCGGGGCCTTCAACGCGTGAGGATGAACCTCAAGGTCAACCCGCAGCCGCTGCCCGATTCGGAGAAGGTCGTGGGCACCCCACCGGCCGTCGAGTCCGCCAAGCCGAAAACCGGCTCTTGAGGATGGGCTTCGTCTCCTCAGTCGGCGATGGAACTGATTCCTTCGGTCGCATTCCTGGCGGCCTCATTCGGGAGATCCGGCCTTGATCTCACGCTTCTTCATCGATCGCCCGATCTTCGCCATGGTGATGTCGATCGTGATCACCTTGGCTGGTGGCATTGCACTCTTCACGCTCCCGATCTCGCTCTATCCGCCGATCTCGCCGCCGACCGTCCAGGTCGATTGCAACTATCCCGGCGCGTCGGCCAAAGACGTCTCCGAGACAGTCGCCACGCCGATTGAGCAGCAGGTCAACGGCGTGGAGAGCATGCTCTACATGTCGTCGCAATGCACGAATGACGGGTCTTATAACCTGACCGTTACGTTCAAGCATGGCGTCAACCTGAACATGGCTCAGGTGCTCGTGCAGAATCGCGTCAGCCTCGCGCTGCCGCTCCTGCCCGACGTGATCAAACAAACGGGCGTGAACGTCAAGAAGAAATCGCCTGATATCCTCATGGCGATCGCCATCAATTCACCCCCGCCCCCCGGCGATCCCACCAAGACCTCGGTCTACAATCAGCTCTATCTCAGCAACTACGCCACGCTCCAGATCAAGGACGAGATCGCCCGACTGCCGGGCGTGAGCGACGTCTCGATGCTCGGCCAGCGCGACTACAGCATGCGGATCTGGGTCGACCCCGACAAGCTCGCTGCCCGCAACATGCAGGCCGGTGACGTCGTTCGCGCACTCCGCGAGCAGAACTTGCAGGTCGCCGCCGGTCAGATCGGCCAAGAGCCGGTGCCCGCCGGCCAGCAGCGGCAGATCCCGCTCAGCACACTGGGCCGCCTGAGTGACATCGGACAGTTCGAACAGGTCATCATCAAGGCAGGGGCCGACGGCCGGGTCGTCCGTGTGAGGGATGTCGCCCGCGTCGAGCTCGGCGCGAAGAACCAGGATATGACCTGCATGGTCAACGGCAAGCCCTCGGTGAGCCTGGCCATCTTCCAGCTTCCTGACGCCAACGCGCTCGACACGGCCGTGATAGTTCGGGCCAAGATGGACGAGCTCTCCAAAGACTTCCCGCCGGGCATTGCTTACGAAGTGCGTTACGACACCACGCCATTCATCAGCGAGTCGATCGACGAGGTGTTTAAGACACTCCGCGAGGCCGTCTTTCTCGTCGCCGTGGTCGTGCTGCTTTTCCTTCAAAACTGGCGATCGGCGATCATCCCGCTGATTGCGGTTCCGGTCGCTATCATCGGCACCTTCGCCGCGATGGCCGCGCTCGGGTTCAGTCTGAACAACCTCACGCTCTTCGGGCTCGTGCTCGCGATCGGGATCGTGGTCGACGACGCCATCGTCGTCGTCGAGGCGGTCGAACATCATATTGAACAGGGTATGACGCCTCGCGATGCGACGATTCGCGCGATGGAGGAGGTCTCAGGTCCGGTGATCGCGATCGGTCTGGTGCTGACGGCGGTGTTCGTGCCGTGTGCGTTCATCACGGGGATCGTGGGGCAATT
>JANXSY010000200.1 GCA_025356435.1 Isosphaeraceae bacterium | reverse complement strand
CGGGATGGGTTCGTTTGGCGCGATGATCGGTCGATGTCGGTTGAGTTCGCTCGGTCGAAAGGTTGTGCGGCATGCCCCCCCACCCTAGCCCTCCCCCACGGGGTGGGGAGGGGACCGGATTGGGTTCGCTCGGTCGAAGGTCGCGCGGGCAGCGGTTGGGTTGCCCTGAAAATCTTGATTGTGAGTGATTTGCACAATTTGAGGGATGCCCGGCAATGACTGAGGGTCAGCGACTCCGCCCGGAGATTGGCTTCGTTCGGTCGGTTAGAGGATGGCAACGTCATGGTTGGGTTCGCTCGGTCAGGCCATAGGGTCGTCGTTTAAGGTCAGCCACGAATCACGATTGCTCTCAGGCGGCGAGGCATGTGATCGCGCGACCTTCCCCTCTATCATCGTTGGCAGGCCGACCGAGGTTTCGTCGCTTTCGGGAATGATCTCAGCTCGAAGATGACCAACTTTGATAGGGAGCGTGATCAACTCCGCGAGCTTCGGCTCGAAGAACTCCGGAAGTTCGTCGCGGTTGGGATCGAGCAGGCTGACGCTGGAGAATTCGCCCCACTCGACATCGATGCCACTTTGGCCAGGGTCCGGAGGCGGAAGGCCGAGATCAAAAAGGGAAGTGAATGACCGAGGTCGAACGGGTGAAGCCCAACCGCAGACGCCGGCATCGGAATCTCGACACAATTGGGAGCCGGTCTTGGAGAGGACGGCGGACATTCCCGATTTGGATCGCGATCATCAATCGCCGCGACCAATGGCATCAGGCTGCTGTAACGCCGATCGAACGCTCGCCGTGCCTGGTGTTTCGTACCCCCGATTTCGACGGTCATGGAGCCGGACCAACTTCTGGTTGATGGGGTCGATTTGTGTTATCGTCTTGTTTAACATGATTCGCAATGCGATGTCATGATCGCCCGGATTCTATCGAATCACCGTAGCAACTCTCCACGCAGACCAATCGATTCTTGCCACCTTGAATCGAATCGAAGCCCGAGGTGTCGTCGCCGGGCTCGATGTTGAAGACTTCAGAGGAGCCGAACGAGATGATCGTCTTGAAGCCTTTGAGCCGCCTCTTCTTCGCGCTCTTACTGGTCGTCGCACCGGGCGTGGCACTCGCCGCCGATGTGGCGAAGCCCTCTGATAAGGTGAGCTATTACACGCAGGTCAGGCCGATCTTCCAGGCGCAATGCCAGGGCTGCCACCAGCCGGCCAAGCCCGGCGGCGGGTATGTGATGACCTCGTTCGACAGGCTGCTCGCGGGCGGGAAGTCGAAGGAAGTGGCCGTCGTCCCGAGCAAGCCGGCTGTGAGCCACCTGATCGAGCAGATCACCCCGACGGCCGGCAAGGCTGAGATGCCCAAGGGAAAGCCGCCGCTCACGGCCTCAGAGCTGGAGACGGTCACGAAGTGGATCTCGCAAGGGGCGGTTGACGACACCCCGGCCAACGCACGCGTCCGCTATGATCGCGACCATCCGCCTGTCTACCGACGGCCCCCGGTCATCGGGGCGATTGACTTCTCGCCTGACGGCAAGTGGCTGGCCGTGGGAGGGTTCCACGAGGTCCTGCTGTGGAAGGCTGACGGCTCGGCCTTGATCGCCCGCCTGATCGGCCTGTCTGAGCGGATCGAGTCGGTTCGGTTCTCCCCCGATAGCACGAAGCTGGCCGTGACCGGCGGTCGGCCGGGGCGGATGGGCGAGGTGCAGGTCTGGGACGTGGCCAAGCAGACGCTGGCGATGTCGGCCCCCGTCACCTTCGACACCGTCTATGGAGCGAGCTGGTCTCCAGACGGCTCGAAGATCGCCCTCGGATGTGCAGATAATAGCATGCGGGCGATCGACGCCAAGACCGGGGCTCAGGTCCTGTTTATGGGGTCGCATAATGACTGGGTTCTCGACACCGCCTTCTCGGCCGACGGCGCGAACCTGATCTCGGTCGGGCGCGATATGGCGGTCAAGCTGACCGAGGTCGCGACCCAGCGGTTTGTCGACAACATCACCTCGATCACCCCGGGCGCGCTCAAGGGGGGGATCGTCACGGTGGCCCGCCACCCGAAGCGTGACGAGATCATGGTCGGCGGCTCCGACGGCATCCCCAAGCTCTACCGAGTCTTCCGCCAGACCATCCGCGTGATCGGCGACGACTCGAACCTGATCCGCGAGTTCGAACCGATGAAGGGTCGCGTCACCGCCGTCGCGATCAGTGCCGACGGCAAGCGGATCGCCACCGGGAGCAGCCTTGACGGCTCGGGCGGTGTCGATGTCTATCCCTACGAGTTCGACACGACCCTGCCCGATAGTCTCAAGGCGATCATGACGAAGGTCTCGACGTCCAGGAGCCCGCAGGAAGTCGCGGCCATCCAGAAATACATCAAAGACGGCGTGAAGCGGATCACCAAGGTTGACCTTCCCAAGTGCGCGGTTTATACCCTGGCCTTCAGCGCGGATGGCAAGGCCCTTGCCGCTGCCGGGGCCGATGGCATGGTCCGCCTGCTCAATCCAGAAACCGGCGCGACGATCAAAGAATTCGCCGTCGCTTCGATCAGCCAGGGGGGGACGGTCGAGGAACGTGCGGCGACCCCGGCCGCGCAGAAGTCAGAGGAGCCGGTCGAGACCGAAGTCCTCCCGCGCGGGGCGAAGCTCGTGAAGCTGACGACTGAGCCGGCGGCGATCAAGCTGGCCGACCGGTTCGCCTATGCACAGGTTCTTGTCACTGGCCACCTCGCTTCAGGCGACCAGATCGACGTGACCCGGATGGTCGACTTGAAGGCATTATCGACGGTCGTCAGCGTCTCGCGATCGGGCCAGGTCCGCGCGGTGGGTGATGGTAAGACGACGATCGAGGTCGCGCTTGGCGGCTTGAAGGTTGAGGTGCCTGTGGCGGTCGTCGGCATGGGCGCGGCGACTCGGGTCGATTTCGTCCACGACGTCAATCCGGTCATGTCTCGCCTCGGCTGCAACCAAGGGACGTGCCACGGTTCAGCGCAGGGCAAGAACGGCTTCAAGCTCTCGCTCCGGGGCTATGACCCACTCTTTGATGTTCGCGCTCTCACCGATGACCAGGCATCGCGCCGCGTGAACGTCGCCTCGCCCGATGACAGTCTGATGCTGCTCAAGCCGACGGGTGCGGTACCGCATGTCGGCGGCGGGCTGATGCAGCCGGGGGAGCCTTATTACGAGATCCTCCGCCGATGGATCGCCGACGGGGCCGTGCTGCGAACCGAGACGCCCCGGGTCGTGAAGATCGAGCTTTCGCCGAACAACCCGATCGTCCAGCAGGTCGGCCTGAAGCAGCAGATCCGCGTGCTCGCGACCTACGGTGATGGCGAGGTCAGGGACGTGACCCGCGAAGCGTTCGTCGAGAGCGGCAATATCGAGGTCGTCTCGGCCAACAAGTCGGGCCTGATGACATCGCTCCGTCGCGGCGAGGCCCCGCTGCTCGCCCGCTTCGAGGGGTCTTATGCGGCGACCACGCTGACCGTGATGGGAGACCGCGCGGGCTTCGTCTGGGAGCAGCCGCCGACCTACGGCAAGGTCGACGAACTCGTCGCCGCCAAGTGGCTGCGGATGAAGATCAAACCCTCAGGCCTCTGCACCGACGCCGAGTTCCTCCGCCGGATCTACATCGACCTCACCGGCCTACCGCCGACGGCAAGCGACGTCCGCGCCTTCATGGCCGACAAGCGAGACTCCCGCGTCAAACGTGACGAGCTGGTCGATAAGCTGATCGGCAGTACGGAATATGTCGAATACTGGACGAACAAGTGGGCCGACCTGCTCCAGGTCAACCGCAAGTTCCTTGGGGTCGAAGGCTCGGTCGCGTTCCGGAAGTGGATCAGGGATCAGGTACAAGCCGACGTGCCCTATGACCAGTTCGTCCGCTCGATCCTCACGGCGAACGGCACGAATCGCGAGCACCCGCAGGCGTCGTACTACAAGATCCTTCGCGACCCCGCGTCGATCATGGAGAACACGACCCAGCTCTTCCTCGCCGTCCGGTTTAACTGCAACAAGTGCCACGACCACCCGTTCGAGCGCTGGACCCAGGACCAGTATTATCAGACCGCCGCGTTCTTCGCCCGGGTCGGCTTGAAGCCTGACCCCGCCAGTGCAGGACGGTCGATCGGCGGCACGAATGTCGAGGCTCCCAAGCCGCTGTTCGAGGAGGTCTGGGAGCAGCCGACCGGCGAGGTGCTCAACGACCGCACCAAGAACGTCGCCCCGCCGAAGTTCCCCTATCCCACGCCCCACCCGACGATCGCTGGGGAGTCGAGACGGCAGGAACTCGCCGCCTGGATCACGTCGAGGGAGAACCCTTACTTCGCCAGGAGCTACGCGAACCGTCTCTGGGGCTACCTGTTCGGGGTCGGCGTGATCGAGCCGCTTGACGACCTTCGCGCGGGCAATCCGGCGACGAACCCCGAGCTGCTCGACTATCTCACGGCCGAGTTCCTCAAGAGCGGGTTCAACACCCGACACATCGTCCGCTTGATCTGCAAGTCAAGGACGTACGGGCTCTCGGTCTCAACGAATGAGTGGAATGAAGACGACAAGATCAATTATTCGCACGCCACTGCAAGGCGGCTTCCGGCCGAGGTGCTCTACGACTCGATCAACCGAGTGACCGGCGCGGTGTCGCAGTTCCCCGGCGTCCCGGCCGGCACCCGCGCGGCCGAGTTGCCCGACTCCGAGGTCGAGCTTCCCAGCGGCTTCCTCACGACCTTCGGCCGTCCGGCCCGCGAGAGCGCCTGCGAGTGCGAGCGTTCGAGCGGCCTCCAGCTCGGCCCCGTCATGGCGCTCGTCAGCGGTCCGACGATCAGCGACGCCATCGGCGACCCCAAGAATGATGTTGCCAAGCTGGTGAAGACGCAGGCCGACGACAAGACGCTCATCGACGAGCTGTTCGTCCGTGTCCTGAACCGGCCCGCAACCCCGGAAGAGATCAAATCGTGCGTGGCGTCGTTCGCCGAGATTGACGCCGACCACATCCGGCTCGCCGAGGCCCTCGGCAAGCGCGAGGCCGAGTTCGCAGTCAACCGGCCCAAGCTCGAACGCATCCGAGAGGCTGAGATCGCTACCGCCAAGGTGGCACTCGCTGCTTATGAGGCTGAACTCGCCCCCAGGCTCGCCGAGTCGGCAAAGCAGCGGGCCACGCAGACCGCCGCGATCGTAAAGACTCTCAAGGATTACGAGACCGGGCTGGCCGCTAAGGTCGCCGCGTGGGAGAAGTCCCAGAGCACCGCGTCTCGCTGGGTACCGCTCCAGCCCAAAGAGATGAAGTCGACCGGCGGCGCGACGCTGACGGCCGGGCCTGACGGGTCGATCGTCGTCACCGGTCCGAACAAGAATGGGGAGTTCATCCTCACCGCCGAGACCGAACTGACCGGCATCACGGGCATCCGACTCGAAGCCCTCGTCGACGACAAGCTGCCCGCCAAGGGGCCTGGTCGCGCCCCGGACGGCAACTTCGTGCTCACCGAGTTTGAAGTCTCCGCCGCGCCGAAGGCCGACCCCAAGGCGACCAAGCCGGTGAAGCTCCAGACTCCGCTCGCCAGCTTCGCACAGATGGGTTTCTCGATCGCCGCGACGATCGACGGCGATCGGACCAACCAGGGGACCGGCTGGGCACTCTCGCCTGCCACCGGGACCACCCACTGGGCAACCTTCGAGACCGCTGAACCGATCGGCGGGGCGGGGGGAACGGTCCTTACGATCAAGCTTGCCCACTACTATACGGGCGGCGTCTACTCGCTCGGGCACTTCCGGCTCTCGGCAACCCGCGTCGCGAAGCCGATCGGTCTGGGGCTGCCCGAGGAGTATCGGGCGATCCTCGCCACGGTTCCCGAGATCCGCAGCGAGGCCCAGCGCAACACCTTGCTCGCCTTCTACCGGGGCATCGACCCTGAGTTCCGCAAGAACGCCGACGCCCGCGCCGCGAGCCGCGCCCCGATGCCGGTCGACCCTCGCCTCGCCGATCTCCGTGTCCGCGTCGAGTCGGCGAGCAAGCCGATCGCGATCGACCCCCGGCTCACGCAAATGCGGCAAGACATCGAGATGAGCATCAAGCAGTCGGTCGAGCGGCGTCTCACGGCGTCACAAGACATCGTCTGGGCTTTGATCAACAGCCCGTCGTTCCTCTTCAATCATTAAGATCGGCTCGCGTCGTTCTCACAGACATCTCATGATCTTTTAACCCCATCCCCCACGAAGGAGCTACGCCATGATCGTCGTCCCCGGTCAGCCTGGAAGGGATCTCTGCGATCGTGGCCTCGGTGTCACCCGGCGCGACGTGCTCCGCGTGGGAGGCTCGGGCCTGCTCGGCATGTCGCTCGGCGGGATGCTCCAGCTTCAGGGAGCATCGGCCCGCGCCGCGACTGCCGCCGCCGGTGCGCCTCGTCCGGGTTGGGGCCAGGCCAAGAGCATCATCATGGTCTACCTTCAGGGCGGTCCGAGCCATCTCGACCTCTGGGACCCCAAGGACGGCGTGCCCGACAACGTCCGCAGCATCTTCAAGCCGATCGACACGAAGGTGCCCGGCCTCCAGTTCACCGAGATCCTCCCCAAGCTCGCGCAGGTGACTGACAAGCTGACGATGATCCGGTCGATGAGCTACACCCCCAACGGGCTCTTCAACCACACGGCCGCGATCTACCAGATGATGACCGGCTACACGACCGACAAGGTCAGCCCGTCGGGCCAGCTCGAACCGCCCAGCCCGAAAGACTTTCCCAACTTCGGTTCGCAGATCGTCCGGCTCAAGCCTCCGACCGAGCCGATGCTGCCGTTCGTGATGCTCCCGCGTCCGTTGCAAGAGTCAAACGTGGTCGGCAAGGGCGGCACCGCCGGTTTCCTCGGCAAGGCGTTCGACCCCTACACGCTCTATCCCGACGGCGACGACATGGATCTCGCCAAGATGGATAAGATCCGGGTCGACGACCTTCAGCTTCGCCCCGAAGTCTTCTCGATGCGGCTCGAGCGCCGTGCCAAGCTCCGCACCGCGATCGACGCCGGGATGCCTGAGCTTGAGAAGGCCGTGTCGGATTACAACCTGAACGAATATTACGACAAGGCCCTGCGACTGGTCATCTCCGGCCGCGCCCGCGAGGCGTTCGCGATCGGGCAAGAGTCCGACAAGATCCGCGACATGTACGGCCGCAACACGTTCGGTCAGAGCTGCCTGCTGGCGCGTCGGCTGGTCGAGGCGGGCACCCGCGTCGTCGAGGTCATCTGGCCGAAGGTCGCCAACTCGGACAACCACTCGTGGGACCACCACGTCGGCCTCAGCGAGCGGATGAAGAACCAGTCAGGTCCGATGCTCGACGCTGGCCTCTCGGGACTCATCACCGACCTCGACCAGCGTGGGATGCTCAACGAGACGCTCGTTGTCGCCGTCGGCGAGTTCGGCCGCAGCCCGCAGAAGGGGATCAGCACCTCCGGCAACGGCAACAGTGCTGACGGCCGCGACCACTGGCCGTATTGCTACACCGCCGTCATGGCCGGTGCCGGCATCAAGCGCGGCAACGTCCACGGCAAGTCTGACAAGACCGGCTCCGCCCCCGCCCAAGACCCCGTGCATCCGGGCGAGCTTCTGGCGACGATCTACCACGCCTTCGGTATCGACCCCGGCACGATCGTCTTCAACCACCTCAAGCAGCCGCGCGAGCTGGTCAAGGCCGAGGCCCTGGGCCACCTCTTCGCCTGACCGGCGACTTTCCGGGCCAATCCAAGGAGACTCCGTCCTCCCACGACCGGGCGGCCGGGGTCTCCTCGAATAGGTGGATGGCCAGGTCGGAAATCTTTGGGATATCTCGGGAGATCTCCCCGGTTCGAGAATCGGGGCCACCCAACTCACGGGCCACCTCTCGCAAGACGAGCGACTTTGCCAGCCTCCTGCCTCGACTGATCGGTGGCGACTGCCCGGGGCAATGTGTTAGAGTCTCCCGCGGGAGAGATGACGCGCTACCCGCGGAGATGCCATGCAGTCGACGGCTTTGGAAGCTCTCAGCGACGATATTCATCTGCTCGGCGGATTGCTCGGAGAGACGATCCGAAGGCTCGCGGGCCAGGACGCTTACGACCTTGTCGAGGAGGTCCGCGCCGCCGCGAAAGACCTCCGCGCCGCCGCGGCACCCCTCGATGAGGCGCGGAAGCTCCGCGACCGCCTTGGCCAGCTTGGCCTGGCCGAGTTGCGCACCCTGATCCGCGCGTTCAGCATCTACTTTGACCTCACCAACCTCGCCGAGCAGCAGGCGCGCGTCAGAGCGATCCGCGTCCACCTCCGCGAGAAGGGCGGCACGCCGATCGCCGAGAGTCCTGAGGCGGCGCTGCTTGCGCTTCGCGATCGGGGGATCGACGCGGATCAAGTGGCTGAGCATCTCCGTTGGGCCTTGATCTGCCCCGTCTTCACCGCACACCCGAGCGAGGCAAGGCGGCGGACGATCCTCGGAAAGCTCGACGCGATCGCCCAGCAGCTCGACCGGATGGAGAGCGGCCGGCTCGTGCCGCTGGAGCGTGAGCAGGCTGTCGCCGCGATCGCCGAGGAGGTCGAAACCCTCTGGCTCTCCGACATCATTCGCGAGGCCCGGCCGACCGTCCTCGACGAGGTCCGTCAGGGGCTGGGGATGGTCGAGAAGAGCCTGATCGACATCGTCCCACACGTCTATCGAAACCTCGAAGCGGGGCTGAATCGCGTCTATCCCGGGCGAGAGTGGCGCGTTCCGCCGTTCCTCCGATTCGGCTCTTGGATCGGTGGCGACCGCGACGGCCATCCCGGGGTCTGCTCGGAGACGACTGCCGAGGCGATTCGGCTCCAGCAAGAGAGCCTGCTCCGCCACTATCTCACCCGGATCGATGACCTCTGGAGACGCCTCAGCCACTCGGATCGATTCGGTCCTCCAGGCGAGGCGCTTCGCGAGTCGGTGGCGCGAGACGCCGCCCTCTTCCCCGAAGTGGCCGTGGCCGGCCACGAGGCCTATCGCGCGAAATGCCGGCTGATCGCCGCCAAGCTCCGCCGCACCCTCGACTTCGTCAGCAAAGTTCGCCCGAACTGGGCCACCGACGGCCCCGTGTCGATGCCAGGCGTCTACTTCGGCCGTCGCGAGCTTCTCGAAGACCTCGCGGTGATCGCCGACGACCTCCACCGGGCAGGCGCAGAGATCGCTGCGACCGGCGCGATCCGCGATATGATCCGGCTCGTCGAAGTCTTCGGCGTCCACCTGCTCACGCTCGACCTCCGTCAGCACAGCGCCCGCCATACCGAGGCGATCAGCGAAATCTTCGCCGCGGCAGGGATCTGCCAGGGATATGCCGAACTGACGCCGAAAGAACGTTTCGACTGCCTCGCGCGGGAACTCGACAGCACCCGCCCGCTGGTCCCGACCCGACTCGGCTATTCGCCCGAGACGAACGAGGTGATCGAGACCTTCCGCACGGTCGCGGCCTTGCTCGATCAGCAGTGCCCTGAGGCGATTGGCACCTATATCATCAGCTCGACGACCGAGCCGGCACATCTCCTCGAAGTGCTCCTGCTCGCCCGCGAGGCGAGGCTGTTTCGGCCCGCGGAAGGGGTCAGCCGCCTCGATATCGTCCCCCTCTTCGAGGCGCTCGAACCGCTCCAGACGTCGTCCGCGATCATGCAGACGCTCCTTGACCTACCAATCTACAGGCGTCACATCGAATTGCGCGGCAACGTGCAAGAGGTGATGATTGGCTATTCGGATAGCAACAAAGAGAGCGGGGCGCTGCAATCAACCTGGGCGCTCTATCGGGCGCAGACAGACCTCGTCGAGACCGGGCGACGGGCCGGGATTACGATGCAGATGTTCCACGGTCGCGGCGGCGCGGTCGGACGGGGCGGCGGGCCGGCGAACCGCGCGATCCTTGCCCAGCCCCGAGACACCGTGAATGGCCGACTACGAATGACCGAGCAGGGGGAAGTGATCGCCGATCGGTACGGCCACCCCGGCATCGCCGAACGACACCTCGAACAGGTCGTCAACGCCGTGCTGCTTTCGAGCTTCCCCGACGAGGCCAAGCAACCCAACCCCGACTGGTCGGCCACGCTCGACCGGCTCGCCGCAGCCTCGCGTCGCCACTATCGAACATTGGTCTATGAGACGCCCGAGTTCCTCACCTACTTTCGCCAGGCGACGCCGATCGAGGAGATCGTTCAGTTCAAGATCGGCTCAAGGCCGACGCGGCGGAACACCTCGCCGTCGCTCGAACAGCTTCGGGCGATCCCCTGGGTTTTCAGTTGGATGCAGTGCCGGCACACTCTGCCCGGCTGGTACGGGATCGGCGGCGCGATCGACGACGTGCTGCAGGCCGATCCAGGCGAGCTGGCCAACCTCCAGGCGATGTATCGGCAGTGGCCTTTTTGGCGGACCCTGATCGATAACGCGCAGATGATCCTTGCGAAGGCCGATATGACGATCGCTCGGCTCTATGCCGACCTCGTCGATGACCAGGCCGTCGCGGGCCGAATCTACGGCCGGATCGCGGCCGAGCACGCGAAGGCGGTCGGCGTGATCTGCCGGATCACTGGCCAGGACACACTCCTGGAGCAGATGCCAATCCTGAAGCGCTCGATCGGCCTGCGCAACCCCTATGTTGACCCACTCAGCTTTATCCAACTCGTCCTACTAGAGCGGCTACGCAAGGGCGACGGCCCGCGCGAAGAATTGCTTACCGGTGTGCTCGAGAGCATCAACGGGATTGCCTCCGGCCTTAAAAATACGGGCTGACGGCCGATCCGATCACCTCTCATCTCGCCGATCCTCGGAGATCGAAACACGTGCTCACGCCCCAAGACCTTGCGGTCAAGACGCTCGGCCCTTGCCGGATTGATTCCCCGCTCGGGAGCCTCCTGACAGGCCGTCGTCCAAGTTACTACAACGTCGACGAGTCGGACCGAGTCCTGTTTGACGACACCGCGTCGGCCCTGGCTGGGCGGGGGGTTCGGCCCGAAGACCTGCCCGGCTTCGAACCGGCCGGTGCGAGGAAGCGGATCTTCTTCGACCCCTCGAAGACCCGCGCCGCGATCGTCACGTGCGGCGGCCTCTGCCCGGGGCTGAACGACGTGATCCGGGCTCTGGTCTTGGAGTTGAATTTCCATTACGGCGTGCGGAAGGTCTACGGCTTCTGCAACGGCTATCAGGGCTTCATTGCCAAATATAAGCGCAACACGATCGACCTCACGCCGGAATTCGTCAGCGGGATCAACGAGCGCGGGGGGACGATCCTCGGCACCTCGCGTGGCGAGCAGGATGCAGGCGAGATCGTCGACTGCCTCGAACGGCTGAGCATCAATGTCCTGTTTGTGATCGGGGGGGACGGCACGCTCCGGGGGGCGATCAAGATTTCCGAAGAAATCGCCGCGCGGGGCGAGAAGATCGCGGTCGTTGGAATCCCGAAGACAATTGATAACGATATCATGTTCATCGATCAGAGCTTCGGGTTCCAGACCGCCTTCTCGGTCGCGTGTGAGTCGATCCGCTCAGCGCACATTGAGGCTGACGCCTCGCCGAACGGCGTGGGACTGGTCAAGCTGATGGGCCGGCATTCGGGCTTTATCTCCTGCTATGCCTCGCTCGCCCGGAGCGACGCCAATTTCGTGCTGATCCCCGAGATCCCGTTCCGCCTCGAAGGCGAGCACGGCCTGCTGAATAGTCTGCGCGAGCGGATCGAGCGGCGGGGCCACGCGGTCATCGTCGTCGCTGAGGGGGCGGGGCAAGACCTGCTGCAGCAGAGCGCCCACCAGACCGACGCCTCGGGCAACGTCCGTCTCGGTGATATCGGCCAGTTCCTCAAGCACGAGATCACCGAGTACTTCGCCCGGCTCGACCTGGAACTTAATCTTAAATATATCGATCCGAGCTATGCCATTCGGAGCGTGCCGGCCAATCCTTATGACAGCGTCTATTGCCTGAGACTCAGCCACAACGCGGTCCACGCCGCGATGAGTGGTCGGACCGAGATTATCGTCGGCCGCTGGCACGGTCGATTTGTGCACATCCCGATGGCAATCGCCATCCGCGAACGCAACCGGGTCGACCCCGACGGCGACCTCTGGATGTCAGTCCTTGAATCGACGGGGCAGCCGCGCTGCTTTGAATGAGGCGGGGGGGTCTGAGTTAGCCCCTCGGACCGGCTTGGCCATCGACTTCGGGATCGTCCATGCTCAGGACGTCAACGGCGACGGCCAGCGAATGCGAGCCGCCACCGAGGATCACACCTTTGATCGGGCTGACGTCGTCGTAGTCGCGTCCCCAGGCGAGGACGATGTGTTTTTCGTGCGGGATCATGTTGTTGGTCGGGTCGACGTCGATCCAGCCGTGGGGCGGGCAGTAGACCGAGAGCCAGGCGTGCGAGGCGTCGGCCCCGATCAGCCGACGCTGGCCGGGCGGGGGAGAGGTCTGAAGATATCCGCTGACGTAGCGCGCCGCGAGCCCCAATGAGCGCAGGCAGCCGATCTGAAGGTGGGCGAAATCTTGGCAGACGCCGCGACGGAACTCGAGGACCTCGGCGATCGGGGTCGTCGTGGTGGTCGCGGTCGCATCGAAGATGAATCCTTCGTAGATCCGCCGGGTCAGGTCGAGCACGGCATCCAGCAGGGGGCGGCCGGGGGTGAACGAGGGGAGGGCGAAGGCCAAGAGGTTGTCGTCAGTCTTCACGTAGGGGGAGTCGAAGGTAAACTGATAGGCGTCAACCGTCGCGGCCTGCCGGTCGGATCGAACCTGTTCGCGGACCTGCTCCCAGGGTGGCGTCTCGTCGGGATTCGGCGGGGCGGGGGGGTGAACGTCGACGACGTTGATCGCCCCCACTTTCAAGATCTGGTGCGGCTCCTGGATCGAGAAGAAGGTCGCGGGGTTGCCGAAATAGTCGACCTGCGAGATCAGGACCGCTGGGGACACGCTCACCACGATCTCGGTGCGCAAGCAGGTCTGCCGGGCGCAGGTTCGCGCCGTCAGATGCGCAAGGCTGTGGCAAAGAGAGACATCTTTGTTGTATTTGAAACGCGAGTCGTGACGGACATAGTAGTTCATATCAATTAGATCGCATCAGACGGCTGCTGGCGAGCGGCTTGCAGGTGGGTGAGGTAGGTACGGGTTAGGGAGTCAGAGAGGAGGGGAAGGTCGGCGTCGATCGAGGTGAGAAACCGGTCGAGGTTGGCGCGGTGGCCGGAGGCGGTCAGTTCCACCAGCCCGCCGACTTTCGCCGCCCGCAGCTTGGCGAGGGTGTCTGCGATCAGAGTCTGCTCGGCCGACGGGCCAGCGCTCCCGGGGGGGCGGGGCAGGTTGGCGATGCTCTGCGAGAGGGCGACGAGCTGGAAGGCGAGCGACCGGGGGTTGTCTTCGTCAGAGAGCAGGAGGTCAAGCAGAGGGGCGATCTGGAGCCGACTCATATAGCGGCGTCGATAAGTCATCGAGCTGTCGGCGATCTCCAGCAGCGCTTCGAGCAGCGGCCCTTCGGTGCCGCCAGCCTTGACGAGTGTGCTCCGGAGCAGCCCCAGGATGTGGAGCGAGCGTTCGAGCCTGCGGCCGATGTCAAGGAACCGCCAGCCCTGGCCGCGCGTCATGCTTTCAGAGATCATGCCGCCGAAGGCCGCCAGCGAGAGGACCTTGGTGTCAAGGACATGGAGGACTTCGCTGAGGTCGCGGCGGGGGGTCGGCTCGCGCACCGAGGCCGGCCCGTCGCGCCGCTTTCCGGGCCTGGGCCGCGAGTCTTGGAGATCGGCCGGGCGGGGCTCGATCGACATCATCACCCGCCACATGTCGGTCGAGATCCGGTCGCGCACCCGGCCGGCGATCCGATGAAGCGCGTCGATCGTCTCGGCCAGGCTACCCGGGCGGTGGTCGTCATAGAGGACCGAGTAGAGTTCATCGAGCGGCGCGGCGATCCGCTCCTCAGCCCCGGGGCCGATGAAGCCCGGGTGGGTCTTCGTCTGCCCGCTCAGGGCGCGGAGGAGATAGGGAAGGTCGGGCACTTCGATCAGCCCCGGCCGCTCGGTGAGGCGGACGAAGATCGCTCGCAAGAGACGGACAGTTCCCTCAGCCCGCTCGGCATAGCGGCCGAGCCAGAACAGGTCGTCAGCGGCTCGGCTCGGCAGGTCGCCGCCGTCCCGGCTCAGCTCGACCGGGACGACCGTGGTCGAGAGCAGGGAGAACGCGCTGACAGGTCCTGACGAGAGCACCCAGGTATCTTTACTGCCGCTCCCCTTCTGCATCGAGACGACCGGCGATTCGTCCGACGCCGCGACGCGGGTCAGCCCGCCGGGCATCACCGTGAACGACGACCCGCTCGCCGCGAGGAAGGAGCGGACGAGGATGTGCCTGGGCTTGAGACGGTCGCCGACGAGGACCGGGGTCGTCGAGAGGGACATCTCGTGCTGTCCCACGTAGTCGATCGGCCGCGCCCGGATCGACTCGACCAGCGCCCGACGCCCCTCGGTGTCGAGCGCCTCGACGAAGATCGGGCTGGCACCGGCAGTCGTCACGGTCTGCTTGATGACCATCCGCGCGAGGTTGGCGAGGACGTATTCCATCGACGCCGGGTCGCCGCACCACCAGGTCGGGACCGACCGGACCATCAGCTCTTCGCCGAGGAGATGGCGGCAGAGTGATGGCAGGAAGGCGAGGAGGGCAGGGGACTCGATCAGCCCGCTCCCCAGCGCGTTTGCGACGGCGACATTTCCCGCGCGGACCGCCTGCAAGAGACCTGGGACGCCGAGGAATGAGTCTCCCCGAAGTTCG
>JANXSY010000171.1 GCA_025356435.1 Isosphaeraceae bacterium | reverse complement strand
TAGGAACCCCGCGCAGCCGGCCGTTCTGTCGTTCCTGCCCCTCAACGTCGTCGTGCCGTTCCTTCGGGGCGGTGGCCGGGCTGTCACCCTTGAGCCCCTCACCCAGGCCGAACGTAGTCTCGTCTATCAGGTCCGCAGCTTTGCCAAGTTCCGCCAGGAGTTCTTGATCACCACGCTCGTTGGCGGCTCATTCGCAAACTTCGCGACCGGCGTCAACACCCCTGGCTTCTCGGTCGCAGGCAACACCGACCCGACCACCGGCTTCCTCAACGTCGTCGAAGACTTCGTGCTCGTCGAGAACCAGACGCGCAACGTCCAGACGCTCTCCCAGTTTTCGGAGGTCTACAAAGAGCTGATCAAGGGCGAGTCGTCGGGCGTGACCCAACTTCAGCTTGACCAGCTCGACTCGAACCTTCAGCAGGCCCGGTCCGCCTTGCTCAACACCCGCAACACGCTCCGATCCGACCTCGACGGTTTCAAGCAGCAGCTCGGCCTGCCCCCTGACACGCCGATCACCGTTGACCGCACGCTCACTCAGCCGTTCAAGCGTGTCTTTCAGGATGTCGAGATTTGGTCTCGCGACCCCAAGCGAAGCCTGCCCCAACTCGAACAAATCGCGGCCAAGCTGCCACCCCTCGAAGATGTCGTGATCGATGGCCGTTCCTCGACCGAGATGTTCCGGTCGCAGAGTGACGACAACCTCGAAGACTTGCTTCTGGCGGCTGAACGGGTCTCGTTCGAGAATCGGCTCGACTTGATGAATGTGCGTGGGCAACTGTACGATACATGGCGACAGATCCGCGTTACGGCGAACGCTCTCAAGGGCGTCCTCAACGTCAATCTGACCAACCAGATTCTCACCCCGCCGACGACAACCAACCCATTCGCCTTCGTCAGTCAGGCCAAGCAGTTTTCGCTCGTGCTTAACGCCGAGTTGCCGCTCGTGCGGGTGGCGGAGCGAAACGCCTTCCGGACGGCGCTCATCAACTATCAGCGTCAACGCCGCAACCTCCAGTCTCAAGAAGACTTCCAGAAGCTCCAGCTTCGCAACGATGTCCGCACGCTCCAGCTCTTTTACCTGAACTACGAGTTGACCAAGCGGAACTTCGTCCTCTTCGCCCGCCAGAAAGACCAGTCGTTCGAGAACATCGTTGCTCCCCCCGCAGGCGGCGGAACCGGCACCGCGGCAGGGAATGCTGGTGGGGCCATCCAGACCTCGAATCTAATCCAGGCTCAGAACCAGTTGATCAACTTTGAGAACAATCTCGTCACACTGTGGTATCAATATCAGACAGCTCGTCTGATCCTCTTCCGCGACCTCGGCACCTTGCCCTACGACGAATGGGAGGCCTTTTATGAGTTATTCCCTGCCCAATACGCAGGAGTCGGGGTTGGCGGCGACGGGGTCGCCGGGGGGCTTGCCGGCAGCCCGGCAGTCGCACCGCCGACGGGGGTCAGCCGGCCGTAACCTCGCCATCGTCTTCGCGGTCCTGGTCGTCGCGGGGGGAGTCGTCCTCGTCGGATTCCCCTCGCTGACCAAGCCGCTGACGAACCTCTTCGCGGCCACCCCGATCCAGGTCGTCACCTACCCGGTCAAGGCAGCGACCCTGACGGTCACGGTCAGCGAGAAGGGAACACTCGAAAGCGCCAAGAATGAAGATGTTTCGTCTGAGGTCGAGGGAACCACGACCATCATCTTCATTCTCCCCGAAGGCTCGAAGGTCAAGAAGGGCGACAAGGTCTGCGAGCTCGACGCCGCAACTTTGAAAGACACCCACAAGAACCAGATGATCACGACCCAGCAGGCTGAGGCGTCTTACAAGCAGGTCAAGCTCACCCGCGAGGTCGCTGAGGTCGCCGTCAAGGAATACGTCGAGGGCATCTTCAAGCAAGACTTCGAGACCGTCCAGGGCGAAATCGCCCTCGCCAAGGCCGACGTGACCCGGGCGCAAGACCGCCTCACCTGGTCAACGAAGATGAAAGAAAAGGGCTACATCTCCGAGTCAGCCCGCCTCGCCGACGAGCTCAGCCTCAAGAAGTCTCAGTTCGCTCTCGAACAGGGTCAGACCAAGAAAACCGTGCTCGAGAAGTACACCAAAGAGAAGACAATCAAGGAACTCCAGGCCGAGGTCGAGAAGGCCAAGTCTGACGAGCTGTCGAAGCAGGCCACCTTTGACCTCGAGAAGAGCAAGGAAGAGAAGCTCGCCCGCCAGATCAAGAACTGCGTCCTGAACGCCCCCGGCGACGGCCTGGTGGTCTACGCGAATGATCCCGGCCGATTCGGTGGTCAGAACCAGGCGCAGATCGAGGAAGGGGCCAGCGTCCGTGAGCGGCAGAAAATCTTCAGCCTGCCCGATATCACGCAAATGCGGGTCAATACCAAGGTCCATGAGTCGATGGTTGAGCGTGTGACCAAGGGCCTTCGCGCCCGGATTCGGGTTGATGCCTTCGCGGGCGACGCCCTCAACGGCACCGTGCAGACGATCGCCCCCATGGCCGATCAGAGCACCTTCTTCGGCTCAGACATCAAGGTCTATACAACACAGATTACCATCGATAACGGCCCGTCGGGCCTCCGCCCAGGCATGTCGGCGATGGTCGAGATCCTCGTCTCGCAGATCCCCGACGTGATGGCCGTCCCCGTCCAGGCTGTGATCGAGACCAAGGGGAAAAACTTCCTCTACATCAAGAACCCGCTCGGCACGTTCGACCGCCGCGAGGTCACGCTCGGCACCTCGAACGACCAGCTCATCGAAGTCAAGAAGGGTCTGAACTCGGGCGACGAAGTTGCCATGACGCCAACCCTTCTCATGAGCGATGACGACAAGCGTGACTTCGGCAGCACCGCCAAAGACGCCACGAAGAAAGACTGGGGACCCGACGCCAAGGGCGCTCCCGGTCCCGACGCCAAGGCTGCAGCCGGTCCCGACGCCAAGGGCGCTCCCGGTCCAGACGGCGCGGCCGACCCCGCCAAGGCGAAGGCCAAAGCCAAGGGCAAGGGGGCCGGCGGTGCCCGCCCCAGCTTCTTCTCAAAGCTCCAGAACCTCTCCGAAGACGAGCGGGCTCAGATGAAAACCGCCTCCGATGAAGAGCGGACCGCCCTCATGAAGAAGGCCGGCCTCACCGACGACGAGATGGAACAGATGAAGCAGATGCGGGCCAACCGTCCCCCCGGCGGTGGCGGTGGCGGTGGCGGCGGCGGTGGACCCGGTGGCGGTGGCGGTGGCGGTGGCGGTGGCGGTGGCGGCCGTCAGGGTGGAGGACCGCCCCAGTGACGAGCTTCATCGACGGGAGCGGCAACGTCCACGCAGACGGCACGCAACCGATTGTCCAGATCCGCGACATCCGCAAGACATATGTCATGGGACACGGACCCTCCGGCGGCCTCTTCGGCCGCCGGAAGGGGACCGATCAGCGCGTGATCGTTCACGCCCTGACCGGGGTCTCGGTCAACTTCTATCAGGGCGAATACGTCGCGATCATGGGGGCGTCAGGCTCGGGCAAGAGCACCATGCTCAACCTGCTCGGCTGCCTCGACCGCCCCACCAGCGGCGAATATTTCCTCGGTGACCGCGACGTCGCCCGGCTCTCCGACGACGAGCTGTCTGAGGTCCGCAGCCGTTACATCGGCTTCATCTTCCAGTCGTATAACCTGATCCAGCAGTACACCGTCACCGAGAACATCCAGCTCCCGCTGACCTACCAGGGCTCGGGCGAGATCTCCCCCGAGCAGCAGGAGCGGACCGAGACCCTCGCGAAGCTCGTCGGCCTCGGCGATCGTCTCGACCACCGCCCGACTCAGCTCTCCGGCGGTCAACAACAGCGGGTCGCGATCGCCCGATCGCTC
>JANXSY010000164.1 GCA_025356435.1 Isosphaeraceae bacterium | reverse complement strand
CGATACCTGCCGATCAGGCTGGTGCAGGCGGCAATGGGAACGCTTGGAGTCTTTTTCATCTATCGACTCGTGGCTCTTGCCGCACCATCGAATCGGCCGGTCTGGACGACGGCGATGGTCGCGGCGGCGCTGGCGGCGGTCGAGCCATACGGCGTCGGGCTTGGGGCCTTGATCCTCTCTGAAGGGCCGTTCATCCCGTTGATGCTTGCGAGCCTCTGGGGCCTGGCGTCGCTCTGGGACCGAGAGGCGACACAACGCCATTCCGCACTGGTCGCGATGGCCACGGGCCTCGTCACCGGCGCGGCGATCCTGGTCCGGCCGTCATGGGCCTTGATCGTGCCCCTGCTGCTCACAGCCTGGGTCATCGGCGCGAGGCATGGCCGCCAATCGGCCCTCAAATACGCCTTGCTGATCGCCCTGGCGACAGTCCTGACCCTGACACCCTGGTGGGTGCGGAACGGCCGGGTCTTCGGTCGATTTGTGCCGACCGCTTTATGGGTTGGCGCGAGCCTCTATGACGGCCTCTCGCCCACCGCCACCGGGGCGAGCGATATGAGGTTCCTCAACGAGCCGGGCGTCGTCGAGCTTGACGAATCCGCACAAGATGCTGTGCTCAAACGTCGCTCGATCAACTTCGTCCTCGCCCATCCGGGTCGGGCCGTCGAGCTTGTATGGATCAAGGCGGGTCGGTTCTGGAGCCCCTGGCCAAACGCCGACACGCTCCAAAACCCGACGGCAAACGTGCTCTCAGCGATGGTCACGGTGCCGCTGTTCGGGCTGGTCGCGATCGGGATCTGGGACCGCCGCAAAGACGGGCGGGCCCTGGTGCTCCTGGCAGGTCCGCTCATGTACTTCCTCGTCCTGCACACGGTGTTCGTCAGCTCGATCCGTTACCGTATTCCCGGATTGCTCCCGGCGCTCGGCCTGGCGGCGATCGGTTGGGGACGGATTCGAGTATTCCTGATATCCAAGTCTGTTTCGGCGTGACGACGCCCGAGGGAAGGCCGATGGCTCTGCGTCGCCAGTTGCGGAAGATCATGGGATGGGGGACGCTCCTGCTGCTCGCCGTGGTGATCGGCGGCGGGTGGTTTGCCTTCACCTACGTCACCGACAACGAGACCCTTCGCGCCGCCATCAGCGCCGGCGCGCCCCGGTTCCTGCCCAACAGCACGCTCGAGGTCTCCCGGGTCAGGGTCCGACCGATCGCGGGGGAAGTCATCCTCCATAATGTGTCGATACGTCAGTTCGAGAAGGGGGAGCCGAAGCTCGTCGGCATCAGCCCCTGGGTACAGATCACCTATGACGCCTGGGCCACGCTTGACGGCCGCTTTGACCTGAAAGAGGTGGTCGTCGCGCAGCCGAAGCTCCAACTCCGCCGCCGCAAGGACGGATCGTGGAACTTCGTCGGCCTCCTCGCCAGCCCCTGGCCGCTGCCCCCTTCCGAGACCTCGCCGCCCGTCCGGATTGAGAACGGCACCGTCGAGTTGATCGACGAGACCGACGGCCCGAAGGCTGCCGCGATCGCCATCCTCCGCGACGTCTCGCTGAAGGTCGGGGCGGGCGACCTTCACGGCCGGCCAGTCCCGTTTGAGGGCACCGCGAAGGGAGACCTCTACGATAGCCTCAAGATCGTCGGCTCCTTCGACCGGGCGACTGGCCGCATCGTCCTCGCGGGAGACCTGAATCGCGTGGCCCTTTCGAAGACGCTGGGCGACCGGCTCCCGATTGAGGCCCGGCCCCTTTTCCAAACGATCGGCCTGCAAGGCGGCCAGGCCGACCTCACCCTGCGGTCGCTCACCTACGACCCGAAGGCGAAGGTCCCCCTCCACTACGATGCCGTCGCCCGGCTCCGCTCCGGCGTCTGGAATTGCGGCAAACTGCCCTTCCAGATCAACGATCTGGACGCGACCGTCGCGATCAAAGACGGGGTAGCGGTCATCGAGCAATCGAAGGGGCGTGACGGCTCAACATCTGTCCGCGCGACCGGGACGATCGACCTGGCCGATCCGGCGACCTCCCCCTTCCACCTGTCCCTTCAGGTCGACGACCTCGAACTCGAACGGGTCAGAGGCTGGTCAATCGCCAACTTCGCCAAGACTGCGACCGACCTCTGGAACGACTTCCAGCCCAAAGGCCGGGTCGACCTCGACATCGACTTAGGCCGAAATGTGACTAACGGACCGATCGCCTGGGGCGTCGGGGTCGGCTGCCGAGATGTCGCAATCATCTACAAACACTTCGCTTATCCGCTTGAGCATATCTCGGGCGAGCTCATCTGCCGGCAAGATCGAGTGACTGTTGACCTCCACACGCAGCACATCGGCGGCAAGCCCCTCTCCGCCAAGGGCACGATCGATCAACCGGGGCCGGACTCGGTCGTCAACCTCGACTTCAAAGCCGGTTCGCTCCCCGTCGACGCCACCCTGCTCGCCGCGATGCCGCCCGACGTTCGCAAAGTCGTTGACTCGTTCAAGCCCTCGGGAACGATCCACGGCACAGCGCACGTGAAGAGGACGCCGCCACAAAAGCCCGGCGACGACCCCAAGGGAGAGATCGCGATCAACGCCGACCTTGACCTTAACCCCGGCTGCGAGATCACCTGGGAAGGTCTCAAATACCCCGTTCGAGACCTGACGGGGCACCTGGAGATCCACCCGACATCTTGGATCTTCACCCAGATGCGCGGGGCACACGGCCAGGCCACGATCACCGGCGACGGGCGGGTCGACCGCCTGGGGAAAGATCAATACAAGGTCGGCATCCACATCAACGCCGACAATATCCTGTTCGAGAGCCAGCTTCGAGACGCCCTCCAGGACGCATGGAAGAAGACCTGGGACACCCTCAACCCGACCGGGGCGAGCGATGTCGATGTCGCCATCAACCTCGAACCCGGCAAGCCCGAACGCTACCATCTTGAGATCAGCCCCAGGCCGCAGACGAACCTGAGGTTGAAGTTCACCGGCATGGCCATCGACGGTGTTCCCGGGGCCAGCCGGGAGGTCGAGATGCCGATGGAAGAGGTCACCGGCCGGTTCGTCTACGACGATGGCAAGGTTGTCATGACTGACGGGGCCTTCTCCTTCAGAAATTCCCCCGTACGGTTCCGGCAAGGCGAGGTCCAGGTCTTCAACTCGGGCAAGTTCACCCTCAAGGTGGACGACCTCTCGATCAAAGACTTCAAGATCGACGCAGGCTTGCGCAAGTTAATGCCTCCAGTGATGGCGCAGTTTGCCCGAAGGCTCGACGACGGCAAGTCGTTCCTGATCCGGACGAATCTGGTGCTGGGCTGGTCGGGGAAACCCAGCGATCCCGCGACGTGCGGCTGGAGCAATGCGACGGTCGTGTTCAACGACAACACCATCGTGGGCATCCCGTTCCGGCATATCCAAGGCGAAATCAGCAGCCTCTACGGGTCGTTCAACGGTCGAGCCCTCGACATCCACGGGCTGCTCAAACTCGGGAGCGTCGAGATGTTCGACCTTCAGGTCACCGAGTTGGAGACACCGATCGAGGTGGTCGGCGACAAGGCGAAGCTCACGAGTATCCGAGGCGTCCTGCTTCGAGGCGAGTTGACCGGCAACGTCGAGGTCGGGCTCGAAGCGACGCCCAAGTTCGAGGCTCACCTCCAGATCGAGAAGGCTGACCTCAAGAGCCTCGCCCGAAACCTGCCCGGCAAGCAGAACTTCAGCGGGATGGTCTCGGGCAAGATCGACGTGAGCGGCCTGGGACAGAATATGCACTCGCTTCAGGGCGGGGGCGAGGCCCATGTCACCCAGGGTGATCTCGGCAAGCTCCCGGTCTTCTTCCGGGTAGTCAACCTGCTGAACCTCGCCCCGACCACAAACGCCGCCTTCGACAAGGCTGACGTCTGGTTCACGATTCGCAACGGCGAAACGACATTCAATCCGATCCAATTCTTTGGATATGCCTTCAGCCTTCACGGACGCGGACACCTTGATGCGCAGGGCGATCTCGACGTCAAACTCCGCGTTCTCTACGGCCGAGACAGCTGGCACATTCTTCTCGTGAGCGACGCGATCCGGGAGGCGAGCGGGCAGATTTTCGTCATCCGAGTCCTTGGCAATTTCGCCTCGCCGATCTTCAAGCCCATGCCGCTGCCGCAGGCCAGCGAGTTCGTCAAGTCGTTCGGCGCAGACCACAAGGCCCTCCGCGCCGCACGCGAACGCGACTCGAGTCGCCAGCCACGAATGCCTACGACAACAGGCCCTTGATGACATGCCCGTGGACGTCCGTCAGCCGACGCTGGGCCCCGTTGTGATAGTAGGTGAGGCGGCGGTGGTCGAGGCCGAGAAGGTGGAGAACGGTCGCGTAGAAGTCGTGGACCGTCGCCACGTCGGTCACGGCCTTGTGGCCGAGTTCGTCGGTCGCCCCGTGGCTATAGCCGTGCTTCACCCCCGCGCCGGCAAGCCAGGCGGTAAACCCGGACGGGTTGTGGTCTCGCCCCTCGGTCCCCTTCTGAAAGGTGGGCATCCGGCCGAACTCGGTCGTCCAGACGACGAGGGTGTCATCCAGAAGCCCACGCCCTTTCAGGTCTTTGAGCAGGCCGGCGACGGGCTGGTCAAGGACGGGTCCGTGGCGGTCGTAATCCGACTTGAGCCGGCGGTGGGCGTCCCAGTTCAACACTCCTTCGCCCATCGCGAATGCTCCGTTAAAGAGCGTCACATATCTCACACCCCGCTCTAACAGACGTCGTGCCAGCAGGCAATTGCGGCCGAACGCGGCGGTGAGCGGGTTGGCGTCTTCGAGGCCATAGAGTCGCTTCGTCGACTGCGACTCACCCGCGAGGTCGTTCACTTCAGGGGCGCTCAGCTGCATCCGTGCGGCCAGCTCATAAGACGCGATCCGGGCCGACAGTTCGGTGTCCCCGGGGTTGTTGGCAAGGTGCTCGTCATTGAGGAGGCGGAGGTAGTCTTTCGCCGCGCCGTCGGCCTCTCGGCTGACCGACTTGGGTCGGGCGAGGTTGCTGATCGGCTTGTCGGCGTTGAATGGAGTCCCCTGATAGGCGGCGGGGAGGAATCCATTCGCCCAGTTCGCGGGGCCTTGCTGCGGCCCGCCGCGAGGGTCAGGGATGGCGACATAGGAGGGCAGGTCGTGGTTCTCGGTCCCGAGGGCATAGCTGACCCACGCCCCGGCGCTGGGGAACCCTTCGAGGGTGAACCCCGTGCTCATGAACATCTCGCCCGGGCCGTGCGTGTTCGTCTTCGACGTGAGCGAGTGAAGGAAGCAGAGGTCGTCGGTCATCTCGGCGAGGTTCGGGAGCAAGTCCGACACATATTTGCCTGTCTGACCGCGCGGCTTGAACGCCCAGGGGCTCTTCGAAAGGTTGCCGTTCTCCCCCTGAAAGGTGATGAGGCCCTTCCCGCCCGGCAACGGCTGACCATGCCTCTTGATCAGTTCAGGCTTATAGTCCCATGTGTCGAGATGGCTCACCGCCCCCGTGCAGAAGATCTGCAAGACGCGCTTCGCCTTGGCCGGGAAATGCGGCGGCCTTGGCGCGAGAGGGTCGCTCGGCGCTTCGGCGGCGAGCAAGCCGTCTCCCGCGAGAAGCGAGCCCAAGGCGACGCCCGTGAGGCCGCCCGACATATTGCCGAGAAACGTACGACGGTCGAGGAGATGTCGACCGGAGGGGGGCAGAGGAGCGGCCATGTGAAGCCTCTTCGGATCAGGGCACGTAGACGAATTCATTCGCGTTGAGCAACGCCCGCGCCAGGGTCGGCAGGCCCTGCGCCTTGACCAGCGTCATGGCCGCCTCTCGTTCGTGGGCCGAGGGCGGACGGGAGAGGACAAGCCGAAAGGCTCGATCGATCTGGCGGTCGGGCGCATCGCCAACATCCCGCTTCAAGCGGCCCGCGAGGCGATCGGCCTGATCGAGGACGAAGCCGCTGTTGAGCAGGTTAAGGGCCTGCAAGGCGGTCGTCGAGGCGTTGCGCCTCGGGGCGACGAGCGATCCGTCGGGGCAGTCGAAGGCCCCGAAGGTTGGGTCGTGCTGGCTCCTGGGCTTGAACTGGTAGACCATCCGGCGGAAGGTGTCGGGGCCGAGCGTCGATTTGGGAGTGAAGACAACGACATAGTTCGTGTTCTTCTCCCAGACGCTGTATCCCGGCCCGCCCATCGTGAGGTCGAGCGAACCGGAAGCGAAGAGCATGGCGTCGCGGATCGACTCGGCCTCCAGGCGATGCGGCGGGCGATGCCAGAGGAGCCGGTTGTCGCGATCGATCGCGAGAGCCTTCGGATCGGCGCGTCCCGACTGGCGATACGTCGCGGATGTGACGATCAGTCGATGGATTGGCTTGAGCCGGTAGCCGTTGGCGCGATAAGAGTCGGCGAGCCAATCGAGCAGCGCGGGATGCGAGGGAACGCCGCCCTGGAAGCCGAAGTCGCTGGGTGTCCCGACGAGCCCTCGGCCGAAGTGATAATGCCAGGCGCGGTTGACCATGACGCGAGCCGGCAGCGGGTTGGCGGGGTCGCCCAGCCAGCGCGCGAAGCCGAGCCTGCGCTCAGCCTCGGGGGCGTCGACGGGGAAGTCGAGCGGCGGCCGGATCGCCTTCGGTGCGCCGGGGGAGACACGCTCGGCCGGACGCATCGGGTCGCCGCGTTCGAGCCGGTGAGTCGGATCGGGCTTGGAGAACGTACCTGCATAGACCTGGATTGATGGGGAGGTATTCGCGAGCCGCGTGGTGAGTTCCTCACGACGGCCGAGCAACTCCTTGCGACGGGGATTCGAAGGCGGCTCGGCGACCTGGCCATTGGCCGCGCGGTCGCTCGATGACGAGACGAGACGCCAGACGTTGGGGGCGGTCTCGACCTCGATGTAGTAGATCGTCGGCATACGATCGATGTACTTCTCCTCGCGGTCGCGGCCCCAGACGACCCGGTCGATGGCCACGGGCTTCGCGAAATCGACCCGCGCCCACCCTTTACCTATCGAGTCAGAGATCCAGCTCCGACCGTTGCCGAAGCGATTGTCATTGAGATGAGAAACATGATGCTTGTCCGTCACCTCAAACGATGAGGATGCCGAGGGGCGGCCACCGTTCGAGGCCAGCGCGACGTTCGTGGCACCCTCGCCGGCCGAGAAGACCTCGATCTCGTCGAGACAAGGTTCGAGGTTGTTGGTGGCAAGCACGGTGAACCGAAGGGCGCGTGCGGTGATCGTGGGGAATCGCTCGACGTTTCGCTTGGGGCTGATCGGCGGGCGGACGGGTCGGTCGCCGGTTGGGTCGGCTAGAGGACCGATGGCGTCGAGTTCGGAATCGACCCGATCGAGTTCGGATTTCAGACGATCGGCTTCGGCCCGCCTGGCCTTCAGATCCGCGGCCTCAATGCTACGGTCGCCGTGCTGGACCCCGCCGAAGATCGCCTGCATCCGATAGTAATCAGCCTGCGAGATCGGGTCGAACTTGTGGTCGTGGCAGCGCGCGCAATTGACCGTGAGGCCGAGGAAGGCTGATCCTGCGGCGGTAATCATGTCGTCGAGGTCGTCCGCTCGCTGCTGCTTCTGCCCGTCGATCGTGCCATTTCCCACCAGGTCGTGGACCCCGCCGACGAGGAACCCGGTGGCCGATCGGGTGAGCACGTCGCTCTCGGGCAAGGTATCACCGGCGAACTGCTCGATGGCAAACCGGGGCAGCGGGGTGTCTTGATTGAAGGCTCGAATCACGTAATCACGATACGGCCAGGCGTTCGGTCGGAGCGTGTTCATTTCATAGCCGTGACTCTCGCCGAACCGAACGACGTCCAGCCAGTGCCTTGCCCAACGCTCGCCGTAGCGCGGTGAAGCGAGCAAGCGATCGACGACGGCTTCATAAGCATTTGGCGACACGTCTTTCACGAACACGTCAACCTCTTCGGGAGTCGGCGGCAGGCCGATCAGGTCGAAGGTCACGCGGCGGATCAGGCTGATCTTGTCGGCCTCCGGGGCGTGCGAGAGGCCCTCGGAGCGAAGTCGATCGAGGATGAACGCATCGATCGGGTTCCGGACCCAGGCCTTGTCGGCGATGGCCGGAACCTTGGTCGGAACGATCGGCCGGAGCGACCACCAGTCGCCCCCCGCCCGCTTCGGCGCGGCGACGAGCGGGTCTCCCTCATAATGCCCGCCCGACGCAATCCAGGCCCGGAATGCTTTTGCCTGCCCGCCATCAAGGGGATGCTGCGGAGGCATCTCGCCCGACTCGATTTTCTCGATAATCAGGCTGTCGTCGGGCTTCCCCGGCACGAGGCCCGGGCCGTTCTCCCCACCTTTGAGCGCGGCCGACTCGCGCGTAAGGTCGAGCTTGCCCTTCGGCTTGTCGCCCGAGTGGCAAGTCAGGCACGACTCGACCAGGATCGGCCGGACGTGTTCGCGGAACCCGTCATCCGGCAGGCCGACGATGAGAGTGAAGAGCATCAGAGGAGCGAACATTTTGCCTCCGCCGGGGACGGTCCATCGGGGGGTTTCAAGCCAGGATCGGCCTCAGGACATGACCATGCACGTCGGTCAGCCGGCGTTCGATGCCATTATGCTTGAACGTAAGCTTGGTGTGATCAATGCCGAGCAGGTGGAGGACGGTCGCATGCAGGTCATAATTCGACGTGGGGTTCTCGGCCGCGCGGAACGACCACTCGTCGCTCGACCCGTACGAGACACCCCCTTTGATCCCGCCGCCCGCGAGCCAGCTCGTGAAAGTAAAGGGGTTATGGTCGCGGCCTTTGCCTCCCTGGCTGCACGGCATCCGGCCGAACTCGGTGGTCCATATGATGATGGTGTCTTCGAGCAGGCCACGGGACTTGAGGTCTTTGATGAGGGCCGCCGCCGGCTTGTCGAGGCTGCGGCCCATGATACCGTGGTCTCGGGCGAGGTCTTCGTGCGAGTCCCAATTCCGTCGAGGGAACCCGTTGTCGGCACCGTTCCAGACCTGGACGAACCTCACGCCGCGTTCGAGCAATCGGCGGGCGACAAGGCAGTTGCGGCCGAAGTCTTCGGTCGTCGCGTCGTCGAGGCCGTAGAGAGACTTGGTCGCGCCGGATTCTTTGGAGAGGTCGAGGGCTTCCGGGGCGCTCAACTGGAGCCTCGCGGCTAACTCGTAGGAGGCGATGCGGGCGTCGAGACGGGTGTCGGCCTCACGGCCTTTGCGATGCTCGCGATTCATCCGATCGAGGAGGGCGAGGCCATCGCGATCGGCTTCGGGCGACGATCCTGGGGAATTCTCGGGCGGGAAGAGGTCAAAGATCGGCGTCTTCGCTCCGGGACGAACGAGGGTTCCTTGCGTCGAAGCCGGCAGGAAGCCCGCACCCCAGTTCGCGGGACCGTTGGGGGCGAAGCCGCGCGAGTCGGGCAGGACGACGAAAGCGGGCAGGTTCTCATTGAGCGAGCCGAGCCCATATGTGACCCACGCACCCACTGCGGGGAACCCCGGCGCGACGAACCCCGTGGCCTGTAGAAACGTCGCGGGGCCGTGGACGTTCGACTTCGAGACCATGCTGTGGAGGAACGCGATATCATCGACGCATGTCGCTAGATGAGGCAGCAATCCGCTGACATATTTGCCCGATCGGCCATGCTGTTTCCACTCCCAGGGGCTCTTCATCACCACGCCCGGGCTGCTCTGGAACAGTTCGACCTTTCCGCCCGGATCGAACTTCTGGCCGTTTCGCTTGATGAGTTCGGGCTTGTAATCGAACGTATCGCACTGGCTCGCCGCGCCCGACATGAACAGTTGGACGACTCGCTTTGCCCTGGCCGGATGGTGTAGGCCATTCGTTTTCTTGACCTCGCCCGCGAGCAACCCCTCTGTGCCGAGCAGGTGCGCCAGGGCGATCCCGCCAAGGCCGCCACCGGCCGACCAGAGGAACGATCGGCGGTCGATGGGTAAGTTCATCGTTGTCCCTCCAAGCAGGTCGGTCGGCCTATCAGTCGACAAACAAGAATTCGTTGGCATTGAACAACAACCGGCACACGGCCGTCATTCCTCGTTTCCTCGCGAGGTCAGCGAGCGACCGCTTCTCATCATCGCTTGGCGGGCGACCGAAGGCGAGTCGGACGGCGCGGTCGACCTGGGATTCGGGGGTGCCGCCTCCAAGCCGCCGAGAGAAGGCCTCGGACTGGGCGAGCATGAACGGGTCGTTCCAGAGGGCAAGTGCCTGGAGCGCGGTGATCGTCGATGAGCGGACGGGAACGTTGATGTTCGGGTCGGCGGCATCCATGCAGTCGAGGAAGGGGTGGGGAACGCTCCGCACGGTGAACCGATAGATCGAGCGGCGGCGACAATCCGCCGCGAGGGCGCGGGCGGGGTCTCCGTGGTCGTAGATTGGCGAGTGGTCATCCTTGAATCGGAAGGGTTCGAACCCGGGTCCGCCTCGGGCGGGGTCGAGCGTCCCGGCGATTGATAGGACAGCGTCTCGCACCTCTTCGGCGTCGAGCCTTGGCCGGTTCATCCGCCAGAGCAATCGGTTATCGGAGTCGATCGCGGCAGCCTCGGGCCGGTCGAATGACGATTGCCGATACGTCGAGCTTGTGACGATCAGCCGATGCAGGGCCTTGATCGAGCCGCCACTGTCGCGAAAGGTGACGGCGAGCCAGTCGAGCAATTCAGGGTGGGATGGCTCGGAGCCGTTGCGACCGAAGTCGCTAGGCGTGTCGACGAGCCCCCGGCCGAAGTGATAGTGCCAGACCCGATTCGCGATCGATCGCCAGGTGAGCGGATTGGCCGGGTCGGTGATCCAGCGGGCGAGTGCGGCACGACGCAACCCTTCGTCGGTGGCACCGGCCTCGAAGGTCGAAGCAACCCCCGTCACGCACGATAAGGCACCCGGTCTGACCACTTCGCCCGGCTGCTCGACTTCGCCCCGTTTCAAGACCGCGATCGGCCTCGGGGCATGGGAGAGCGCGGCGTAAACGAGCCTCGGCGGCGGCAGCGCCGAGCGTTCGGCCTCGATCGCGCCATGTTCCCGGGCAGCCTGAGCCAGGCCGTCGATGATCCTCGCGGCCTCGACCAGACCGAGCCGGGAACGGAGACGGGCCTCGATTGGCCCTTCGGTTCGAGCACCGAGCAGATTCCGGCTGTCATAGCCGTCGACCAGGTTCTTGCGACCCCATCGCCCGCCCTCAATCGAGTCGAGCGACGAGACCTCGGCACCGAGGGCGACGTCGAGACCGTTCACGAAGGCTTGCAACTCTCCTAATGCGAAGACGAAATCATTCGTCCTGGGCCAGAGCTTGGCGGCCGTGACGCGGATATAGCGTGCCGAGCCCTTGCCAGCGGTGGGAATGACGACCGGCATGTCGCCGGGATTGCCGTCAGTTCGGTCGACCAAGATTCGGGGCGAATGGAAGGTCGGCTCGTCGGCCAGTTCCACCCGATAGCGGGCCGGAAAGCCGAAACCTGGGGTATCGGCGAAGTCGGTCGGACGCGCGGGGATGAGGCGGATCGAGTCGATGGCGACGGGACGGCCGAGATCGACCTGAACCCACTTCGTCACGTTGGGAGTCGGCTCGATGCCGCTGTGATAGCCGTTGGTCGGGCTTGCGGGCTGCGACGGGGCCTCGATATCCGATCGGAGACCTGGATCGGAGATCGACGCGACCAGGGCGGATCGTCGGCCTGCAACCGCCTTCGCCCTCGCTTCGAGGCCCGCGCGACGGTCTCGGACCGCGCGGTCGTCGTAAGGCCGGTCGCCGCGATCGACACCCGCGAAGACCGCTTGCAGGCGATAATAATCCTTCTGCGGGATCGGGTCGAATTTGTGGTCGTGGCAGCGGGCACAGTGGACGGTGAGGCTGGTGAAGGTGGAGACGACCGTCGTCACCATGTCGTCGCGGTCAATCAGACGAGTCTTCTCTTTATCAACCGTGCCTTCCCTCAGTTCGGCATGGCCAACGAAGTCCCACGGCCCCGCCGCGATGAAGCCGGTGGCGATCACGCCGCTTGGGTCGTCGGGAAACAGCACGTCGCCCGCGAGCTGTTGCTGGACGAAGAGGGCATAAGGGGTGTCACGGTTGAGGGCGTCGATCACGTAGTCGCGATAGGGCCAGGCGTGGTCTCGCCGCTTGTCTTTGTCATAGCCATGCGTGTCGCCGTAGTGGGCCAGATCGAGCCAGTGTCGGCCCCATCGCTCGCCGTAGTCGGGTGAGGCGAGCAGGCGGTCGACGAGGCGTTCATAAGCGTCGCCCGCCCGATCTTCGGCGAACGTCTCGACGGCCTCGGGGGTGGGGGGCAGCCCCGTGAGATCAAACGTGACCCGACGGATCAGGGTGCGGCGATCGGCCTCGGTGGAGGGTGCAAGTCGGTCGCGCTGGAGCCGGGAAAGGATGAACGCATCGACGGGCGTGCGTCCCCATCCGCTGGTCTTCGGTACTTCGGGACGCTTCAGAGGCCGGAGCGACCACCAAATTTCCCCATCGAACTTGCGATCTTTGAGGACCAACCCGTCGGGCCACGCGGCCCCGGTCTCGACCCAGTGCCGCAACGTGGCGACCTCGGCCGCTGAGAGGGGCGGACCCGTCTTGGGCATCGCGGGCGTCTTGCCGACGATTTTTTCGATCAGCAGACTCTCGTCGGGCCGGCCAGGCTCGACCGCCGGGCCGCCCTCGCCGCCGCGCTGAAGGGCACCGAGGGTGGCGAGCGAGAGCTTGCCTTTGGGGTTTGCGTCGGAGTGGCAACCCACGCAGCGCCGTTCGAGGATCGGCGCGACCTGATCGCGAAAGAGGTCGGCAGCCGGAGCCGTGGCGGCCGACCCGAGACAGACGGTCATGGCGAACAGGGAGGTTCGCATGCTGGCCGGTTCCGGAGGAGTCTTCGCGATGCGGGCAGGGAGCCGTCCTCGACGGCCCGAGATGCAGAGTATTCAACAGAGGTTATACCGACCGAGGTGCCCTGGCAATGGGGGTGTATGGATTGACAACCCTCCCCCGGCGGTGAGGGAGAGTCGTCAATCCACATACCTCGATCCCAAACTCAACTGGGCAGGGAGAGCGGGCCGAGCGGGCGGAGGGTTGGGTCGACGACCACGCCCTGGCGGGTGCCGACCGAGCGGGTTGGGGTGACGATCGTCACGTTTTGCCGCTGGATGAGGATGAGGTGGCCGACAGGCTGGCCGACGATCGTCGAGTCAGAGGCTGAGATGATCTTGACGAGGTTCAGGTTGCCCGAGTCGTTCAGGGCGAGGCCGTGGACGCTGGTGGCGTTGAACGACTGGATGTTCCCCTGGACATCGACGAGGGCCGTCCCCGCGAGTTCGGGGTGGAACGAATTGCTCAGGCCGACGATCAGGTTGGGGTCATTCAGCGTGAGTGTTCCGGCTGGGGAGATGCCCTGCGGGGTATAGAGAGAGACGGTGTTCTGGCCGTTGGAGACTCCGGTCACGAGCGCCAGAAGGCCCTCGATACTGCCCAGGGCTTTGGTCGTCCCGCTCGTGCGTGAGGAGCCTTGGTTCCCGGCATTGACGAAGGGGTTCGACCCACCGCGATTGGGGATCGCCGTGCGGGCGGCCTCGGCCGGCGTGCCACTGAGGTTAAAGAGCGTGAGGATTCCGGCCTGTTGGAGGGTCGGCTGGAACTGGAAGGAGTCGAAGTGCGAGGCGATGGCGGCGTAGATGTTGGTCGAGCCGGGAACCCCGGTCGCTCCTCCCGCGAATTCGAGGGCACGGATCGTGCCGTAGGGGCCACCAATCGGCTGGGCCACGCCCGTCGCGAGGCTCGCAGTCACGTCGATCGAGACAGCCACACCGAAGTTCGGCGAGCCGGGGACAACCTGGGCGTTGGCGTCGGTGAGGGTGGTGCTGAGCTCATTGAAGCCGATGCCGGTGATCCCAACGAAGGGTACCCCGTCGACGAGCGAGGCGTCGAACCGGCCGACCGGAGCGCCCGACGAGGCGTCGAACGCCTGGACTGTCGTGCCTCGGCCGAGCAGGACGACCAGCTCTCGGCCGTTCCTCCCGAGTCCGACCCCCGCCGAAGTCGTGGGGGTCCCGCCGACGTTGATCGTCTGCAAGACGGCCCCGGTCCGGTCATCGAAACGGATCAGGGCGTTGGCGGTCGGGTCGTATCCGAAGACCTGGCCGTCTCCGATCGTCCCCTGGCCGGGGTTCCCGGCGTTGATCTGGTCAACCTGGACGATGATGCCCGGCGGCGAGGGGTCGGTCGCGGGCGGGGTGGGCGGCGGGAAGACGACGAGATTTAGGCCCGGCGTGAACGTCCCGGAGACTCCCTGGAGGGTCGAGCCGCCGTTGGCGTCGTTCGAGTAGGTCAAGGTCTGACCCGACTTGGTCGCGGTCGGGGGGGCGAACGGGGTGGCCGGGAGGCTCGCCGAGGTCGCCTGAGTTCCCGGAGGCAGCGTCGGCACGGTGGACGCGGCGGCGAACGAGATGGAACCCGTATTCGTCCCGGTGCCCGTGCCGGTCCCTGTCCCGCTGGTCGTGAAAGTACCGCTGGTCGATGACGTGGACCCGGTCGAAGGCTGGACCGACTGCGGCAACTCGCGAAGGTGGATCTGGGTGTTGCGGCCGATCGAGTGGAGCTGAAGCCGACCGATGCCGGAGGTAAGGTTGATCCTGCCGTTATTGACCAGGTCGACCGACGGTGCCAGGATCGAGCCGACGAGCTGACCACCGACCCCGGTATAGTTGTTCGGGGCCAGGTTGACGTTACACACCGACCGCAACGGGGCCTTGCCGCCTCGGGCATTGATGAGGATCTTTGAAAGTGCGTTCGTCCCGCCGTAGACCAGGTTGAGCGCCCCATCGGGATCGACCGACGACCCCACGATCGAGCCCCTGCCCAAGACCTGCACCGCGACCTTGGACCCTTGCGGCGTGACGTAGCTGATCCCCCGGCTGGCGACCGCAACTCCATTCACGAGGCCCGAAACCAGGCTCACCGAATGGGCATGATCGACCCGACCATTGAGGAGCTGGCGGCCTTCCAGGCCTTCCAATTCCGGGCGGTTCCGCCTCGACATCCGTGCCATAACCGTTTCCTTCCGAGAACTGTTGAGGGGTGGCTGTCCCCCACCGCAGGCGCGGTCGGGCTGCCCCCATCCGGTCGATCCGTCGATTCATCCATCGGCACGTCGCTTGCGGTATCATGACCCAACCTGTCCAAACTCTTGGAAGGACCAGCACACGTCGAATCACCCTCCCGTCTTCAATAACCCATCCGTTCCAGATTGAACAGTCCCCCCAGAATGAGGCACCTTTCGATGACGGCTTCGGCCATGCAAGTGATCTCTTTGCTGGGCGCGGCGCTTGTCTTGATCGGCTTCGGCGGCCAGCAGTTTGCGGGGATGAAGTCCGACGGGCTGACGTATGGCCTGCTCAATGTCTTCGGCTCGCTCCTACTCGCCTCGACCGCGATTGCCCCCTTGAACGCGGGGGTGCTGGTGCTCGAAGGGGTCTGGGCGATCATCAGTTTGAGCGTGGTCGTCAAGGCCGTCCGCAAGCGTTCCCGCGCCTGAGGGACAGTCCGTGGGCTTCCCTCGCGGACGCAAGGCCGTTAAACTCGCCACATTCCGTCCCAGAGCAGGGCGCGGATCGTGCCATTACCCGTGAGATAGCCAGAGAGATCTAAGGAGAGACCCGGTGCGACGCTTCGTCACAATCGCCTTATCCTTCGGCCTGACGCTCAGCCTCGGTGCCGTCGATACCCTCTTCGCCCAAGACGCGAAGAAGGCCGACGCCAAGCCCGCCGACGCCAAGCCCGCCGACGCCAAGCCCGCCGACGCCAAACCCGCCGACGCGACTAAGCCCGCCGAGACCAAGCCCGCCGACGCGACGAAGCCCGCCGCGCCGCCCGTCGAAGCCCCGCTGCCGACGATCCCGCCCGACGTCGAAGCCAAGCTCGAAGTCGCCCGCCGGGCCGTCGCCGAGGCGATCGTCGCCGCGCAGGACGCCGGACTGGTCGAGACCACCATCGACCCGCCGCCCGTCCTCGACATCCTCTTCACCGGCCGCGCCCTCGACGCCCGCGCCCTCAAGGCGAAGCCCACCCTGGGTGTCAGCCCCGAGGTCTTCGGCGCGTGGTTCACTGGCTACGCACAGCCGATCGAAGGCGTCATCCGTGAGGCCGACGTCCGGATCACCTATCCCTCAAAGGGACTGAAAGCCTCCTACGACAACCGCGCGGGCATCCTGAACCGCCACATCGAGGCCGTCCGCAAGGCGAAAGACACCACCAAAGCCAGTGCTGACGCCAAGGCCAAAGCCGACGCCAAGCTCATGACCGACGCCAAGGCCAAAGCCGACGCCGACGCGAAGGCCAAAGCCGAAGCCAAGACCATGACCGACGCCAAGGCCAAAGCCGACGCCGAAGCCAAGGCCAAGGCCGACGCCAAGGTGAAAGCCGACGCCGAAGCCAAGGCTATGACCGACGCCAAGGCCAAAGCCGACGCCGAAGCTAAGGCCAAGTCCGACGCCAAGGTGAAAGCCGATGCCGAAGCCAAGGCTATGACCGACGCTAAAGCCAAAGCCGACGCTGACGCCAAGGTGAAAGCCGACGCCAAGGCCAAGGCTGATGCTGACGCCAAGGTGAAAGCCGACGCCGATGCCAAGTCGAAGGCTGATGCCGACGCCAAGGTCAAGGCCGACGCCAAGAAGTAAGCGACTGGCCAGCAATCCATCGAAGCCCCGGTCGTCTCGGCCGGGGCTTTTCTACACAAACGCCGCCAGTTCACGTCTCATCTCGCCGACGTCAGCGAATCGCTCCTCAGGCTCTTTCGACAGCGATCGGTGGATGATCGCGGCGAGGGCTTCGGGGATGTCGGGTACGGATGGGGATGGGGGCTTCAAGCAAGATCTTCATGATCTGAAGTTCGATCTTTTTGTCAAAATCAGATGTAATGAGCTGTCAAGAACTTGTAGAGAGTGGCCCCCGCGCTGTATTGATCAACGGCCGGCTTGGCCTCGCGGAGGTCGGTGATCTGCTCGGGAGCCATGTAGGGAAGGGTACCGCCGAGGTCTCCTTTCATGGTCAGGCCGCTCATCTTTGACGCCTGGTAGACGCGGGCAAGCCCGAAGTCGCTCAGCTTGACGACCTCACGGCCTCCGTCCTGCGTGACGAGGCAGGTTCGCAGGCTTGATGTCGCGATGGACGAAGCCCTTGGAATGGGCATATCGGAGATCGACGGACCTCGCGTCGTCCGGGACGCGGTGACGGGGCTCCCGCAGAGGGGACAGGGGGCCGTAACGCCAGCTTGACCGAGCGGAAATTCGACGGTGGCTTGGAGCGGCCCTGGCTCGGGGACGAAGCGAGTGGCCAACGTCTCCGTCGACACCCCCACGCCGTCGACTTCAGGAGGAGGTGTCGTGGCGGCGGCAGACGTAGAATCCGCCGAAACATCGATATCTGTTAATGAGACACGAAGGACAGAGATCCCGACCTTGATGAGATCTCCGTCCTTGAGTTCGACCGTCGACACTCTCCCG
>JANXSY010000136.1 GCA_025356435.1 Isosphaeraceae bacterium | reverse complement strand
GGCCAAAGACTTGATCCGCGAAGTGGCCATCTATGCCGAGCGGGCCGATATCGCCGAGGAAATCACTCGACTTCGTGCCCACCTCGTTCAGTTTGCCGAGGTGATCGGGGAGTCGGAAAGCTCGGGCCGGAAGCTCGAATTCGTGGTTCAAGAGATGGGCCGCGAGACGAACACGATTGGCTCGAAGGCCAATGACGTCGAGATTAGCCGGGCCGTCGTCGAGATGAAAGGTGCCCTGGAAAAGATCCGCGAGTTGATCCAGAACGTCGAATAACGGCCGAGTGCGAGGTCTGGTCTTGTGAGTAGTGAGACGTTTCGAGAATCCTGGTCGGACCTTTCCGGCCGATTGATCGTCGTCTCCGGGCCGTCCGGGAGCGGCAAAACCTCGCTCGTGCGCCAATACCTCGCGCGGCCGGACGCCAGGGCTCGCCTCTCGATCTCTGCGACGACGCGACAGCCCCGCGTTGGCGAGGAGTATGGCAGGGAATACTTCTTCGAGAAACGGGTCGACTTCGAAGCGGCTCGGGATCGCGGGGAATTTCTCGAATGGGCCGAGGTTCATGGCAATCTCTACGGGACCCCTGCGGACTCCGTGCGGTCGATGCTCGAACGGGGCGATTGCGTCATCCTCGAAATCGACGTGCAAGGGGCCTTGCAGTGCCTCGAACGGTTCCCGTCGGCGGAACTGGTCTTCGTCAATACCTCGACTTTCTCGGTCCTGGAGGACCGGCTCCGTTCCCGATCGACCGAAGACGAGCCGACCATCCAGGTCCGCCTCAACAACGCTCGGCGCGAGATCGCGCTGAGCGAAAAGTACCATCATCACCTGATTAACGAGAACCTCGACCGGGCCGTCGACGACCTGGCGAGTCTTCTTTCACGCTTCGGATGCGGAGGTCCAGTTCGCGATGCATGAAGAACTAAAGGAAGAGCTGATCGTCAACAAGGTCGGCGGTCGGTTCAAGCTCTCGACCCTGATCCAGAAACGGATGATCGCGCTGAATCAGGGATCGCGGCCGATGGTCGACGCTCGCGGGCTCGACAAGATGTCCGTCGTCATTCAAGAGATCATGCAAGACAAGATTTATCTTGATATGTCGGGCAACCTCCACCTCGTCGAGGCGACCGAGGCCGTGGAAGACGGCGGAACGGTCGACCTTACCCAGCCGTCAGAATAAGACCCGGATATCGCCTCGACGTCGCTTCTCCAGGGGAGAGACCAAAGCCAGTCGACCGGCCCATCCGATATTGATCGGACGAGCCGGCCCGGGGAGGAGGCCCGGCGGGCGCGAATTATCGCGCCCGCAGGTCGACCGGCTCGAAGACTGTCGAGGTCCGCTGATGTTCGACCGCGACCGCATGGCCCGACACGCTCAGGGTTACGCGCTGCTGTTCCTCGTCGTCTTCCTCGGGCTGAGCCTGGGGGGATATGACCCGGCCGACCCTCCGGGCACAGCGGTCCGTCCGGCCCACTCGCCGGTCATGAACCTCTGCGGCCCGGTCGGTGCGTCGATCGCTCACGTCGGCTTCCAGACCTTTGGGCTGGCGTCGTTCAGCCTTCTCTGGGGATTGGTCGTCGTCGACCTCGTCCTGTTCACCCGCCACCGTGTCACCGAACCGGGGATACGCCTGCTGGGGTTGTTGCTGGTCACAGGCGTCTTCGCCGCGATCTTCCACCGGTTTGGTGCCGACCTCAGGCCCTCGGCGTCGATCGGCAGTGGCGGCTATGTCGGGGCCTTGGTGGTCTCTTTCCTCGAAGGCCAGTTCGGGCCGGCGGGCATGTTCCTCATCTTGGCCGCGGTCGGCATCGTCGGGTTTGGCCTTTGCCACGATGCGTTGGTCGTCTGGCCGATCACCTCTATCGTCGGGCTGATCCACCGGCGACGCCCCGCAGAGCAGGCCCCGGCGGTCGCCCACGTCTCTGAGATGAGGCCCACCCTGATGACCGAACCGGCGCGACTCGAACTCGCCCTCGCGCCGCCCCGATCGGAGAGTCGACCCGCGCTCTCACGCCCGGCCCCTTCGATCTCGTCGAACCAGGCCACCGTGGGCATCCGTCGCGGACCGGACGCTGGGTCTGCCGTCACCTCCCCGGCTGGAGACGGCTCTTTCGTCCTGCCTCCGCTCTCGCTCCTCGACCGCCCGACGTCGTTTCCGGTCCAGGAGCATGAGGCGCTGATCCATACGCGAGCGCTGCTGCTTGAGAAGACTCTGCTGGAATTCGGCTGCCAGGTCAGGGTCGTACAGATCGATACCGGCCCGGTCATTACCCAGTTCGAGATCGAGCTCGAAGCGGGTCTGCGGGTCGCCAAGATCAACAGCGTCGCCAACGACCTGGCGATTGCCCTCGCGGTCCCGAGCGTCCGGATCGTCTCACCGATTCCCGGCAAGACGACCGTCGGCATCGAAGTTCCCAACGACCGCCGCGCGATGGTCAAGCTCGGAGAGGTCGTCGAGGGGGTAAGCGAACGGCTCGACCGCTGCCGGATCCCGCTGTTCCTCGGCAAGGACGTCAAGGGTAGCCCGCTCGCCTTCGACCTCGCCGACATGCCCCACCTGCTCATCGCCGGCCGCACCGGGACGGGGAAGTCGGTCTGCTTGAATGCGATGATCCTCTCGATCCTCATGACCAAGCGGCCCGACGAGGTGAAGCTGATCCTCATTGACCCCAAGATGGTCGAACTCTCGCAATTCAAGCGCATCCCCCACCTGATGCACCCGGTCGTCACCGACATGAAGAAGGCCGAGTCGCTGCTCTCTTGGGCCTGCGACAAGATGGACGAACGCTACGGCTATCTCGCCCGCGCGGGGGTCCGCAATATCCAGACATATAATCAACTTGGGGCCGACGAAATCTACAACCGTTTGCGCCCCGAGGACGACGAAGAGAAGGACCGCATACCGACGTACATGCCCTATATTGTCATCGTCGCCGATGAGATGGCCGACCTGATGATGACCGCCGCCAAGGAGGTCGAGACGCACATCGTTCGACTCGCCCAAAAGGCCCGCGCGGTCGGTATGCACCTGATCGTTGCGACCCAGAAGCCGACCGTTGATGTCATCACCGGGCTGATCAAAGGCAACCTCCCCGCGCGAATCGCCTTCCAGGTGGCGAGCCGGGGTGACTCTCGGGTCGTCCTCGACGAGATGGGGGCTGACAAGCTTCTCGGCAATGGCGACATGCTCTTCCTCATCCCCGGCACCTCGCACATCGTCCGCGCCCAGGGGACTTACGTCTCCGACGGTGAGGTGACGCGGGTCTGCGAATACCTCTCTCAGTATCCTGTTGAGTTCAGTCGTGAACTTGTGCAGATGCAAGTGAGCGGGATGGGCGGCAAGGATCGCGGGGCCAGCCTTAAAGAACGCGACGAGCTATACGAACCGGCGATCGAGGTCGTCGTCCGGGAGGGACGTGGCTCCTGCTCGCTCCTCCAACGAGCCCTCGGCATCGGCTACGGCCGCGCGGCCCGCCTGATCGACTTCATGGCCGAAGACGGCATTGTCGGCGAATTCAAGAGCGGATCGGCCCGCGAAGTCTTGTATACCTGGGAGGAGTGGGAGTCGCTCAAGGGTGGCTCGGACGCGGCGGAAGCTGCGGCTTGATGAAGAGAATCGTCTGTAGATGTTGCAGCAAGAGTATGCTCGCAAATTGAGTTGAGAAGCATCTGGACGATTGCCTCTCCCCAGCGCGTACCGCGATCCCGGCCTCATCAGGATTCATCGACGCTTACCTATCCAATCAGAGTGAGCGGGGGTCGTCAGACCCCGGCTCGCTCGTCACCAGCGGCCAGACCCGGCTCTCACGGTCGCGCTCAGGCTGCGGAATCGGCACGACTGATGCAACCGTGTTGGGTTCGTTCGGCGCGGCGGCAGCGGACGGCTTCACGACGGCTTCAGGCTTGGGTTCGTTCGGCGCCGGGGCCGGTTCGGATGCTTCGATGATGGGTTCGTTCGG
>JANXSY010000133.1 GCA_025356435.1 Isosphaeraceae bacterium | reverse complement strand
AGTCCGCCCAGCGCGATGACGGCCACCAGGCCGACGCGGATCTCATGGCCCGCCGATCGTGTACTCATCGGCCCACTCCCTCGGCATTATCGTCGACGAACATCCGTGTATGGCTCACGAGAGCGGCGGGGCCAAAAGCGTTGGCCCGAAGGCCGGCCCCGCGTGGTAGAAGATCACGAACCAGGCGCTGTTGATGACCAAGATCGCGATGCCGGCGAGGGTCGCGGCTCGGACAGCTGATCCCGCGACGGTGTCAGACCCGCTGTGGACGCGAAGCCCTTCGTAGCAGGCGAACCAGGCCCCGGCGAGGCCGAAGAGCGTCCCTTTGACGAAGACGCCGATCACGTCGCGGACCCAGAGCATTTGCAGGAACATGTCGAAGAAGCCGGGCGTGCTCACCTTGAGCAACCCGGCCGCGACCCCATATCCCACCGCAATCCCGACCAGCGAACCCCATACCCCCATCACCGGTCCTGCGAGCATCGCGGCAATCATCCGCGAGGCGGCGAGCCTTCCGGGCTCGATCGGGGGCCGAGGGTCAAGCGCCCGGCCCTCCAGGATTTCGCGGTCGGGGAACCAGTTCGGGTCGTGGTCGAGCCGATCCCGGTCGGGATGGCGAAGTTCAGACGTATACTGTGCCGCGAGCAGGCCCGCGAGGACCATTGCCGACATCAATGGGGCGATGTTGCGGACCAGGCCGACGCCGACCACGGGGCCGATGCCGTCGAGGAAGGTCGCGCCGAAGTAGGCTTGCATCGCCAGGAACGACCCCAGGCCGACGTGAATCACGGCAACGAGGGGAAATCCGTAGTGAAAGAGCCTGTCGAGCTGTCGCGTGACGGCCCTAGTGAGCGACGGTGGATCGTCCTTGGGACGGACCACGCATCGGATCACAGAGAGGGCGAGGACGCCCATTCCGCCGAGGTAGTGAACCACGTTGAGGATGATCCGCCCGATCGATTCGAACGGACGCAAGGCCGGCGCAGTCGCGTGGGCAGTGGACATGGGACGGCCCTCCGTGGCCGGTGTCGGTCTATGGCGGCGCGGACTTTAACGTTTTCTCCGCGACCTGACCATACCGTCTTCCGGCGAGTCGGGCTTTTGCCCCTTCGACTTCGCCTGCCACCACGCTTTCCACTTGGAGACGGCGGCCCCGCGTTCAACGGTCTCGGCCCAGGGCACGAATCCGAAATCCTGGCCGGTGCGACCTTTGAGGCTCTCGTTGGCGGCCATGCGGACCACGGCATCCTTGTCGTCAAGCCGGGCGATCCATGCGGGGATCGCGACCCAATCGGGCTGGTCGTCGCCCATGCCGACGGCACCGGCCCGCACGACCGGGGCGGGGTGCATCATCGCGCGGAAGTTCCGCGGCGTCAGGCTCCCGCAGCCGGGTCCGACGAGTAGCAAAGGTAGAGCAAACAGGACGCGACGCCACCCATCCATTGGTGGGCACCCCTTCTATTGTGGTCAATCTGAGTCCGTGGCGCGGGGAGATTATCCGATCGTGCGAGACGAGGCAAGGGCGACCGCCCGGGAAGTCTGGGTTGCCAATTGGGATCAGGGAGGTCGCAGCCCCTTCGCCCTCCGCCGCACCTCGTTCACGTAGTCATGCACCATCCGACTCGGCGTCGGCAGGCGATATTTGCCCGATGTCGCCAGCACCAGGTCGACCGCCGATTCGAGGTCGCAACGATGTCCGGGCGAGACGTAAAGCGGCTTCACGCGGTCTTTTGTCCGCAGTACGGTCCCGATCACCTCCTCGCCGTCAAGCAGTGGGACGCGATCGCCACGCTTCGGCCCCGGTTCGTCGTGCGTCCCGGTCAGCCGGGTCTTGGCACATCCGACGCAAGGCCGGTCAAGCAGCAGCCCGAGGTGACTGGCGATCCCGATCCGACGCGGGTGGGCGATCCCCTGGCCGTCCATGAGGATCACGTCATACGGCGTTTTCAGTCGCGAGAACGCCTCGATCAAGGCCGGTGCTTCCCGAAACGAAAGCAGGCCCGGGATATAGGGGAAGGTCATCGGAAACATCAGTCCGACCCTCTCCACCACCTCAAAAGTCTCAGCGCGGACGACCACGACGGCGGCGGCGATCTCGGTATCGAACCGATTGAACGAGACGTCGGCCGACGCGATCAAGTCAAAGCGAGAGAGTGGGGTCGTCGTGTCGAGCTTCGACGCCAGTTCACGCTGAAGGTCGCGAGCCTCAGCGTAGGTCAGATCCCATCGGTGACGCATTGGCATCCCCATCTACGATCAAAATTCGTGCCAGATCGGCGGCAGGCAGATCGTTGCGTTCAACGCACCAACTTCCGACAATCGGCCGTTCTGTGCCAGACTCGTTGCCAGAGGCAAACGCCCATGATGACCGGCCCAACGCTCGCGATCCTGTTCCTGATGCTCGCCGTCGATCCCGCTCCGACGATCGAGGGCTATGCGACAGCCCTGAGCGTGGCCCAGGGTGAGCCCGTGGGTCTGGCTGTCTCGACCGACGCAAAGACCTTTTCCGTCGAGGTCGGCCGGGTCGGTTCCGACTTCGTACCCATCTGGAAACGCGAGGGGTTGCTGGGCACGAAGTCTCCGATCCCGCGCGACGTTTCGAGCCGGGGCTGCCGATGGCCAGAGACCCTCAAGGTGCCGGTCGGCGAGACCTGGAAGTCAGGGTATTACGTCGCGAAGCTGCGCACGACCGACCTCGGCGTGAAGCCCGTCACCTCTGACGCCTACTTCATCGTCCGATCGGCCCGACCCGGCCGAGACTCGAAGATCCTGCTCCAACTCTCCACGAACACCTACAACGCTTACAATAACTACGGAGGCTACAGCCTCTATGCCTATCATGCCCGAGACAAGGCACAAGGTCGGCGCGTCTCGTTTGACCGACCCGGCGGCAGCCAGTTCGCGAACTGGGAGCAGCCCTTCGTGGCCTGGGCCGAGCGAAACGGATATGCGATCGACTTCGCCGCGAACTCCGACCTCGAACTCCGTCCCGAGATCCTCAAGTCGTACAGACTCGTCCTGAGTGTCGGCCACGACGAATACTGGTCGGCCCCGATGCGAGACAACCTTGAAGCCTTCATCAAAGCGGGCGGCAACGTCGCCTTCTTCAGTGGCAACTCCGTCTGCTGGCAGGTCAGAACCGAGGGTGGTGGGCGTGCCCTTGCCTGCTGGAAACAGTCATTCGGAGACGACCCTGTCTATTGGACCGAGGATCGGCGGACGCTCTCGACGCTCTGGAGCCATCACCTCGTGGGCCGTCCCGAGAACACCCTCACCGGCGTCGGCTTCCTCCACGGCGGCTATCACCTGAGCCACGGTCAATACATGAACGGATCGGGGGCCTACACGCTCCACCGGCCCGAACACTGGGCGTTGGAAGGGACTGGCATGAAGCGTGATCAACCCTTCGGCGCGAAGCATACCGTTGTCGGCTACGAGTGCGACGGGTGTGAGCTGGTCTGGAAAGACGGACTCCCCCAGCCCACCCATCGCGACGGTACCCCCGACACCTTCGTCGTCCTCGCCACCGCCCCGACACGGTGGCATCCCGACGATTGCGAGTGGTATGAGAAGTGGGAGAAGGGTCGCGAAGGGCACGCCGTCATGGGGCTCTATACGCGCGGCGGCACTGTTTTCACGGTCGGCTCAACCGACTGGGCTCATGGGCTGAGGGGCGGCGACGCCGTTGTCGAACGGATCACGAAGAACGTGCTCAATCGACTCGGGAAGGACTGATCGTCAGACCCTCACGAGGTCGGGAAGTCGGCGAACCTGCCTCATCCACGCTGTGAAGACGATCAGCGCGGCGAGGCTCAGGCCGGTCGAGAGCCCGACCCAGAGGCCGAGAATGCCATTCCCTCGACCCAGAGCAAGCCAAGCGCCGATCGGCAATCCGATTCCCCAGTGGGCCACGAGCATCGTCACCATCGCGGTCTTGGTGTTGCCCAGGCCACGAAGGACGCCGGTGGTCACAACCTGCATCCCGTCAAAGAGCTGAAAACAGGCTGCCACCATCAGAAGTTTCCGCGCGATCGCCTGGACACCGGGGTCATCGGTGAAGATCGAGGCGATCGCCTGCGGAAAGGAGATCAGAACGAGTGCGAACATCGCCATGATCCCAACTCCGAGTGCGATCGCGGCCCAGCCCGCCGACCTCACGCCTGCGGGGTCTCGCCTCCCGATCGCATGGCCGACGCGCACCGAGCCCGCCGAGCTGATCCCGAGCGGGACCATGAAGGTCAGGCTCGACAGGTTGAGCACAATCTGATGGGCGGCGAGCGACTCAACCGCCATCCGGCCCGCAAGGGCGGTCGCCAGGGCGAAGACTCCGACTTCGAGCGTGATCTGCGTCGCGGCAGGCACCCCCAGCCTCAGCAGCCCCCGCATCCGGACTGCGTCGAGCCTCCACGAGATACGCCAGAAGGGCAGCGCCTGCCCTTGCTCTCTGATGATCGCCGCCGCGACCAGCACGCCCGCGAGATAGATCCGGGCCGCAAGGGTCGACCAGCCCGACCCGTCAACCCCCAGCGCCGGGAAGCCGAGTCGTCCTCGGATCAAGAGCCAGTTCCCGAACCAGTTGACGAGGTTTGCGGTCACGATCGCCACCATTGCCGGTCGGACCGAGCCCAAGGCTTGCAGGTAGCGACGGAAGGCCCCCTGGATCATCAACGGAAAGGTGCCCCACGCCAACGTTTTCATATAGGGTGACGCCAGGGCAACGACGCGCGGAGTGATCCCGACGTCGCCCAGGTGATCGGCCAGGAACCATTGCAGGGCGAAGAGGGGCGGCGTCAGGAGTGCGCAGAGCCAGAGTGCCTGGATCAGGCCGCGCCGACCTTCCTCGACATTGTTGGCCCCGAATGCCTGCGAGACGATCGTATCGAGGCCGAGCAAGAGGCCCATGCCGAAGATGACGACGGTGAAGTGGACCATCCCCCCGACGCTTACCGCGCCGATGGCTTCGGGGCCGAGCCCACCGACCATGAACGTGTCGACGATCGCCATCGCCATCCAGCCGACTTCGGCCACAATGACCGGCAAGGCCAGAACGATCGTGGGACGCCACTGCGCTCGGAGACCGCTGTTCGGCATGTTCGACGGGTCGTCCTTGCGGGGGCGCAGAGTCGGGAGGATCGGGTCGGTCGTCGGAGAGTGATAGTTTACCAAGTGATGGGCGTCCGGGTGTCTTCCGGACTGAGATGCGGGATAATCGTCGAGACTTCGACTCATGATTTTCGATCTACCCATCGAGGAGCCGTTCGCGTGCGTCGACTCATCTCCCTCGTCGCGGCCTCCCTGCTTGCTGGCCCGGCCCTCGCGGACGACGCGATCGACGTCCGTCTCCCCAACGGATTCAAGATCGCCCTCTATGCCGATGAGACGCTTGCCAACGACATCCAGGCGATGACCCTCGACCGCCAGGGTCGAGTCGTCGTCACCGGGCCAGGCTATGTCAAGACGCTCCACGGCGATCCGAAGTTGGGTCGGGCCACACATGCGTCCACGTTCGCAACCCCAAAGTCCGGCGGGATGGGCCTCTGCTTCGATGGTAATGACCTCTTGATTACCGCCGATAACTCCCTCTCTCGCTACCGAGACGCGAACGCCGACGGTGTCACTGACGGCCCGCCGGAGCACATCTTGCCGTTGGCGACGGCCGAGCATGGCGGCCACGCGATCCGGAAAGGTCCCGACGGCTCTTTTTATGTGATCGGCGGCAACGACGCTGGGATCGACGCCCGTCATGTCTCCTCAAAACTGTCCCCGATCCAGAGGCCCGAGGCTGGGGCGATCGTCTGCCTCTCGCCCGACCTCAAGACGTCCGAAGTGATCGCCCACGGGTTCCGCAACCCCTATGACTTCGACTTTAACTCGCGTGGAGACCTGTTCGCCTATGACAGCGACTGCGAGCGGGACGAGTTCCTGCCGTGGTCAACACCGACCCGCCTCTTTCATGTGGCGATCGGCGGGCATCACGGCTGGCGGCTCAAGGGCTACACCCGGAGCTTCGCCCGACGCCCCGACCTCTTCGACACGATTGGACCCGTCGTCGATCTGGGCCGAGGCTCGCCGACGGGCGTGGTTTGCTATCGGCACACGCAGTTTCCAGAGCACTATCGCGATGGCCTGTTCCTGCTCGATTGGACCTTCGGCAAGATCCACTTCTTGCCCCTGAAATCGACGCCGGGAGGCTATTCGGCCAGTCCCGAGACCTTCCTCGAACCAGTCGGCAATGCCGGGTTCGCGCCGACGGATGTCTGCGTCGCCCCCGACGGCTCCTTGCTCGTGTCGATCGGAGGTCGGAAGACGCGCGGGGCCGTCTATCGGATCTGGCACGAAGGATCGGCCGCAAAGGGGACCGATCTCGTTGAGGTCTTGGATGCTCCCCAACCCCTTGATGCGTGGTCTCGCGAGCGATGGATTCCCCTCGCCCGAGGGCTAGGGCGAGGCTCCTTTGTGCGCGCTCTCCGCGAGGGAGTCCTATCGGACGCCGCTCGCATCCGGGCGGTCGAAGTACTCGTCGAGTTGTTCGACGGGCCGAATCTTACCGAAGTGGAATCGGCCTGGGAATCCGCGAGCCATCCACTCAGGGCGAGGCTGGCCTGGTCCCTCGCGCGGCGTCGTGCCCCGCTCGAACGACCGGCACGGCTGTCGAATGGCCCCTCTGATCTCGCCGTCGAGGTTGAGTTGCTGGAATTGGCGGCGTCCGGTCGATTGGCCGATACCGTCGACCGATTGCCGACGAGTTTGGCCCTTGCCTCGCCTCGGATCATCCCGCCGATCGAGCGTGCCCTTCGGACGATTTCGGCGGACGAAAAGGCTCGAATCGGCGTCTCGATCGATCGGGTAAACGGCGTTTCGACCTTGAACTTCGCACTGGCTAACTTTCATATCGAGCCCAACCGCGAGAACGGCGATCGGGCGATTCGAGCGGCGTTGCGTGTCCTGAACGCGCTCGATCGCCTGGAGGAGAGCGTCCCCGAAGTCGTCAACCGACTCAACGCCGTCCGGCTCATCATGGTCGCTCTCGGCGACTGGAAGCTCGACCAGGCCGAGGCCGACGTCTTCAGTCCTTACACCCTCACCGGCCCGCTCGACGGTAGGGACGGGCTCATCGAAGAGAGTCTTAAGACCGTTCGCAGGCTCATCCCCTCTTCGTCTATCCGACTCGTTGAGGAAGCGACCCGGCTGCTCGCGATGCTCCACGACCCCGCGCCGAGCACAAGGCTTGGCGTGCTCGGGTCGATCACGGAGGCGAGCAGGGCGACAAACGACCTGCATGCGTTGATCGTCCTCGATCGACTGGCGTCCCCGCTCGCTCCCGGCGATGCCAACGCGATGGCGAAGGCCCTCTGTCTGCTTGATCTGAAGCTGGGCGGCAAGCCGGGGCGGATCAAGCAGAGCTGGAATCTCCGGGTCGGCGAACTCGTCGCATCGCTGTCGAAGAGGCACCCGATGCTGGTGGACGCCCTGATTTCGCGGCCCGACTTCGCGCAGACAGGGCATGTCGAATGGGCGTCGCAAGTCGCGCCAGACTCGCGAATCAAGGTGGCGCGGGCCTTCTTCTCGGCCGCGCTCGCCGATCACGAGGGGCGTGTCCCAATTGACGAGACCGTGCTCAAGCTCTGGGACAGCCTGCCGCGCGACGAAGTCCTGGCAGCGATCCGATCTCGACCCGACTGGCCGAGCACATCGGCCGGATTGCTGACGAGGCTCGCCGAAACGCCGATTGAAACCGACCGGACTCGGTTCGTGACTGCCCTCGATTCGCGTGACAAGACGGCCCTCGTCGCGGCCGTGACAGGTCTCGGAAACCTCGCTCCCGAACAGGATCCAAAGGCGGCGATCCCTCTCTTTTCGCTCCTGCGCAGACTCATCACCGACCCGACCGCAGCCCCGTTACGCCGAGAGGTCGCCAACTTGATCGCACGCGATACGGGGCTGGACAAGCCGCTCCCTGAACCGTCCGTGCCGACAGAGCTGGCCCGGCACTATGCCCCGCTCTACCGGGGGTTTAACGCGAAGCATCCCCGATTCGCGAGTGGGAACGAGGTGCCTCGGGACGCCGATCCGACGGCCTGGAAGACATCGCTTGCGAATGTCGACATCCAGGGCGGCTCGGCCAGACGCGGGGCCGAGTTGTTTAAGACCTACCAGTGCGCGAGCTGCCATACGGGTGCGGTGCTCGGGCCGGATCTCTCGGGCGTCTCGCGACGCCTTTCGCTCGACAACCTGTTCACGTCGATTCTCGACCCCACCAGGGACGTGGCCCCCGCCTATCGCGTGACCGTCGTCGAGACCAGGGACGGTCGCACGCACACTGGTTTCGTCGTCTTTGAGTCGGCAGAAGGGCTGATCTTCCAGACCGGTCCGACCGCGATCGAGCGAATCCCGACCGCCGACATCGAAGCCCGCCGCCAAACGGACGCCTCGCTCATGCCGACCGGACTGCTCCAGGGGGCGAAGGACCGTGACTTTGCCGACCTCTACGCATATCTCAGGTCGCTCTGACCTTCACGCCCGTCGTCCGAGCCGGAATCGAGCCCGGACGACGGGTGATTGGATCGATGAGAGCCTCACTTGGCCTCTTGAGCCTGGATGCCCTGGCGACCCCCCTTGTAGCGGTTTTCGAGACGTTCGATACCTCTGATCGAGTTCGAGCCGTTCAGGTTCTTGATGTTCTCGCCCAGGTCGGAGTAGCTGCCGTGCGTCGTGTCGGGACTCTTCGGCGCAGCCATTGGCTGGTCGACCGACTGCGTCATGGGGACCCCGACGTAGGTCTTGCCGCGATAGAAAGCATACTGGGCGGGGTCGCGACGGGCGACGGCGGTGACGTGGCCTCGGACCCCTTCGGCGACGAAGACGCCACGCAGGTCGGTCTGTCCGCTCAGGAACAAGGGGTTCTCGGTGCCGATCACCTTCACACTCACCTTCGACGCCGGGGCCTTGGTCACTGCGTCACGCACCGTCACCCTCACCCGGCCCGACTCGGCCTCTTCGAGCACTTCGAGTTCGAGTGGGCTCACCAGGGCGATCCCGGAGGCATAGAGGTTCTCGCCTCGGACCATGATGAGATAGGCCCCTTCCTTGGTCAGCGGCAGGGCGATCCGGCGGACCTTGTCGTCGAAATCTTGGCCGTCGCCGAGCCGGATCGTCGCCTCGTGGAGCGGGGTGATCCCGGCGAGGTCGATCCCAGAGATCGCGTCAAGGTTGCGTCGGGTCAGGTAGAGCCGCATCAGATCGACGGGATAAACCTTGACGTCGGCCTCGGCGATGTTGCGGTAATCGAGCGAGACCGACGGACCTGCGGGCAGCCCGACCGGCTCGACGGCACCGGGGCGGACGAGCGACACCTCGGGCAGTTTGAGGTCTTTGCGGGTGAGTGCCTTGACAGCCCCGGCAGCGTCGCCGAACCGATCGGCGACCTGTTTGTAGAAGCCGACGGCCAGCGCGGGCTGTCGGCGGGCGTCGTGGATCTGGCCAAGGATGTAGATCGCCTGCCACTTGTTCGGGCTGGGCTGGTCGAGGCCGTTGGCATCTTTGTAGGTCGCCTTACTGATCTTGCCGGCGACCTCAATGGCCCGGTCGTACTGGCCGAGATGAAACCTGCCGAGGGCCTCGGAATACTGGAAGCTGTCGAGAAACGGGCTCTTGGGATAGAGCGACGCGAACCGGCCCGAGAGGCCGACGACCGACTCAAAATCTTCCAGCTCAAGATAAGCAACCGTTAGCGCCAGGCTCGCTTCGTCGGCCAGCGGGTTGCGCGGCGAGTTGCAGAGCAGGGCCTGGACCAGGCGGATCGATTGGAGCAGCAGTTCGCCCCGGGTGACGCCGGCCTCGGCGAGTTCCTTGCGGGTCGCGGGGTCGGAGATCGCCATCGTGGCGGTAAAGGCCAGCAACTGCGAAAGCCCGAAGAAGTCGGCCTCGATCGAGGCGGTGTCGGGGTATTCGCGCCAGAGGTCGGTCAGCAGCGCGATCGCTTCGAGCGACCGGCCTCTCTGCCTCAGCACCTGTCCGACCTGGGCGTCTTCAAGATAGCTGGCCTCGACAATGGCCCGCCAGACGAGGTAAGCCCGTTCGTGCTCGCCGATATCGCGATAGGCGCGACCGACAACGGCGACCTCGTCGAAGGAGATAATCAGCTCGGGAGCCTTCTCCTTGAGGACCTCGAAGTCTTGAACGATCTTCCTCGGCTGGTAGTCCTTGATGTGGATCGTCAGCAACCGACGCGCGACGTCTCTAGCCACGTCGTCGCGAAGAACATAGCCGGCAACAAGTTCTTCGAGCGGGCGTGCCGCCTCGGCAAGTCGACCGGAGTCGGAGAGGGCCTTGCCGCGGGCATAGAGTTCGTCGGGAGTCGCCTTGTAGGGATCGGTCCCGGTCTCGTCGTTGGCGAGGACTCGCAGCTCTCCGTCCTGACCGAGATGCCTGCGGGCGGCGTCATAGGCCGAGCGGATCACTGTGGGCGCAGCCCGATAGCGACCGGGGAGATATCCGTAAACGTCGTAGCGAAAGGTGCCGGGATAGGTGCCGGGGGCGAAGTAGAGCGTGAGCACTCCGTCGGCCATCGTGTGGGCCTGTGCCGTGGTCTGGAGGCTCCCTTCGATCAGGGTCGTGCCGGCGGGAAGGGTCTCGTCGACCACGAGGAAGTCACGATCCCACGACGGGCGATCGGACCCGAAATAGTAGCTTGTGCCCACCTCAACCCGCAAACGGCCGCCGAGGCCGACCTGGGTCACTCGGTTGACAAAGTGCTTGGAATTGACGACCGACGAGAAGCCGGTCGGCAGCGGCTTGCCGTCGAGCTCAGGGTCGGCGGCGAGGTAGTCGCGGCTATCGACGGTATATGGCTTGCCTGCGCGGGCCTGCTCGGGTGAGGCGTCTCGGGCAAAGCCGGTCAGGCCGACGGAGTAGCCGTAGGTGCCACGCCCTTCGATCTGGAACCGAACGCGGTTGGCATCGCCGATCTTGAGAGCCTTGCGAGGCACGAGGAACCCCTTGCCCAAGGAGGCGGCGAGTACCTCAGCGCGGTAGACCTCGGTGTCGTTGACCGTGACGACCATCCGGTATCGGTCGTCGGCGAGGCGGCCACGACCTTGGTGGATCGCCAGCGCTGAGACGGCGGCACCCTTCGCCTTGTGGGGTTGCCAGCCGTTTGAGACTCGGTGGGCGAGCAGCCATTCGACGGCCCCGGCCAGTTCGCTCGCCTGCGGCCGGACTTTGGCAAAGGCCAGAGCGACGAGCGCCGTGGTCTCGGCCGGTCCGTTGTGCCAGTGCTGGCCCGCACCGGTCCAGTACGTTCGCGTGGCCACGCCGGGCACTGCGGGCTCGGTCCTGGCACGGGTGGCGAGGAGGTCGAGAACCTCTCCCGCGAGGCTGGCTCGATCGAGTGCGGCCAGCGTGAGGGCTAGCTCGGCGAGTGCGGCGTCGGGCAGCGACTGGCGGACGCGGTTAAGGGCATTGGCCGACTCGAAGCTGCCCTTGTGGAGCGATGCGAGGGCGTACTGGACCATCGCCCTCATCTCGATATCGCCCGCCTCAATCTGGCCTTGTTGCTGGGCGAGATAGTTGACGGCGCGATCGAAGGCCGCTGAGTCGACCATCATTGCCTGCTCCCAGGCGGCGCGGAATGCCTGGGCGGCAAGGGCCGAGGTCATCCGGTCGCTGGGATGCTTCACACCCGTGCTGGGCGCGACCCAAGGCCAGCCGCCGTCATCGTTCTGGAGCGTGATGAGTTCGGAAACCAGGCCCCTGACACGGGCCGCGAGCCGTTCGGCATCGGGGTCGCTAGCGGCACCACTCGTGCGGAGATAGGTCATCGCGGCCGAGGCGGCGATCACCTCCGCAGCGCGGTCGGCGATTGTCTGCGGCATCGGCGGACAGGGAGCGAATCGAGCCGCCTTACTCAAGAGCGAGCCATAGGCTTCGTCGCCGACCGCCAGTTCGACGATCAGGCGGCGGAGGGTTGGCGAGACCGTGATGAGCATCTCGGGATTCTCATACGTCCGTCCCGGAGGCAGGCCGACGAAGACGGTCGCATCGTTGCTCGACGTGCCTGAGGCCGTAGCGTGGGCCTGCACGCCCCAGGGTCGTATCGGGACTTCAAGCACCAGTTCATCCGACGTCTCGCCCGCCTGAGCCTTGACGGTAAGCCGGACGATGTCGCCTTCGGGCACCTCAAACGGCTCGAAGCTGACCTCGTCGACGCCATCAACCTTGAGCGTAAGCGCCTTGGGAAAGACGACCTGTTTGCCCCCCGCATAGGCCGTGAGGCTGAGCGAGACCGGCCCGGTGATGCCGACGTGATGGACCTCGGCGATGAACCGAGGCCGGTCTCCCTGAGCGAGCGCTGCAGGAGCCTTGAGGTCGACGAAGAAGTCTTTGCGGACCACGAGATCGGCCGTCGTCTGGCCGACGAGGGTGTCAGCCCCTGAGGTGCCTCGGGCGGTGAAGCGGTAGTCAGCAAGAGCCGCCGGGACCTTGAAGGCGATCGTTGCCTTGCCATCGGCCCCGGTCACGACCGATGGGTTCCAGTAGGCCGTTTCGACGAAGCGCTGGCGAGGGTTTGCCTGAGCCTCGGCACCGTCAATGTCGCCCAACGGGGAGGCACCGAAGCCCGCGGCAAGCCGGCGATACTGCTGCTTATCGCGTCGGATCGCCTGGACTTTCATCCCACCGTGCTCGCTGAGCTTTTCCTTGGTTGCTGCCCCTATCTCATCCTTTGCGAAAAAATCAAGGGATTCGCTGACTGCCCCGTCAGGCTTGCTCGCGTCCACTTCAGGCGGCGTGTTCAACCCGCCGCCCATGCCTGCCATGCCGCGACTCCGGCCCATCGCGGACATTGGTGGCGGCGAGGCCTTCGACGGAAAACGAATGCCGAGGCTATCGGCGGGCATCTCGCGTTTGACCAGGCTTTGGGCCTGCTGTCGGACCTCCCCAGCCTTCCGACCATCTTCGAGCTGCGCCACGAGCCGCGCCTGCTCCTCGACAATGGCCTCGGCAACAGGCGTCGTGGAAGGCTCATAACGAAACGTATTCGTGGCCGTTGTCGCGAAGGCCCCAGTACGGGTCTGGTTGTAGAAGTAGGGGCCGATCTCGGGCAGGTTGTCGGTATAGAGCCTCAACAGCGACCGGTCCACCAGAGCCACCGAGACCTCTGCCGCCACCGGCCGTCCCAATTGATCGACCGCCTCGATTTCGACTTCAACCACCTCGCCCGGGCCGACGACCGGCTTCTTGGGCTTGAGAGTGACCCGCAAGTCACGCTCGACCCGGATGTCAAGTCGGGCCTCGTCGAATCGGCCGCCTGACATTCGAGCCGCAGTCAGGGTGAAGTTGGGGAACTGAGGCCCCTCGACAACCCACGTCAGCCGGTTGTTCCCCTCCTTGAGATCGACCAATCGGTACTGGAGCACGCGATCGGCCTCCCACGCGACCAGGCCCGGACCGGCCGGGGCACGGCTGTGGAGGTTTACCTCGGCCGTCTCGCCGACCTTGTAATTCAGGCGGTCAGCGAGCACTCGAAGCCTTGTTTCATCCTTGCCGCCCGAGATCGTCAGCACGCGGTCGGCGAAGATCGCGTTGCCGAACTTGTCTCTACCCGAGACCCGGACGACGTAGGGACCGCCCTCGGGATCAGTCACCTTCACCGCCGCCGAAGCCGCGCCCGTCTTGGCGTCGGTCACAACCTTCTGCTCGGACGCCTGCCGCTCGGACACCACGTTGTTCCGCACGATCCGCTTGAGCACCGCGACCGTCAGCGACTCGCCCAACGGCTTGCCCTGGGTGTCGACCGTCGCGACCTTGACGGCGAAGGTCTCGCCATCAAGGAAGACGTCACGGGTCGTTGTGAGATCGATCCGGAACGCGCGGATCGCCAGCGACACATTGGCGACGGCCGCCACGTTGTCCTGCGGCAAGCGGGCCACCATCCGGAGCGTCTGCTCCTCGGCGAACCCTTCGGTCGTGAACTCGACGTGATACTTGCCCGCCGCATCGGTCCGACCGGAGACGGTCTTGCCGTCGGGCAGTGAGACCTCGATCGAACGGCCGGCAACCGGTGCCCCGTACTGATACTTCGCGACCAGGTCGGCCGAGACCTTCTGGCCCCGGTAATAGACCGTCTGGGGCAGATCAAAGGCGAGGTCGATCTTCTCAAGCCGGTACGACTGGACCTCAAACGCACCGGCGAATTCCGCCTTGCCCGGCCGATAGAGCCGGACCCGATACGACCCGGCAGGGGCCGAGTCATCGAGCGTCAGAGCCTCATGGAAGGTGCCGAATGCCGAGAGCGTCACCGCTCGGGCGACCAGCACCCGACCTCGGCTATCGTAGACTTCGAGCTTATAAGCGACGCCCGCCGGGTTGGCATATTGACCGGCCTCAACCTCGCGGACGACGCCACGCAAGGCCACCGATTGCCCCGGCCGATACGCGGGTCGATCGGTATAGAGATAGGCCCGGGCCGACAGTCCTTGCGAGACCTGCGCCGGCACTCCGAGGCCCGAACCGGCGGCGTCGGCCCCGTCGAGCACGAGGTAATGAAGCGCTGCGTTGGGCTCGCGAGGCTTGTCCCAGTCGGTCAGAAGCACGCCGTCGGGGCCGGTTTTCTTTTCGAGGATGACCCCCGTGCCGTCCGAGACGAGCACCCGAGCCCCCGGCCGTCCCTTGCCCGTCTTCATATCCTGGGCAAACACGAGCAGTTGCTCACGCGATGTCTTGACGATCGCGTCCACGTCGGAGCCGAGCACCAGTGTCGTCGCCTGGAGATGCTTCTCGTCGGTGACCTTCACGACCCAGACGCCTGAGCCCTTGACCTTGAGGTCATAGGCCGACTCAATCGGCTTGAACTTGCCGTAGCCCGCGACCGGGACCGTCCACTCGGCGTCGGCGGCGACGAGCCCGATGTCGAGAGCCTCGACCGACCCCAAGGCCTGCTTCTTGCGGAAATAGGCCTCAGCGTTAAGCCGATAAGCGGTAAAGGTGAGCGTCTCAAGGTTCCGCGTTGAGACCTTCAAATGGGGCGTCTCGTCAGACCGGAATGACCGAGGTGTGACGACCGTCAGCTCGCGCGACTCCATCACCGCGACCCGCTGCCTCGCCGACGACTGCCAGGGCTCAACTGTCACCTTCTTGAACCGATCGATGGCCCCGGAGAGGTCACCCTTCTTGTTCTCATAGATCGATGCGATCTCAAACTGGGCGTGCGCGGCGGGCTCTGTGCCAGGGAACTTCGAGAGGAGGGTCGCCCAGGCGGCGATCGCGTCGTCGGGCCGAGTCTGGGCGGTGAACGCCTCGCCAACCTGGAAGAGGATCTGCGGGACTCGGCCGTCGAGCGGGTTCTCGGCTGCGAAGGCGAGCCAGGCTGTCCGGGCGGCGGCATAGTCTTCGCGGGCCGAGGCATCAGCGGCGATCAGGAGCCGGGTGTCAAGGATTGCCCGCTGGGCGTCGGCCGACTGCGGGCCGTCGGGATACTTGGATAGGTAGCCCCGCCAGGCCGCGATGGCCGCGTCGAACTTTTGCTGACCCTGAAGGGCCTGGGCAATCTGATAGGTCGCCGACATCGCCAGCGCGGCGAGGTCGCGTTTGGCCTCGTCTGACTCGGCCTGGTAGAGGTCTCCCTTGAGGAACTCGGTCAGGCCTGCAATCGCCGCGTCGCTGCGGCCCCGAACGAGGTAAGAGACCCCGATCTCGTAAGTCGCCTTCACTGCCCAGGGGTGGGCTGGGTAGTCGGCGAGATAGCGTCTGAGGGCAGCGACCCCGAGGTTCAGCTGGGTGTCGTCGGGCGGGTTGGGGATGCCGTGCGTCCGAGCGATCAGATAGAGCGAGTTGGCCCGCACCCCAGCCGCTTCGGGGCGGTCGCGGCCGGGGGACTTGTCGAGTTCGGCGGCGAGGTCGGTCCAGGTCACCCGGGCGGTCGGAAGCTGGCCGAGCGCGAACTGGCACTCGCCGATCGCATAGAGAGCCGCCGGTCGATCGACAACGCCGGGCTCTTTGAGGTAGCCCTGGAAGTCGGCAATGGCCTGGGGGAAGTTGCCCATCGCCTGGGCCGCGCGG
>JANXSY010000051.1 GCA_025356435.1 Isosphaeraceae bacterium | reverse complement strand
CGATAGCTGGTGGGCATACCAGAGCGATGTTTGCCCGAAAGACGGAGCATGCTCGGCCACGGTCTCGTTCGAGGAGGTGAGGACGGCCCTCATCGGACTCTTCGGCCCCTCGATCTCGCGCAACATCTGCGAGGCGAGTTGGACGATACTGGTCGCTTCGAGGAAGGCCGTCAGCGGCACCACAACGCCCAGGTCGGCCTCAATCCCGGCCTTCAGTTCCATCGCGACGATCGAGTCAATCCCCAACGTATTGAGCGGGCGGTCGATGTCGGGCTCTCCGGCCGGCAACCTCAGCACGTCAGCGACTCGATCTCTCAGCAGCCCAACGAGTCTCTCGAATCGGCCTTCAAGAGAAAGTCCGTGGAGTTGGGACGGCTTCACGTCTCCGTCGTGTTTTTGTTCATCCCGGTCCTTGACTTCGGCCAGGATTCGTCCTCGATCCGTCTTCGCATGGAGCGAACGGAACGTCTGCCAGTCGATCGAGGCGACCATCCGTTGGCCGTTCGAGCCCTCGGCCAGCATGTCACCGAAGGCTGCCAGCGCCTGGTCGACTGGTAGGGACTTCAGCCCCATCAATTCGAGCGATCGCGCCGAGCCAGAATCCGTGACCATTCCCGCACCGGCCCACGGACCCCAATTGATGCTGATCGCGGGCAGACCGAGCGCATTCCGATGATGGGCCAGCGAGTCGAGGAAGCTATTTGCTGCGGAATAATCGGCCAGTTTGCGCGAGCCGAGCACGCTCGCAACCGACGAGAACATCGCGAAGAAGTCGAGGGGTAACGACCTCGTGAGCTCGTGGAGGTTCCAAGCCCCAGACACCTTCGGACGGAGCACGGCGTTTAGCGACGCCGTGTCGGGTTCGACCGAGTCGCGAACCTGAACGACGCCTGCCGCGTGAACAATCCCCCTCAGTGGCGGCATCGATTGCCGCAGCCGATCGAACAGCGACGCCATTGCCGATCGATCGCTCACGTCGACGCGGGCCGGGATGATCGTCGCGCCGAGTTGTTCCATGGAGAGGATCGCGTCGATCTGTTTTCGAGTTGAATCCGTCTCGGGCAGGTCGGCCCATGCGTCTCGATCGGGAAGTCCGCGACGGCCGAGAAGAACGAGCCGCCTTGCCCCGGCCTCGACCATCCAGCGAGCGACCCGAAGCCCCAACTCGCCGAGACCTCCCGTGATGAGATAAGTCCCCTCGGGGCGAATGCTCGGCGGTAGGTTTGATTCCGCCCTCTTTCGTGCAGGGACGATTCGGGGGACCAGGCGACGTCCCGACCGGAACGCAACTTGGTCCTCGGGACCATCGTCGCGGATTGTCGTCGCGAGCTGTTCGACCTCGCTAGAATCGCTTTCGTGATCGAGGTCGACCAACCCTCCCCACAAGTGGGGATGTGAATACGCGATCGAGCGTCCTAGGCCCCAGAGTGGTGCCTGAGTCATGTCCACCGCCGCCCCGGGAACAACTGGCTGGCCCCCACGGGTGACGAGCCAGAGTCGACCCAGGGACGACCGGCCCTGATCGTTCATCGCCTTGACGAGACGGAGAACGTCCGCACAAATCCGTACCTGTGCGATCGTTAAATCTGACCCTTCCGATGCTCGTACATCGAGGTTTGACAGATAAATAACGCCCCGACACGGCCCATCAATGGCGTCGGGCGTCTCCCAGGCGAGGTCACAGCGAGCCCCCCGGGTCAGGAGGTAGGCACTCAGAGCCTCCCCAACCCCGCCCTTGTCGGACACGACGATCCACCGATCCTCGAAGCCGCTAACAAAGGTTCCACTGTCCAACGGCACTAGGGACTGCCACTTCAAATCGTAGAGGAGATCATTGTCCGTTTCCCGAACCGGCTTTTCCAGTGATTTAGCGAGTTGGTAAGGATCGGCATGGTCGTGTGGATGGCCGTTGCCGTTTGAGGTCGCTTGCCCGTTCTGCGAGGTCTTCGCGGACGAGCGCTCGGACTCTCCCTTCCCGATTTCGCGATCGATCCAGAACTCGCGTCGTTGCCAGGGGTAAGAGGGCAGGCGGACCACTCGTCCGTTCGGATACAGCTGCTTCCACTCGATTGAGTGACCCTTCGCATAAAGCGCACCGAGGGCACGCAACATCGTCGAGCGTGCGGGCTCTCCTCGACGGACGCTTGCAAGAGGCGTCGAAGGGAGTCCTTTTTCTTTGCGGCACGCGACAATCGCTCCGAGGTGGATCGGATGAGGCCCGACTTCAAGGAAGGTGTGATTTGGGTCGTCGGCCAACAACTCGACCGCGGTCGAGAAGAGGACCGTGTCGCGGAGGTTTCGGCACCAGTATGAGGCTCCGAATTCTCGTCCCTCGGCGAATCTTCCCAAGGTCGTCGAGACGAGCGGAATTAACGCCTCTCGCGGTTCCAGACCCTGAAGCGTTTCTTCCATCTCCGGCAGCAACGAATCAATCTGGGCACTATGAAAGGCACAGTCAACGTCCAGCATACGGGCGAATAAGCCCTCATCCTGGATCAATTTCACAACCGCTTCCAGGGCCGCGGTTTCACCGGACAAAGTGATCATGTTCGGCGCGTTGATCGCGGCGATCGAGAGGAGATGCTCTCGGCCGGCAATCCGACGACGGGCGTCATGGACGGAGATGCCAACCGCAGCTGTCTTACCTCGTCCCGAGATCCGGCCCATCAAGCGACCGCGAAGACCTACGATCTGTAGAGCGGTGGGGAGATCCAAGACACCGGCGACGTAGGCAGCGGCGATTTCACCGAGGCTGTGCCCGACCACCACGTCAGGCTGTATTCCCCACGAACGAAAGAGCCCCGCGAGTCCCGCTTGGAGTGCGAATTGGTCTATTTGTGAGGTCTCTGGATTGGTCAGCCTCGAAGCGTTGCCCTCGTCCAATAACGCGGCGACGAGGGAGCGGTCTTCGGATTGTCCAAGCCATCGGTCGCAATCCTCGATCACAGCCCGAAAGGCGGGCTCTTCGTTGAGCAAGTCGCGGCCCGCGCCCCACCACATCCCCCCTTGGCCTGAGAAGACGAAGACGAGACTCGGCGATCGTCCCAGGGGCCGACGCCCGGTCGAGAGCCGAGGGTGCTCCATCCCTTCGAGAAAGGCATCCAGGGCCTCGACAATCGAGTTCGCCGAAGGGGCGACGACCGCGAGACGGTGATCGTGGTGTTCGCGCCGGACGGATGCGGTAAAGAGATAGTCTTCCAGGTCCAGGTCGGTATGAGACCGCAGATCGCCCCGGACCGCGAGGGCAAGGTCGCGGAGGGCCTGGGGCGATCGGGCCGAGAGCGGCAAGACGAACGCGCGGCCCGTCGTATCGATATCCTTCTTCGGTTCAGCGGACACGGAGGGCGCGGCTTCCAGGACGAGATGGACATTCGTGCCACCGAACCCGAAAGAGCTCACACCGGCGAGCGCTGGGCCGTCGGACTTGGGCCAGGGTGACAACGCATCTGCCAGTCGGACGGGCAAAATCTCAAATGGGATCCGGGCGCTTTTTTCGCGGCAATGGAGGCTCGGTGGGATCATTCCGTGATCGAGCATGAGGGCAACTTTGATCAGCCCGGCGATCCCTGCCGCGGCCTCAAGGTGCCCTATGTTTGTCTTGACCGAACCGAGCAAACAGGGGTCTACAGATGACCGCCCATCGACAAGGACCGAGCCCAACGCCTGCGCCTCGATCGGGTCTCCCAGAGACGTGCCCGTCCCGTGGGCCTCGACGTACTGGACTCGTCCTGGAGAAATCCCGGCCGCTCGATAGGCGGCACGCAAGACGGCCTCTTGTGCCCGGCCGCTGGGTGCGGTCAGCCCGTTGGTCCGACCGTCCTGGTTGATGGCCCCGCCCCGGATCACCGCATAGATTGGGTCGCGATCGGCCACCGCCTTTGAGAGCAGTTTGAGGACAACGATGCCCGCGCCTTCGCCTCGAACGTAGCCGTCGGCGTCGGCCGAGAAGGTCTTGCACTTGCCGTCAGCGGCCAGGAACCCCGCGCGCGCGAAGTTCGCCGACACGTCCGGCGAGAGGATGAGGTTGACGCCCCCCGCGATCGCGACCGTCGACTCTCCCAGAAGGAGGCTCCGACACGCCCATTCGACGGCGACGAGCGATGACGAACAGGCCGTGTCGACGGCAACGCTCGGCCCTCGGAAGTCGAAGGCGAACGAAATTCGGTTGGCCGCGATGGCGGCCGAATTGCCCGTGATCTCATACACGTCGCCCGTCTCGCGTTTCGAACGCGGCAGGCGACTATAGTCGTCAGTTGCGATCCCGATGAAAACGCCCACCGTCGAACCGGCCAATTGGCCTGGTGCCAGGCCCGCGTCCTCCATTGCCTCCCAGGTCACTTCCAGCAGGAGCCTTTGCTGGGGGTCCATGCAGACCGCCTCGCGGGGAGAGATCCCGAAAAAATCTGCATCGAAGCGATCGACCCGGTCGAGGAATCCGCCGCGACGGAAATCGACCCGCCCTGACTCGTGGCCGTCCACCGGCCAGCGGCCCAGAGGCACCGATCCGACGGCATCGACGCCTGCGGTCAGCAATCGCCAGAATGCTTCGGGACCGTCTCCCCCCGGAAATCGGCAACCGATCCCGACGATGGCGATCGGTTCAAGACCCTTTTCAGCGTCTTCGGTCTCACCCCTCAACAATTCGTCACCGGCGAGATGCGATGCGAGGGTTTCAATGGTGGGATAATCGTATGCGAGTGTAGGAGAGAGAGGCCGACCGAGCCACGTCTCGAGTCCACTTGTGAGATCCACTGCCTGTATTGAACCTAGCCCGAACGACGCAAAAGTCTCGCGATGATCGATCGCAGCTTCTGAGATCCCTGTCGATACGGAGATCCGCCGCGCCAGCCAGTCAGCGATTTCGGTCGCCGAGCGTTGCAATTGTGACGTCTCCTGAGTCACGGTTTCGTCGATCCGCGCAGATTCAGCGGTCCGCGTCCGATTCCACTCGCCGACAACCTCAAGTTTTCGTTCAAGAAATGCCTCACGACATGCGTGACGCCGGACCTTACCGCTCGAAGTCCTCGGCAGACTCATCGATTTGAGGAGGACGATGGCGTGGAGGTCAATCTCGTGGGTCTCGGCGACCGACTTCCTGACGGCGTTGATCACTTCGTCGGTAGAGACACCCTTCCCGACTCGATCGACTTCGAGGATGACGACAACCCGCACCTCGCCATCGATCTCGACCGTGAAGGCACCGCCACCGCCTGGTCTGAGCGATACATGACACCGTTCGGCCGTCCACTCGATGTCTTGGGGATAGACGTTTCGGCCCCTGACGATCATCAAATCTTTAAGCCGGCCCGTGACGAACAGCTCGCCATCTCTGACGAATCCCATGTCCCCCGTCTTGAGGAAAGGTCCGACACCCGAGCTGAGGGAGGCACCGAAGGTCGCGGCCGTCGCCCCGGGTTGGTCCCAATAACCCTCGGCCACGCCAGGCCCTCGTACCCAGATTTCGCCGATCTGATCTGGAGAGCAGAGTTCCCCACTCTCGGAGTGGACAATCTCGACATCATTCCCACCAGGGACCGAGCCGGACGCAACGACGGCTCGGGAGTCGTCAGACGGACGGACCACCTCGACCCGATCTTCCCCGAGCGCGGAGGCGCGGAGATCGAGGACAAGAGGCGTTGTTCGCGCGCGTAGGCCAGAGACAAGGAGTGTCGACTCGGCCAATCCATAGCAAGGCAAGAAGGCCTCGCGTCGGAAACCACAGGGTGCGAAAGCATCGGCAAAGCGATCGAGCGTCTCGGCTCGGATCGGCTCTGCTCCGTTGAACGCGACCTGCCAGCGGCTGAGGTCTAATTGCTCACGGTCGCCCGGCGCGATCTTCCGCACGCACAGATCATAGGCGAAATCCGGTCCTCCGCTGATCGTCGCCCCCGTCTCCGAAATTGCCCGGAGCCACCGCAACGGGCGTTGGAGGAAGGCGACGGGCGAGAGCATCGCACTGCTCCCGCCGCAATAGACCGTCTGGAGGACACCACCGATCAGCCCCATATCGTGATAGAGCGGCAGCCAGAAGACACCACGACTCTCGTGAGAAGAACGAAAACAACGAGAAATCTGCTCGGAATTGTGGATGAGATTTCTGTGAGAAATCATCACTCCCTTGGGCGAGGCGGTGGAACCCGAGGTGTACTGGAGGAATGCGAGCCTCTCTGGAGCCTTATCTGAGCCTCTCCAGTCTTCGGCCGAGCTTTCATCCACGGCGTCGGTCGCGATCAGGTGACAGCCCGTGAGTCCGGGGATTTCCGATGTCCACCGATGCGTCTGCGTCAGAAGTGCCGAAGTTGTGAGGATCGCAGCGGGCCGACCGTCGTCGACGATCGCACGCAGGCGATCCATCGGACGATTCGGCCTGGGTAGATGCGATGGGACGGCGACAGCCCCGCTGTAAAGGCATCCGAAGAAGGCCGAGATGAACTCCAGACCAGGGGGGAAAACAAGCAGTACTCGTTCTCCCTTCAGCCGTAGCTCTGTAAGACGGACCGCGATCGCACGCGACCTCCGATCGAGTTCGGAATAGGTCATATGCGAATCAACACCGGCCACGCCTTCCCCAGAGAAGGAAAAGGCGAGTTTTTCGCCCTGCCGATCAGCCCGCTCTCGGAGCAGATCAACAAAGTTTGGCGGTTCCAGGAGGAGGTCGTCGTCATGTACTTTCATTGTCTAAACGGACTCTCCCATCTTTTTCCGCAAGCTGAGAGGCCTCATGTCCGTCCAGACCTTCTCGATGTCGGCCAGGCATTCCTCCTTTGGACCTTCGACCCCGGTTGCGACCCATCCCGGGGGAAGCTCCCGATCAGCGAACCAGATGGAGTACTGGCCCTCATGATTCATGACAGTCCGATAGCGGATGGCGGTGACGGCTTGCTCTTCATGCCGATCCATTTCAAGAATCCTCTTCAGGTGAAGTGCCGACAAAGAAGTCGAGAACAAACCGTGACGAAGTCGCGCTCTTTTTCAGTCAATGAATCAGAGTTTCATTGACTTTCAACGGGCTTCGTGGTCGCCAGACTCGAGCGAAAATGAAGGGCCAGTCGCTTGCTCCTGCAAGATGGATCGGCGTCGAACAAAATCGGTCGTCAGCACATCTCATTCCGATCGCGGGACCAACCCGAAATCATCCGTTTGTCCACCCCGTCGATTCAACCGTCGCCACAAAAATGAGAGATCCATCAGAACGTAGCGACAAAAATCCGTTATCCTGCGAAATCAGTCCGCAGAGTTTCGCCAACCTCTATATTGTGTCCATCTTATGAGGTCAATGGTAGTTTAGGAAGGTGGTCAGACCGTGTCAAGAGTTTTTACATGGGGCGACTCGATGGTTCTTGCCCCTGTTTCGACTGGTCTCGGCACAATGACGTTCGGCCACATGGTTCGTATTGTCATAGGAGTTAGGCAGTTGATAGCATTGGGTACAAGTTGCGCCCCCCGATTGGGCGAATCACGCTGACGGTATAATCCATCCAAAGGTCTGTTACTCCGACTAAATCGACTTTCTAATCGCCACGCCCCGGGTGGCCAGCTGCTGGGAGTCCGCCCGCTCACGACGCTTCCATCCGGCTCCTGATTTACATCGAGCCCGATCCCGAGACCCTCTAACCGAGAGGTCGAGCCGCTGATCGATAAGGCCGATGGCGTCCTGGTCCTCGACGACTCCTCACTCGACAATCTCTACGCCAAGGCGATCGTACGCTGCCGACCGACTACAGGGTCTATCACAAGCCGGCGGACGGTGGGACCAAGAACGACCACTTCCTCGCCATGTTTGACGCGGCGAAACGCCGGGAATTCCGGCCCCGAGCCGTCCTGTTCGACTGCTGGTATTCCGGCCTTGGAGAACCTGAAGCGGGTCTGCGACCACGGCTGGAACTTCTTGACTCAGCTGGAGATCAACCGCTTGGTGGATCGCGATCGCGGGGGCTAACCGCGGTCAGGGAGCTGCCAATCGCCACCGCAGGGACGGTTGTCCACCTGAAGGGTTTCGGTCCAATCCGGGTCTCCAAGGCGGTCTCCCGAGACGGGGACGTTGAATACTGGGCGACCAATGACCTGGCGATGGACGAACTGCGGCGGCTGGAGTTGGCCGAACGGTCCTGGGCAGTGGAGGAATATGACCAAGCGTTGAAGCAACGCTCCAACATTGAGCGGTGCCAAGCCCGATCGTCGCGGGCTCAGCGGAACCACATCGGGATGGCGATTCGGAGGTTCACGCGGCTTTCCTGGTATTTCGACACCACGGGGGTCAGCTGGTACAAGGCAATCCAAGCCTGTCAAGCGTGACCTAAGAGTTAATTTACATCAAACGCGTATCACTCAAGACCGTGAAAAGATTCGCGTTTTGTCAGAGACTCCCGGCGGTTGTGGCGGATCTGATGATGGAAGAGACATCTGGTTGAGGTCGCCACCGAGTAGCCGAGGAGTCGGGTTCGAGTCTAATCCTCTTGCAGAACCAGGCTCTTCGAGCGGATTCAGCGCGAAGTACAGCCGGCCGCGTGCCGCTACTTGCGGGCTTTGTCCGCCCGTTGCCAGAACGCTCGCCCGGCGTCCGTCTCCGTTTCGGCCATTAACCACAGCACCCGCGCGATGGCTGCGTTCGAGATCATGTCGGCGGGCGGTTTCGCTTTCCAGCGCTCGTAGAAAGCCTCCACGTTCGTCTTTGCCCGCTTCAGCAGGTAATCGTCTTTGGTCGTACGGTACAACTCCAGGTCGGCCTCGACCATGAAATGCGAGAACCGCAAGGCGTCGCGATAGACGCCCGTCTTCGCGTCCAGAAACCAGTCTGCGGCTTTGCCGATCCGCTGGGCTTGCTCAAGATATTCCTTCTTGCCCGTGGTCCGGTAGAGGCCCAGCAGGGCGCGGAGCATCAGCGCAGAGTTGTACGTCAGCTTGCCGCGCTTGACCTCGCCGGTAGCCACCACCTTGCGATCCTCAAAGAGGCCGTCATCCGTCTGCAGAGCATCGACCGTCCACGCGACGATCTTCTGGGCCTGATCGACGAGCGCCCCGGCGTCGCCTTCGCGGAACCTCGCAAGCTGAAGGCAACCCACCGCCGCCGGGCCATTGGCGCAGGCGTTCTTCGTGCCGTCCTTGTGTTCTTCATGCCACCAGATTCCGCCGCCGAGCTTCTCGTCCCAACCGCTCAGTACGAATTTTAGCGTCTCGTCTGCCCGCGTCAGGTAGCGAGGGTCGCGGTCCGTTTCATAGGCTTCGAGGAACGTAATCGCCAGCCATTCGTTATCGTCATAATACTTATCATTGCCGTTGCCGCGGGTAGGGGCGGCTTCGTAGCCGGGAATTTTGACCTTCGCATCCCAGTACGCGTCGAGCCGAGTGAAATACTCCTTCAACAGCGGGCCGTAAGTGGCCGGGTCGGACCGCGCGGCCGCGACGAGGTTCGAGAACATCACACTCTGAAGCCAGACGTAGTCCGGCTTCCGTACAGTCATGGACTTGAAATAGACGCCGCTTTTGGCGTCGAAGAATTCTTTCTGGATATGTTCCGTCACTTCACGTGCGTGCTGCGCGTAGGGGTTCTGATCCGCAGCCCGCGTTGAGCCGCCAAAACAGAGAACCAGCACGGCTGCCGACATTGCCTTGGTCATTGCCGAAATACTCCCATTTCTATCGATTGATATGCTGTCTTATCGGCTACGCATTCACTTAATTGCGCATCAGTACAAGATTCAACTCTTGCCGGCTGGCGTCATGAAGCCCGCGTCTTTCGCCCACTCGATGCAGCGGACGTGCCAGGTTCCGAAAGGGATGCCTTTGCGCGAGTTGATACCGCCGCCGTGGCCGCCGTGGCTATAGATGTGAAGCTCAACGGGAACCTTCGCTTTGAAGTACGCGTCATAAAACTCGACCGTTTGTCGGGCATGAAACGCATCGTCAAGACCGGCGCTGACCAGAAAGGCCGGCGGCGCGTTCTTCGGTACCGAGCTCAAGTCCATACTTCGCCAGCCGGCATATACGAGCACGGTGAAGTCGGGCCGACAACTGAATCGCTCGATGGGGTCGGTTGCATCTGCCTTTCCTTCGTCGAACTTGAGCGCCACCAGCGCCGATTGTTCGCCGCCCGCCGAGAAGCCCATGATCCCGACACGTTTTGGGTCCACGCCCCATTCCTTGGCGTTCGCTCGCACGACTCGGAAAGACCGTTGCGTGTCGGCCAGAGCGTCGATCAACGAGTTGTAAGGGCGAAGGCGGTAGCGTTCGATAAA
>JANXSY010000048.1 GCA_025356435.1 Isosphaeraceae bacterium | reverse complement strand
TCGTGCCTTACAACGCGATTTGCTGACCGAGGAATATCAGCGACTCAACGTACCAGAGCCGTGGTCAGAGAAAATCCGGCACCTGCTGGCGGCCGTGGTCAGGCTCGCCGCATGACAGCCGTCAGTTCTGGCAAAGTGCAGAAATCAACGACGGCCCGGGAAGGACTCCCGGGCCGTCGTCGCGAACGAAATGGGAAGAATGGGCTCAGCTCAGGCCGACATCGCGCTCAGTTCCTCGGCCGACGACTCGTGGAACGTGCGGCCCTGGGCGAGCAGAGCGTCGTGCATACGGAGGGCGATCCGGTGGAGTTCGGGGCTGTCGATCCTCCAGGCGATCTCGGCGAGGTCGATCGGCGCGACTTCGCCGAGGGTCTGGCCGATCCGCTCCAGTTCGTCTTCGAGGCGGAGCGCGGTGACGAGCATCTCGGCGTGAGTCTCAGCCGACCCCCCGACCAGGACACAGTTGTCCCCGGTGGTCAGTCGACTCATGGCGTCTTGGCCATCGAAGCCGAACCCGATGATCGCAGCCTTCATCCGCCGTGTTCCGCGATCTGCTGGTTGCGTCGTCATATCGAGAGGGGCCTTTCGCATCTGGAGTGCCGTTGCGGCGTCGCGAGCGGCCGAGGGTCACGGTCCCCGTCGTCGGCCCCGCTCGCTAACGAGAGATGGTATCGGCTTCGCGACGATCAAGGTCGAGCCGCGACGCTCAGAAATCCCCCAGGCCACCCGGTCCCCCTCGGTAACTCTCTTACGACCCGCCCAGGCATTCCCGTGCGAGGTTTCGGGCAACCTTATACGCAAGTCTCACGGTGATGGCCCGGGCTTCGAGTTGGTCCTCACTAAAGAGCCGCCCCTCGCTCGTAGGGAGGCCGGCCAGCGAGATGGTCAGTGGCATCAAGTCAAGGAACTGACGGTACTTCTGTTGAACGTCGCTGGTCCCGGTCGCTGGGTCGGCCACGGCTCGGCTCCTGGAAAAAGCGGTCAAGTTCGGGCCGACGATCGCCGACCGACCCCGGACCATCCGGGCTCGCGTGGCTGTCGGGCCGTCGAAAGACGTCGCCCCCACCAAGACTAGCGCGCCGGGCCACCCTCGGCAAGCGTCCACCCGCCTTTATGCCGCAAGGCCTGATGTTGACCATCTCGACAATCAGATACCCAAACGGCCGCTGCCTGACATACAAATGCAAGGTCAAGGTGTTCAATCTGATTCTCGAACGGAAACTTACCTCCGCAGAGAGACCGACCCCGTCGCGTTACTGCGACAGTTCTAATGGGAGGTCCGACGACTCGCTCTCGCTGGAGGCACCGGTCTTCTACGGCGAGGGTAGCTTCCAGAACCGTAAGAGGGGGCGGGCCGGGCGATCGCCTCGGCTTGTCCCATATGTGTCGGTGGCTAGCGTCCGACCGTCGGGAGCGAACCGGACCACCTCACAACACATTGAGGACGAGGCGCACTCAAACGGGTCGATGAGTCTTCCCGATTCGAGACTGAGCAGCCCCACGAGATTGGTTTCGTTCATCCTGCCGATCGCCAGCAGCCTCTTGTCTGGCGAGAGGGAGAGACTCAACGAGTAACTGGTGTTTGTTGGGAAGCGGGAATTTAAGGCGTTTCGTCTCTGTCCCGGAGGGGACGTCCAGGGCGATGATTTCGTTGCCGTTGTACGACACGAGGGTCGAGCCGTCATCAGAGAAGATTGACTCGCCATTGCTACCGACGGTGAAAGCGATGGCGAAGGAACTCTTGCCTGTTGCCGTGTCGAACACCGTCTGTCCGGCCTGGTTCTCGAAGACGGCATGACGGCCGTCGGGCGAGAGAGACTTGAACTGGATCGTCGGGTCGAGGACGTGGGTCGCCAACTCCTTGCCCGTTACCACGTCCCAGTGGACGATCGAATAATTCCACAAAGTCGGTCCGGGCTTCGAGTGGTCCTTGTCTTTTGACATGACGGTGACGAGAGTCCGGTCGCCGTCGGCGAACGCCAAGTCCGCCGCCCATCGCGGCCGGACGATCGTGATATGGACTCGTTCCTTCTTCGCGGCGAGGTCCCAGATTGAGATGCCCGCGTCTTGATAGTTCACCGCGAGGAGGCGGCAATCTTTCGAGAACGCGGCGTAATAGCCCGGCATCCCGCTTTGGTCGAAGGAACTCGTGAGGAGTTGAGCCTTTTTCGTCTCGAGATTCCAGACTTCGATTCGGCCCCCGGATTGCAACGGCAGGGCCAAAGACTTTCCATTCCCCTCCATCTCATGGACTTGGTGACAGAAGCGGTCGGGACAGGGAAGCCTCTACCCACCGACGAGTGGGTGGCCTACTCGCGTGTGGCCAAGCTGGGTCGGGGCCACGCGACGGTCAATCACGGCGCACGCGAGTGGGCCCGCGACGACGACGGGCTGCGTGAAGTGCATTGCAACACGATGGAGGGAACGTGGACGGGACTGCGGAACTTCTTGCGGCCGTTCCGGGGCGTGAGCCAGTGGTCTATGACCGGCGACGTGGCGATCTTCGAGTGGGCGAACAACCTCAAGCGGGCCACCGACGCGTTCCTGGGCCTACTCCACGGCGCACCGCACTCCACCGATAAGGCGTTATGAGCCAACTCCGGATGTGTGAAGGTCAAAGTGGAACAACCGAGTGCGTTAGTCAAGAAGAATGTGTTAATTTGGCAAAATCCAACGTTATTATTCCAGTAATCACGGGGAATAAGCCCGATTCGTCTCCTTTTCCACTCGCCAAACCCGATCTTCGAGAACTCACCGACCCGATTCTCCCCTTTGACGGCGCGGGTGGTAAGCGGTATGATTATGAACGATTGGATAGTCGGAAACTTTTCGACCCGATCGGAGGGCGAACTCGCCACAAAGTCCTAGGAGGTTTATTTGTCTCAACGTGCGGTGGAGGACACTCCTCCCAGTTTTCATCAGATGGGCCTGAGTTCGGTCATGCTCCAGGCCCTGAAACGCATCCACTATGTGACCCCCTCGCCGATCCAGGCCGCGTTTATCCCCGAGGCGATTGACGGTTTCGACGTCATCGGCCAGGCCAAGACCGGCACGGGCAAGACGGCGGCGTTCGCCATCCCAATTATCGAGATGATGGAACAGCGCGGCCGGGGGCCGCAGGCGATCATCCTCGCGCCCACTCGTGAACTCGTCCAGCAGATCGTGGTCGAGACCCAGAGCCTTTGCCACGGCCGAGACGTTGTCGTCTGCGGCATCTACGGTGGCGAGCCGATCGAGAAGCAGTTGCGGGCATTGGTCCGCGGGGTCGACATCGTCGTCGGCACTCCTGGGCGCGTTATCGACCACATCGAGCGGAAAACGCTCTATATGGGCGAGATCATGCACGTTGTCCTCGACGAGGCCGACCGTATGCTCGACATCGGGTTTCGGCCCGACATCGAACGCATCCTTCGCAAAGTGCCCGACCCGCACCAGACGCTTCTGCTCTCCGCGACGATCAGCGACGAAATCCGCAAGCTCGCCCAGCGGTACATGTACCAGCCGGTCGAGATGAACCTCTCGAAAGACGAACCGTCGGTCGAGACGATCAAGCAGCACTACATTACGGTCGAGCACGACCGCAAGATCGAACTGCTCCTGCACCTGCTTGAGCACGACCAGCCCCGCCAGTGCATCGTCTTCACCCGCACCAAGCGCGGGGCTGACAAGCTGGCCGAACGGCTTCGCGGCCGGATCAAGGGAATCGCCACCATCCACGGCGACCTCGCCCAGACCGTCCGCAACCGCGTCATGCAAGGCTTCCGAGACGGCACCATCCCCGTCCTCGTGGCCACCGACGTCGTCGGCCGAGGCATCGACGTCAACGACATCAGCCACGTCATCAACTACGACATCCCTGACGACGCCGAGAACTATCTCCACCGGATCGGCCGGACGGGCCGAATGGGTAAAGACGGCATCGCGTATACCTTTGTCGGACCCGACCAAGGCGATCCCCTGACCGCGATCGAGTTCCTGATCAACAAGTCGATCCCCGCCTACAAGCCCGAAGGCTTCGAGGCCTATCGCCGCGAAGCAAAGCGCGAAGGGGCTTATCGAGAGATCTACAGCACGACACGTACCCGATCCGCCTACGGCTCGCTCGGAAAATAAGAGACGCATTGGGGCCTGGAGAATGGCCCGGGGCGAGCCGATCCGATCTGCAACTGTCCGTCGCAACGATTGATAGAGAATTTGATGACTGGCTTGGGGAGGCAGGGTTCAACCGCTCGTGACAACGCGGTTGCGAATGCCTCCCTTCGTTTTTTCGAACGACGCCAACCGGTGCGACCTAATCCTTCGCTCGTCGCACCTTCTTCGTTCCCAGCTCCTCGAAGAAGTCCGCCGCATCGGCCGCCAGTCCCGACGCCGCCTCCAGGTCAAGACCGAAGCGGGCGCGGTCGCATCGCTCGATGAGCCGACCGGCGCAATCGGCGAGGGCCACATCTCCCACGGCCTGTGCGATCCCTTGGCTCGCTTCTTCCGGCGTCAACTGGCCGGTCCCCTTGCTGGATACGCGAAGCAGGTAAGCCGCGAGCCCCGAGGTGACACGTCCGGCGACCGCGCTCGGGTCGGTCGATGACCGGAGTTCTCTCGCATAACGCTTGACCAAGCCTCGCGGCCCGGTCCTGACCCTTGCCAGCAGGAGGATCAGTCCGAATGTCACCACCGTTGCCAGTAACCCCGTCATGATCGTGCGGATCACGCGAGGATTCAGGCTCTCAGCCTCGACTGTCGGCACGATCGAATCGAGATTCGCCGGGTCGAATCGAGGCACGTCGACGACCCTCACCGCCACACTCGGGTTACGGGTCTCGACGAAGCGGCGAAGGGTCGGGTCGAACGTCGCGACCGCCACCGAGGGCAAGGCGAGATCGCCGGGCGTCGAAGGGCGGACCCGGAAATGAAAGGTACGCGCGGGTGGGTCGGCGACCATCTCGGTGTTGAGTTGTTGGATCGTCAAGCTCTTGTTTGATTCGATCTCAGATAAGATTGGCCATTGGGTTGATCCTCGCGCCCCCGGGCCGCTGAGGATGATCCGAAAGTCGAACGCCTCCCCTAGCCTCACCGACGGAGGGACCGCTTCGGCCTTCGCCTGGAGCCGACCGACGCCTCGAAGCCAGCTCGCGGGCCGTTCTTCGGTCGGGATCGGCTGGATCGCGAGCCGGAGCGGTGTCGACGCCCCCGACTCGTCACCGATCCGGGCATGAATGGGGGGAATCACGAGCGGACCGGCGCGGGCGGGCGTGATGCGGAACCGAGTGATGAAGAGGTTCGTCTCGTTGACGACGTTTCCGATCCCGCTCGCCCCGACCTGGCGGAATGCCGTGTCGATCGTCGTGACCTCAGCCCCTTCCACCCGAGGCGGCACGACCTTCGGCCGCTCGCTCGCGGCGACGACCCCGACCCGGACCTCGATCGCCTGGCCGACGAAATACGCCGCGCCCGTGACCTTCACCTCAACGCGAAGCGCATCTTCCCCCCGGGCCGACCCGGCGAAGAGAAAGGCGAGCACCATTGCCGAGACTCGAATCGATGGCGGAGAGATCATGGATTTTACCAATCCCTCAGATCCCCCGACGATCCCTTGATCGGCGCGTCGGGCAGGCGTTCTTTAAGGGCTTCACGGACGTGTTCGAGGGCCGAGTTGAGCCGCTCTTCCGGGGTATCCTGGCCGCCTTGGGGTCGGGAGTCGGGCTCGGAGCCGCCAGCCCCGCCCTGACCGCGAGGACCTTCGCCGCCCGGGCCGTCGTCCTTCGCCTTGGTCGAGGGCTTCGGCTGCGGCTTGGGCTCTTCTGGGCTCGGCGGGTCGGGCTCGGGGGCCGGTTGCTCAGCTAGACGGCGGAGGGCATAGTCGCGATTCGCCCTGGCATCTCGGCGGATCGCGTCGAGCACCGACGATTTTCGGGTCGAGGCGATGCAGGCGTCGTAATGCTCGATTGCAGACGCTGGATCGGACGCCATCAGGTAGGCATTCCCAAGGGCATAATCGACTTTGATCTTCATGTCGGCATCTCCGATGAGGCGGGTCGACTGATAGCGGCCGATCGCTTCGGGATGCCGGCCCATCGCGAAGAGGGTCGCGGCGGCATCGAACAGCGGCACCGGAGACCTTGGCGCAAGCTTCGTCGCGGCTTCGAAGGCGGTCAGAGCCTGCTCAAAGCGCCGGGACCGGAACGCATCACGCCCCCGCTCGACCAGCTGTCTCGGCGACTCTGACGACGGACCGGCCCCAAGCGTGAACATCAAGGCCAATCCCGCGATGACACCCCACCGGCGGGCCGAGCGTCGGACCGCCCTCGGCCGCGTGCCGATCGACAGCGTCATGAGGGCGGCGATCACGAACAGCCCATAGCGCTCAGCCCGCTCGGCAGGATGCGAGGCGTTGCGAACCCGACGCGCGGCGGGAGCGATCTTGTCGCGATAGAGCGAGCCGACGTCGGCCGAGGCCAGCCCGAGGCGGATCACCGCGCCCCCTGTGCCGCTCGCGAGGGCGTCGAGCGCCTCGTCCGATCGTCTCGACGAGACCGGCTTCCCCTGATGCGAGATCGCGCCGTTCGGCCCTGGCACGGGATGGCCGCGATCGAGGTCGCCGATCGCGACGGCGTTGGCGATGATCCCTCCTTCGCGGAGCGCCGCGACCTGGTCGCGCCAGCCTCCTGCGAGGTCTTCACCGTCAGTAAAGACGACGATCATCCGCCCCTCGGCGTGGTCGCGGTCGTCGAACGTCCCGGCCGCAACCCGGAGCGCCCCTCCGAGATCAGTCCCGCCCGGCTGGACCGATCCCGGCCGGAGCTTGCGGACCACGTCAAGCGCCGCGCCGAGGTTCTCGGTCAGGCCGCAGCGAACCACCCCGGCCCCCGCGAATGCGACGACCGCCACACGGTCGCCTTCCTCCTTGGCCATCGCCTCGATCAGACCTCCGGCCGACTCAATCGCCACACCGAGCCGGTTTGGCACCGCATCTTCGGCCCCCATGCTCCGGCTGACGTCGATCAACAGCACAACATCTCTACCTGGAGGTATCGCCGCCCCCGAGTCGCGTCCCCACCTCGGTTGCGCGAGCGCGACGACCAGGAACAGCGCCGCGAGTAACACCCCGACCCGACCGTCTCCCGGCGGCCGTCCCCCCTGCCCCAGCGCATTCCACGCCCGCTCGCGACGGCGATGCCCCCGCTGTGCCCTGAGCGTGAATAGCGTCCAGGGGAGGAGCAGCCAGAGCCAATCGGGATGGGATAGATCCAAGGGTGTTCGCCTTTAAGATTTCAATCAAGGCAGACGCGTGATCTTTCCATCGCGCATGAGCCTCTGAACGACCAGACAGGCCAGCGCGGCGACTGCCCACGGGGCGAATCGCTCACGATAGCGGGTGAGGATCGTCCCCGAGATGGGCGACTTCTCCAACTCGTCGATCGCGGCGAAGACGGCCGCGAGGCCCTTGGCGTCGGTGGCGCGGAAGGGCAGGCCGCCGCCAATCTTGGCGAGGTCAGCGAGAAGAGCGAGATCCGGGCCGCCGACTTCGCTCACCACCGGTAGGTTCGAAGCCTTGTCGGTCGTTCGGATCAGCCCTCCGGCGTCGCCGACAGCGATCGTGTGCAGGGTGATCCCCAGGCCCCGAGCGATCCGCGCGGCCTCCCTCGGGTCGAGGGGCCTGGCAACGTTCGGGTCATTCTGGCCGTCGCTCAGGAGGATAAGCACTCGCGACTTGGCTGTCGTATGCCGGAGCGCATCAAGGCCGACAGCGAGAGCGTCGCCAAGGTTGGTGCCGTCGTCGTTGCCGACGGCCGGCGAGAGCGCTGAGACCGTCTGGCGGGCGAAGTCGTGGTCGAGCGTCGGCACGCAGGTGAGGTCGGGATAGTTGGCGAAGGCGACGATACCGATCGGGTCGTCGGGCCGTCCCCCAATGAAGGCGTCGAGCGTGCGTTTGGCGGCGTCGAGCCGCGAGAGCTTGTCGGCACCGTCGGCGAAGTCGGCCGCCTTCATGCTCGAACTGCGGTCGATGGCGACGACGATCGCCACCCCCTTCCCCGCCACGCGAATCCGCCCGCCAACCGTCTGCGGCCTCGCGAGGGCGACCGCCATCGCGGCGATGGCGAGCGAGAGGGCAAGGCTCGGTAGCGCGTTCGCCCACCCCCCCAAGCCCCGACGAGTGCCCGCGAACGGAGCGAGAGTCGGCCACGAGAGCCGAGGTCGAGACCGCTCCCAGAACCACGGCAAGGGCGTCAGGATCAGTAACGCCAGCCATGCCGGCTCAGCCCAATGCATGGGGCGTGTCCCAAATGGAAGGGCATCGCGAAAAAAGTGAGTGCAATCGCCCACCAACCCTATACGATAAGACTTTAGGCGGGCGAATCCTAGGAGTGGGCTGCCGAAAGTGGCGGCCCGTCGGAGAATCGGGCGATGAAAGTAGCGGTAATGGATCTGGTCCCCGGCCTGGTAGGGGCGACGATTGGTGGGGTGGTTGGATACTTCGCGTATGAGTGGGGTCTAAGGCAGGGCTTGGTCGCCGGCGTCGTGCCTGGGGCATTCGTCGGACTTGGGGGTGGCTTGCTCTCAGCCCGGCGGTCCATTGCCCGGGGCGTGATTTGCGGACTCGGCGCCTTGGGGCTGGGACTCTTCGCCGTGTGGAAACACCTTGCGGTACCCGAAAGCCTGGGTTATTTCATGTCCCACCTTCACGAACTCAGTCTCTTAATGATGATTATGATCGCGCTCGGCACCTTCCTCGGCTTCCGCTGGGGCGGAGACAGTCTCAAGCCCCTCCCCGGCAAGCCCAAAGCCGGCGCGACTTCCGAGTGAACCTCGTCTGAGACAGAGCCTCCGGGCGGACGTAGTCGGCAACAATCTGGAAATGGGGCGGTCTGAACGGCCATCATCGACGTAAGATAAAGGGGAGCCAAAAGCTCAATCCCCTTGGACGATCCCGGGTCGAAGTCGCATCGCCGAATCGCATCAGGACCGACACCATGAACCGACGGCGACGACTGGCCCTCTGCCCGTCCCTCGATTTCCTTGATGACCGTTGTCTGCTCTCCGTCTCGGGATTCTCCCCCGCGCAAATCACATCCGCTTACGGCCTGGGCGGGCTCCATTTCACCTCGACTAACGGTCAGACGGTCGCTGCGGACGGGACCGGGGGGACGATCGCGCTCATCGTGGCGTTTCACGACCCGAATCTGGCGTCTGACCTCCATGTGTTCGACTCGCAGTTCGGCCTGCCCGACCCGTCGCTGAACCAGGTGAACCTCGCAGGGGCGTTCAACACGAATGACAGCTGGGCGGGCGAGGAAACCCTCGACGTTGAGTGGGCGCACGCGATCGCGCCGGGTGCGAAGATCGTCGTCGTTGAGGCCACAACCGACAGCACGTCCGACCTGCTCGTCGCCGTCGACAACGCGCGGACGATCCCGGGCGTCGTCGCGATCTCGATGAGCTGGAGCGGCCCGGAGGCCTCGAGCGACTTGTCCGACGACGCCCATTTCACGACCCCCGCCGGTCACACGGGGATCACGTTCATCGCCGCTAGCGGCGACACGGGGACACGAGGGGGTGCCGAATGGCCCGCGTCGTCCCCGAATGTCCTTGCAGTCGGTGGCACGTCGCTGTTCATCAACGGTGCGGGGGGCTATCGTTCGGAGTCGGCCTGGGCGAGTGGCGGAGCCGGAATCAGTCGCTACGAGGCCGAGCCGGCGTATCAAAGGAACATCCAGTCGACGGGCGCGCGAATCGAGCCTGATGTCGGCTTCCTTGGCGACCCAAACACCGGGGTCGCCGTCTACTCGACGAACCCGTCCGACGGCCAGGGGGGTTGGCAGGTTGTTGCCGGCACGAGTCTCGGCACGCCTGCGTGGGCGGGGATTGTCGCGATCATCGACGAGGGGCTGGCTGTGAGGGGACAGGGCAGCCTCGACGGTGCAACGCAGTTTCTCCCCGAACTCTACTCACTGCCCTCGACGGCGTTCCACCCGGTCGCGAATTCTTCGGTTTCGCTCTCCCGGAACTCTGCGACGATCTCGACGGTCGGCCTCGGCACCCCGATCGGCGCGAACCTCATCGCCGACTTCGTTCCCGCGACCTCGACCGGCGGCATCCCCACCGCGCCGCCGCCCCCGGTCGTTGTCGTCGTACCCACGGCTACCCTTGTCAGCGAAGTTAGCCATTTCTACCAGGCCATCCTCGGCCGCGCCCCAGACCCCGTGGGCCTTGCCTCGGCGGTCTCGGCCCTGACAAGCGGTGAGACACTCAATCAGTTCGTCTCGGGCCTGTTCCACTCGGCCGAGTACGACACGATCCAGGTCATCCACGACTACCAGGCCGACCTCGGCCGCAGTCCCTCTCCGACCGAGATCGACGCGGCGGTTGCGGCCTTGCAGGGCGGCGAGTCCGAGCCCCAACTCTCGGCGAACCTGCTCTCGTCCGACGAATTCAACCTGGTTCATCCCAACGACGCTGACTTCGCCGAGGCGACCTATCAAGCGACCCTCGGCCGCGCGGCCTCGACTGCCGAGCTATCGTCGGTGCTCACCGTCCTTAACTCGGGGACGAGTCGCGGCTCGATCCTGAATTTCCTGCTCGGATCGGTTGAGGCGTCGCTGCGGACGATCACCAAGGTCTATCAAGTCTTCCTCGGACGCAGCCCCGACCCGACCGGCGAATTCGCAGCGGTGCAGGCGCTACAGAGCGGGGCCGCCACTCCCCTCGATCTCGCGACTCAGCTCGCCGGCTCGGACGAATCCCTGGCCAGGAGCCGGGGTTGAAGTGAGACCGCTTCGTCTCCAGGGAGCGGTTCAGACCCCCCTGGCCTTGGGGTCCCAGAGATGTTTGTGCAACTGGAGTTGGAGCCGGAGCGGTAGGCGGGTTTCGAGAGTCCACGCGGCGAGTTCGGTCGGATCGACCTGACCGAAGACGGGGCTGATCAGGATCGCGACGCGGCGGTCGAGGTGGTGCTGGCGGACGTGGGCAATCGACCAGTCGAAGTCGGCGCGGTCGCAGATGACGTACTTCACTTCGTCAGTTGACTTGATCCGATCAAGGTTCGCGTCAAGGTTCGCGGCGACTTCCCCCGAGCCCGGCGTCTTGACGTCGAGGATAATATGCACTCGGGGATCAACCGCCGTGACGTCGATCGCCCCGGAGGTTTCGAGCAGGACGGTGCGCCCGGCGTCGGCCAGCCGGGCCATCAGCGGATAGACTTCAGGCTGAAGCAGCGGCTCGCCGCCCGTCACCTCGACGATCGGGTCACCCAACGCCAGCGCCTGAGAGACGACCTCATCGAGCGTGAGGAATTCTCCCTGGTTGAAGGCATAGGGGGTGTCGCAATACCCGCAGCGCAGGTGGCAAGCCGTCAGGCGGATGAAGACGCAAGGCAGGCCCGCATAGAGGCTCTCGCCCTGGAGGCTCCGGTAAATCTCGTGGATCGCAAGCGACCCCTCGGGCTTGCCGACCAGGGGCTTGAGCCGGTTCGAGACCTCTGCGGAAGACTCTTGATCAGGTGGGTGGAGAAGGCGTGGCATGCGTTGGGGCCGGTTCGAAAAGGGGTCGTTCGTGGTCGATCTATCATAGCCAAAGGGCCGATGCCCTGCCCACCCCGGCGACGACCGCCCGGAATCGTCCCGATAAGCTGAAGAACTCCGCGTCCGTCCCTTCGCTCCCGGTTCTCGGTCGTCCGACTGTCCGAGGCCATCCCGGCGTGATCGATCGGCTGGTCTTTGCGTAGGGTAGACTGGAGTTGTTTGATCCGGTCAATCGAGGCAATCGGGACGTCCATGGGCATCGCGCATTCGCAAGGGGATCGGATGAGGACGGCGAGCGAAGAGATCGCCAACAGCGTCAGCCACGGCGTCGGCCTGCTGTTCGCGCTGGTGGCGATCCCGTTCCTGGTGGTCGAGGCGGTCCGGCACGGCGACGCGCAGTCGATCGTCGGCGTCAGCATTTTCGGGGCGACGGTCGTGCTTCTCTTCCTGTCGTCGACCCTCTATCACGCCTTCCCCAATGGTCGGGCCAAGCACTTTTTTGAGGTCCTCGACAACTCGGCGATCTTCCTCATGATCGCCGGCACCTATACCCCGCTCACCCTGGGATTGCTCCGGGGCGGCTGGGGCTGGTCGCTCTTCGGCGTGATCTGGGGGATGGCGCTGGCGGGTGTCTTACTGACCGCGATCGGCGGCCTGCGGTATCCCGTCGTCTCGGCCTGCCTGTGCCTGGGGATGGGGTGGCTGGTCATCTTCCTCTTCCGCCCGCTCGCCGAGCGGATGCCGACGCCGGGTCTGATCCTGATCGTCGCGGGCGGGGTCGCCTACACGCTCGGGATCGTCTTCTACGCGGCGCGACGGCTACCGTACAACCACCTCATCTGGCACCTGTTCGTCCTGACGGGCACCGCCCTCCACTTCCTGGCGATCTTTCGATACACGACCTGATGCCCGACCGAATCAGAACTTGCTTACGCGGACCGACTCCTTCTTGATGAAGTCGATGTCGAGGAACGGATCGGCCGAGATCCTCTGGAAGCGGACGAGGCCCTTGGCGTCGATCAAGAACGTGCCGTGGAGCGGGACGTTCTCGAAGTCGTCGTGCGAGCGATAGGCGCGGAAGCGGTCGAGCTTGGGGTCGGCGAGGATCGGAATCGAGAACTTCACCCCTTCCTTGTTCGCCTTGAGCGCCTTCGAACTCGCGAGGTCGTCGGTGCTGATCGCGACGATGTCGGTGTTGAGCCCCTTAAGCGCCTCGACTTCCTTGCCAAACTCCTGAAGCTGCTGCATGCAGTGCGGGCACTTGCCGCCGAGGAAGAAGAGGACGACGACGTTGCGGCCCTTGTGATCGGCGAGCGACCACTTCTTGCCGTCGGTGTCGGTGAGGGCGATAGGCTCGGCAGGGTTCGGCGTCCAGACAAGCGGACCGTAGGGGCTCAGGTTTTCCGTGACGGTGTGAGACTCGTGGCTTGAGACCGGCCGAATCCGTTGAGAGATCGGCGTGTCGTCGTCGGCATGGGCGGCGAGCGGTTCGAGCTTCGCCCAGGCCTCCTGCGCCTCCTTCTCTTTGCCCGAGGCGTGGAGCACGTCGACCAGCGTCGCCATCGGCAAGAACTGGCCCGGCCCCTGCTCGACCGCCTTCTTCGCAGCGGCCTCAGCCAGCCCGAAGTTTCTGGCCGAGAGGTGGGTACGGGCGAGCGCCTCGGGACGCATTGAGGCCACCTTGGCGAACTTCTCCAGAGCACCGACGTGATCGCCCCTGGCGTTGAGCTGATACCCTTCCAACTCGGCAAGGGCCGATGCCGCGCCCGAGCCGTTCGATTTCGCCGGTCGCGGGTTGGCGGGTGCATTCGCGGCCGGCTTCGGGGTCTCCTTCTCGACCATCGCGCGGAGGGCGACGATCTCCGCTTCGAGCTTGGCCTGGTCGCCCTTGGCGGCGTAGGCGATGCCGAGGCTTTGATGCTTCTCTTTCTGCTCGGCGGGGATGTCGGTCCAGTCGAGAGCACCCGAAGTCGTGGCGGCGATCAGGTCGTCCCAGAGTTCATACTTGACCAGCGTCTCGACCCACCGAATGCGGCCCGACCGCTGCGATGAGCCGCCGTCATTCGGCCCGTTCTTCTGCGGGTCGCGCGGCTGCTCGACGAGGTTGCGGGCGACGGCGATCGCGTCTCGGGCGCGGCCGATGTGGGAGAGGCTGGTCGCGAGCCACTGGTTGTTGTGCGAGTAGTTGTGGATCTCGAACGGCATGACTCGATCGCGGAGCATATAGGCATGGTCGACGCGTGCCGATCCTTCCTGCTGATACGCGGCCTCGGCATAGCGTTTGAGGTTGGTAAAGGTATGTCCCGGCATGTGCCAGGCGTGGGCGATTCCAGGGGCGGTCTTGGCGAACGTCTGGGCCGACTTCTCGGCGCGAATCACCTTCGAGCCGTCCCAGAGATGAATTCGGTAGTGGTGCGCCCCGGGATGCATCGGCTCGCGGGCCAGCACGGTGTCGATGACTGTATCAACAGCCTGCCTACTGCCGATCCCCGACTGCCCTTCGTTCTGCCAGGTGACCATCGCCATCCAGGCGCGGGCGTCGATGTCGTCGGGGAACTCTTGCACGATCGTTTCGAGGCCGAGCAGGTGGTTGGACTTCTGAGACTTGCCGTCGCCGCCGTCTTTATAGAGCGCGGCGAGCGCGTCGAGGTAGAGCTGTTCGCGGCGGTCGATCTTGACCGTCTTCGCCTTCGCCTCGGCCTCCTTGAGGAAGCCCTTGGCGCGTCGCGTGTTGTTCACGTTCGCCATCGCCATGCCCCAGTAGGCCATCGGGCACGATGGGTCGAGCAGCGCGGCCTGGCGGAACGATCGCTCGGCCTCAAAGTAGAAGAACGAGTGGAGCTGGGCGACCCCTTGATTGATAAACTTACGGGTCTCAGGGACCTTCGTCGTCACCAGGAAGTTAACCTTCCCCTGCCCGTCCATGAGGTAGGCCCGCTGTCTCGGCCCGTCGTCGAACTCCTCGCCGTGGATCGAGTGGCCGGCGGCCGGCACGGCGGGGTTCTTCTCACTGGCGGGCGCGGTGGGCTTCGTCGGCTCGTCGGCCCGGACCGAGACGCAGGCCAGCAGGAACCAGAGCGGGATCAGCTTCGTCATTGGTCGGGTCTCCGGAAGTCCGGTCGAAGGCGTGGCCGGCTGGTCGATTCCATTCACTATAGCAATGCTCCCCCCTCGCTACGACTCCGGCCCCCAGAGCCGCAGTACGACGGGAATCAACAGGAGGTTCGCCGCCCATTGGACCGTGCTGGCGTTGAGATAGACGCTATGATAGGCATAGAAGCCCGTCAACCCGTGCGATTCGAGGTGCCTGTCGAGAATCCGATGGTCAACGAACAGAAAGGCGAGCAATGCCGTCGAGATCGCCAGCAACCCGACCAGGGCATAGCGAGCGAACCTCGGGGTCCGTCGTCGATCGATCCACGCCACCAGCCACCAGACGAGAAGCGTCGCGACCCCGATCAGGTTGAGCCAGTAAGTCACCTGCTGGGTGATTCGGCCCGCCTCAAGGCTGCCATGCGCCTCATGAACGACCCAGAGCACGACAGCCCCATAGAACGTAAACCCGCCGACCCAGACCGCATACGAGAGCAGGGCGATCGTCCGAACGGCGAGGCGAAAGACTGGCATGGAGGAACGCTCATCGGGATAGAATCGGACAGAACCGGAACAGCGAACTGGGGTCGATCGGGTCCATCATAACCCGAGCCGCCTCACCTCGCCCGGGCCGGTTATAGAACTCGCGAGACGATTCCGTTAATCTCTACGCTCTCTGACCCCAACACGACTTCATCGCACGCGAAGCGAAGCGCATCTCTAGGACCAATCATGGCGACCTCCTCGTTTGTCAAAGCGGAACGACTCCAGAAACTCCCCCCCTATCTGTTCGCCGAGATCGACAAGAAGAAGAAGGCCGCGATCGCCGCTGGACGCGACGTGATCAACCTCGGCGTCGGCGACCCCGACCGCCCGACGCCCCCGTCGATCATCAAGAGCCTTCAGCACCACGTCGAGAACCCGGCCTTCCACCAATATGCCCTCGACCAGGGTGCTCCCGAGCTTCGCAAGAGCATTGTGGCCTTCTGCAAGGCCCGCTACGGGATTGACCTCAACCCCGATACCGAGGTCTTGCCGCTGATCGGTTCGAAGGAAGGGATTGCCCACTTCCCGCTCGCCATCCTGAATCCGGGCGACATCAGCCTCGTCCCCGATCCCTGCTACCCGGTCTACCGGAGCAGCAGCATGTTTGCCGGGGCCGACGTCTACTCCATGCCGCTCGAACGGTCGCTCGGCTTCCGCCCCGACCTCGACTCGATCCCGCTCGACGTCTATCACCGCGCCCGGCTGATGTTCCTCAACTACCCGAACAACCCGACCGGCGGTGCCGCCGACCTGCCCTTCTTCGAGAAGGTTGTCGACCTGGCGAAGACGCACAACCTCGTGATCGCGCAAGACGCCGCCTACAACGAGATGTACTTCGACAAGCCCGCCCCCAGCATGCTGCAAATCGAAGGGGCGAAGGACCACGTTGTCGAATTCCACAGCCTGTCGAAGACTTTCAACATGACCGGCTGGCGTGTCGGCTTCGCGATCGGCGGTGCCTCAATGATCGCCGCCCTCGGCCAGGTGAAGGCCAACACAGACTCGGGCATCTTCACCGCGATCCAGTTCGCCGCCAAGACCGCCCTCGACGAATACGACACCATTACCCCGCCGATCCGCGCCCTCTACAAAGAGCGCCGGGACGCCTTCGTCGGCGGCATGAAATCCCTGGGCTGGGACGTTCCCACCCCCGAGGCCACCTTCTACGTCTGGATGCCCTGCCCCAAGGGCTACACCTCGACCGAGCTTTGCGGCCGACTGCTCGACGAGGCGAACGTCGTCACGACCCCCGGCCTCGGCTTCGGCCGGACCGCCGACGGCTACATCCGCGCGGCCCTGACAGTCGAGACGCCCCGACTGCTCGAAGCCGTCGATCGCATCGGCAAGCTCAAGCTCTGATGAGACCCGCGTATCTGGCCCTGGGCAGCAACCTCGGCGACCGCAAGGCGACTCTCGACGCCGCCCTGCTCGCCTTGGCTGAGACGCCGGGCCTGGCGTTGCGGGCCGTTAGCTCGTATCACGAGACGGCCCCCGTCGGCGGCCCCGGCGGCCAGGGGGCCTTCCTGAACGCGGCGGCGGTGGTCGAGACGACGCTCGAACCGCGTCAGCTGATGACCGCCTTGCAGACGATCGAAGCCCAGTCCGGCCGGGTCCGCGACGTCCGTTGGGACAAGCGGACGCTCGACCTCGACCTCTTGCTCTACGCCGATATGGTCTTCGACGAGCCGGGCCTGACGATCCCACATCCCCGGATGGCGGTCCGTCGCTTCGTCCTGGACCCGCTCGCCGAGATCGCACCCGATGCCATCGACCCCCTGACCGGTCGGACCGTTGTCGAGTTGATCGAACATCTCCGCCGTAAGCCGAGCTTCCTCTGCCTGATCGGAATGCCCCTCGAAGTCTTCCGCCGGGTCGCCGAGGGGCTCAGCGCGGTCGGGGTCTATGAGACGACAGGGTCGCTCGAATCGTACGAGTGCGAGACCGACTTGCTAAATCGTCCCGACTTCTTCTCGATCCTCGACAGAAAGGCCCGGGAATTTGACGTCGATCGCTGGTCGGCCGAAATCTGGGGTGATCGCTGGATGATGAGCGATTTCTGGCCCGACCTGATGGCCCGCGACGCCTCGTTTCGTCTAGAAGTCGAAGACCTGACGCGCTGGCGTGATCGCTTCCGCGAGTCGAGGGAGCGGATCGTCCGTCCCTCTTTCGTGGCGGCAGCCCCTTATTCCTACTGGCAGCTCCGGCTCTGGGCCGATCAAAACCGGGATGATCGGCTCGGTGGTTCGGATATCCCGTTGCTCTGCCCCGGGTATCCCGACCCCTTCGGATTCGTGCAGCGGCATTTCCAGACGCCAAAACTCTTCGAGCCGCCCCAGCCAGCCCTGCTCGATACGATGACGGCCGAGATCCTCGCCGCCTGCGCCGCGAGCCGAAGCCTATAATCCGGCTTGGCCCTTGCCCGAAATCGGCACGAACCCTACGATTGGCGATCAAAGGCGACGGTGAAGCTATGGCGAAGAATGAGACCGGCAAGAAAGCCAAGGTCAAGGCCGACGAAGTCCCCATCAAGGTCGTCGCGCGCAACCGCCGCGCCCGCTACGAGTTTGACCTCCTCGACAAGCTCGAGGCCGGTATCGTACTGACCGGTACCGAGGTCAAGAGCCTCCGGGCAGGCAAGGCGAGCCTGGAAGAGGCCTACGCCTCGATCGACCGCGACGAGGTCTGGCTGCACGGGTGCGACATCCCCGAGTATCTCCAGGCCAATCGGATGAACCACAAACCGAAGCGGTCGCGGAAGTTGCTTCTGCATCGCTCCGAGATCGCCAAGGTCGCCTCCAAGGCCACGGATCGCGGCATGACCTTGGTGCCGCTCTCGATCTACTTCAAAAACGGCATCGCCAAGGTCGAGATTTCCGTCGCCAAAGGCCGCAAGACCTACGACAAGCGTGACGCGATCAAGAAGCAAGACGCCAAACGCGACATCGACCGCGCCTCCCGGTCGCGATATTGATCGGCTTGCCCTTGCTTTCGAGCCCGTCTCGGCCGATAATCAGGACATGAAGAGGGAAACTTCTTCTAGCCTTGTTCCCCTCACGGGGGCGAACTAGGATCGACCGGATTACCAAGGTGTCCGGTGGCGTGCCGAGGTTGGTCAGCGGGCCTCGTAAAAAGCCGACCACACATTAGCTGCCGAGAGTAATTACTCTCTCCGTCTCGCTGCATAAAGCAGCAACGGCATCGCGGCGACCCTTCTCCCGCTAGGGCCGTCCGGTGACGACAATGCGGGATCGCTTGTGCCTAACCGCCCGTTGCGGCCCGAGCCAAAAAAACGATGGGCTAAGCTGATGGTGACCCCGCCGATCGGGGCATCGAGGCCGACAATTAAATGATCGGCTACGCACGTAGATGCCCTCACCGAAGAGTCTCGGGACGCGGGTGCAATTCCCGCCGCCTCCACTGAAACGCAAACTGTTAACTGTTGACAGTTTGTGACAAGCAACGACGCAAGCCCCGGCCTAGCCGGGGCTTGCTTGTTTCTGGGCCGAGCGTTCCGGTCAGGCTCACTGACAACGGGCGACACCTCCTGACCCAAGACGCCGCCCGAAATGCAGACATAGTGCAGACGATCAACGTGTGCAGATACGTCTGGAGATGGCAGATTCCCCAAGGCTTCCGCCCTATCCTCCATCCCGATGTGGGTGTACTTGGCCGTCTGGCGGATGTCGGCGTGCCGGGCCAATTCCTTAGCCTCCATGATCGACGCTCCCGACCGGACC
>JANXSY010000032.1 GCA_025356435.1 Isosphaeraceae bacterium | reverse complement strand
GGAAACTTGGAGACCCGCCGCCCGGTCGAAGTCGTCCTCTTTGAGGCGAAATCACGCCTTGGCGGAGCGATCTGGACCGAGCAACGTGACGGATTCTTGCTCGAAGGCGGGGCGGACTCGTTCATCACGAACAAGCCGCAGGCGATTGACCTCTGCCACGCCCTCGGCCTGGGCGAGCAGCTCATCGGCCCCGACGCTGCGAATCGGCGGTCGTTCGTCGTCCGCAACGGCCGGCTCTTGCCGGTGCCCGAGGGGTTCGTCTTGATGGCCCCGAGGCGGCTCGGGCCGATCCTCACGACGCCGATCCTCTCGCTCCGAGGCAAGGTTCGCTTGCTCATGGACCTGATCCGCCCTCGACGGACCGACGACGCCGATGAGAGCCTCGCCTCCTTCGTCAAGCGACGACTCGGCCGCGAGGTGTTTGAACGGCTCGTGCAACCGCTCGTCGGCGGGATCTACACCGCAGATCCCAACGAGCTGAGCCTCAAGGCCACCCTTCCGCAGTTCATCGCGATGGAACGCGAGCACGGCGGCCTGATCCGGGGCGCATGGGCCGAATCCAAGAGCAATAAAGACGCCGACCGCAGCGCCTCGGGTGCCCGCTACGGCCTCTTCGCCAGCCTGATCGACGGCATGGAAACCCTCCCCAAGGCCCTCGCCGCATCGCTGCCGCCCGGCTCGGTGCGAAAGGGAACGGCCGTCCGGAGGATCGTCCGGGCCGAGCAGGGGGGCTGGCGGGTCGAGCTGCTTGACGGGCCTCCGATCGACGCCGCTGGGGTGATCCTCGCGACCGAGGCCCACGCCTCGGCCCGGATGCTCGACAGCCTCGACTCCGAACTGGCGCTCGACTTGCGTTCGATCCCGTATGCCTCGTCGGCCATCGCCACGGTCGCCTATCGTCGCGACCAGCTCGTCCATCCGCTCAACGGCTTCGGGGCCGTCGTGCCGGCAATCGAGGGGCGGCGCATCCTGGCGATGTCGTTCTCCAGCGTCAAGTTCCCCGGCCGCGCCCCGATCGGGACCGTCTTGCTCCGCGTCTTCGTCGGCGGGGCGACCCAGCCCGAACTCTTCGACCTTGATGACCACGCCATTGAGGCCCTCGTCCGCTCAGAACTCGGCTCGCTCCTGGGGGCGACCGGCGACCCGCTCCTGATGCGCATCGCCCGACATCCCCGCGCCATGCCGCAATACACGCTCGGCCACCTCGACCGCGTCGCGATCATCCGCCGCAGGGTGGCTCGACACTCTCGGCTGCTCCTCGCCGGCAACGCCTTCGACGGTGTCGGCATCCCCGACGCCGTCCGCGCCGGCCAGGCCGCCGCCGACTCGCTGCTCGACGCCCTGGCCAACCCAGCCGCCGGCGCCGCAGCCTAGAGCGGTTTCTCTTCGATCGTAATGGCCCCCCGTAGGGCCGGTTCGAACCGATCATCATCACATCGGTCGAGACAAAAAAACGCGGCCGGCACCCCTCGCGAGGTCCCGGCCGCGTTGTCTATTGATTCAAATGTCGGGAGCTTAGCTCGACCGGCGGCGGAGAGCGGGAATCATCAGCATCATTCCGCCCAGACCTAGGAGGACGATCGTGGTCGGCTCCGGAACGACGGCCACATTGTAGGTGTAAGTCACCTGACCGGTGGCGGTGGCAGTGGTGTTCTGGGTGGACGACGTGTTTCCGCCCGAATTGGCGAGCAGCGTCGCGGTGAAGGTCGATACGCCCAGGCTGATCGTGCCCGATCCAGTGAAATCCACAAGAGTCATGGCGTCGGTGAAGACGTTGGTGACGGTGGCTCCATTTGCATTGATCGTTCCGGAGGTCACGGTAGCGCCGGCAGCGAGGTTGTAGCTAAACTTGGGTGTGAGGATGTCGTTGACGAGATTGAAATTCGCAGAGTTCGCGGGATCGACAACCGTCACTGTGACTTCGGTCCTCGCGTTGCCGCTGGAGGCGGTTGTCCCCAGGTTGGTCACGGTCAGCTTTGTGCTGATGTCCGAACCGATCTGAAGGGTCACAGAAGTCAACGTGCCCAGGGACGAGTTGAACTTCGCGAAGACCAGATTTCCCGTGAAGTCGGTCGTCGTCGCCGAGATTGGCGTCGTGGTCGTGATTGGGCCGACGACAGCAGCCTGTGAGGCAGAAGCCATGCCCGAGGCGATTAACAATCCCAGGACCGCACGCTTGATCGTGAACAAGATGCACCTCCGTACGCAAAGTCAATTCGAGACGGCCTTCTCATACCATTTCACAGGCCCGATCGACCTCATTGCCCCCGAATCATAGAATTAATCGAAATACGACACAATACCGCTTTTAACGTACGACCAGCAAAGTTGACGGAAAACAACACACGAGAATTTCATCTCCGTGTCAGCCTCGTTTTCGGGCTCGGCGATGACCGTCTGAGGAACGCCACGATCTCCGGGCCGAGGTCACGCCCCGCCACTTTGAACCCGAAAGCGTGGCCGACCCCTCTCACCACAATGACCTCGGCCGGGACCCCGACGGCCTTCAGGCGGTCGGCCAGATCGACCGACTGCGCCACAGGGACCAGGTCGTCGGTCTCGCCGTGGATTAAAAGGGTTGGGGCGTCGTCTCCCGAGACGTGGCGGATCGGCGAGGCATCGGCGTAGCGGTCCGGGATTTCGGCGAGGGGCTGGCCCAGGTAAAGGGTCAGCGGCAAGACCGCGCCGGGGCTGCCGGCGAGCGAGACGAGGTCGGTCGGACCGTAGAGATTGACGACGGCCTGCACCCTCGTCTCGATGTCGGAGCTCCCCGCGTTCGTCCCCAGCAGCGAGGCGAGATGTCCGCCGGCCGACGCCCCCATCGCGACGATCCGGGTCGGGTCAACCCCGTAATCGGCTGCGTTCCGCCGGACCCAACGCACCGCTTCGCGAACGTCGTCAAGATTCTCGGGCCAGGTCGGATGTCCCGGACTCGAAAGGACATAGTCGACCGAGATGACGACATAGCCGTGCCTCGCCAGCGCGGCGACCTCCCGCCCGTACCCGTTCTTCGTCCCCCCGCGCCAGCCCCCGCCGTGGATCGCGAGGATCGCCGGCAGGCCCTCCCTCGGGGCCTCGACTCGCTCGGGCACATAGATGTCGAGATGCGCCCGCCTCGTACCGACGTGGCGATAAACGACGTCGGTGTAGACCCGGACCCCCTTCGGCACCCGGGGACGCGACACCTCTTCATACGCCAACACGCCCGCCGCCGCAGCTAGAGCCACCCAGGCGACCATCCGCACTGCTTTCATCCCGCCTATCATCGCCCCAGCCCCCTCGCTGGACTGTCGTCGGGTCCATCACTCTCTCGTCTTTTCGACCCTTTCCCCACCGCTCCTCCTCTCGATTTATTCTCTGACAGGCTTCCAGCCGAATTCGCGCTATTTCCCAACCCAAACCGGCCCTCAAGACCAGACATTGAACAGATTTTCAAACCGTTGGCCCGACTTTTGCTTCCTTCTAAAATGCTACCGATAAACGGACCCAAGTCGCGATCCACGGCTGCGACATTTCATTCGATATCGTCCGTGTCGATTCATCCGAAAAGGTCCGCGATCCGAGTGATGCCAGGGATTCGCGGGCAAGCCGTTGCTGGAGAACAAGGGAGGTCTGACGATGATGGATAATCCTGCACCGATGCCGCGCGTCTTGCTCGTTGAGGACGCGCCATTCCTTCGATATGCCTTCGGTCGGCTGCTCCGGCTCCAGGGCTTCGATGTCAAAGAGGCGAACGACGGCCAGGACGCACTCGACTGCGTGTCCGAGTTCAAGCCTCAACTGGTCCTTACCGACCTGATGATGCCGGTGATGGGGGGCCTCGAACTGATCGACAAACTCCGCCGCCTTCCCGCCACCGCGAAGATCCCCGTGGTCGCGATCACCGCCGACGTCACCTCCCACGCTGAGGAACAGGCGCGCCAGGCGGGTGCTGACGATTTCATCGCGAAGCCGATCGACCTGCCCGAACTGCTCGCGCGACTCCGGAACCTGATCCCGTCCCCGACGCTGGTCTGAATCCACCCGACGCGAGATCGATCTCTGGGCCACAGATCGGTCTCGATGCGGGGTTTTTAGACGAGACGGATCGATGGACGGTGTCGGGATCGGAGGGCTAGAACAACGCCTTCTCCTGATCGAAAAGCGAGACTCTCCGCGCGACGCAGCGCAACTGGCCTTGCCAATCGCGCCACGACTTGGATAATAATCCGCTTTGGACAACTCAACCATCCGCGCGGACGCAGGGAGTGACGGTCGTGGCCGTACCAAAGAGACGTAAGTCGAAGTCAGCGAAGGGAAATCGCAGGAGCCACGACGCCTTGACCGCGCCCGCTCTCAGCATTTGCCCCCAGTGCAAGCTCGCCGTTCCGCCCCACAAGGTCTGTGACCTTGTCGAAGAGTGCGGGAATGTCCAGCGAAGCAAGCCCCACAACCCGGTCGCCAAAGAGAAGGTCTGATCGATTCCGCAGCCAGCCCGGTTTCCGGGCGATCGGCCGTGTCGAGTCGAGCAGATAACGGAGCACGCCCTCAATGGGACGCGAATGCGAAGTTAGTGGTAAGAAGACCTCGTTCGGCAACCGCATCTCAACACGCGGTAAGGCCAAATACCTCGGTGGCGTCGGCACGAAATGCACCGGCATCTCGCGACGGATGTTCAAGCCGAATTTGCAGCGGATTCACGTCTGGCTGCCCAACGGCGAGACGCGCTATGTCCGCGTCGCAACCTCGGTCATCCGATCGGGTAAGCTCACCCTCGAAGTCGACGGCAAGATGCGGACCTTTCCGCTCATCAAGGCGTCGAAGGGCAGTGCCAAAGCTCGCGCCGAGCTGAAAAACCTCTACCCGATCTGACCTCGGCCCCCAGCCGCCCCGATCAATCGCCTCGACGCGAGCCGTATCCTTCTGGGATACGGCCCGCGTTTCGGCGTTCTGTTTGCCGAATCTCTCGGAACGATGCCAACGCGATCGAATGCTCGCTTATGATCCGTTGAGTGTCAGGATGGACACCTCGGGCGGACATAAGAACCGGATTCGAGGCGCCTGGGCACGCTCGCAGCCAACCCCTCGGCTCACGTAGATCCGGTTGCCGTCGAGAACGTGCAGGCCACCCGCCGCGACGTTTCGTGGGACGCCACTCAGCGTCATCGGCGGACCGAAACCCGGAATGACGATCTGGCCGCCGTGGGTATGCCCCGAGACGACGAGATCGACCCGCGAACTCTCTCGCAGTCGAAAAACGACGTCGGGCCGGTGCCCGAGCAGGATGCGCACGTCGTCGGCCCCCGGCAGGGCTTCGAGTCGCTCCACGAGCCGGGTCGCTGCGGGGCTATCGTAGCGCAGCTCAACGCCGCCGATCGTGATGTGGCGGTCATACGCGTCGATCTGAATCAGGTCGTTGACGAGCAGCTTGACCTTCGTGCCCGCGAAAAGCCGTTCGATCCGACCCGGGGCATCGTCAACGTCTCCGGGTGCGAAATAGACGCCGAACGGGGCGTCCAGCTTCGTCAGCAGCGCATGCAGGTCGGCAAACTCGCGGTCGAGGGTCAATTCCGACCCCTGAAAGATATCCCCCGGGAGCAGAATCAGGTCAGGCTTGAGCGCAAGCAGGCGGTCAACGGCCCCACGCTCGTAATCGGTCACGCCGCGGACCTGCAAGTCGGTCAGCACCGCGATCCGGAGTGGAGCCTTCCCCGATCGCTCGGGCCTGAGCGGCACGTTCGCCGCCTCGACCTTGAGGTTGAACGGCTCCCAGTACGTCGCATACCAACCGACCGGCGCCGCAATGAGACTCAGCGCCGCCAAGACTCTCACCGACCGCGAGACGACAGGCCCGCGCGCCGAGGTGGCCAGCACCACGAGGCCGAACAGAGGCAGTACGACGACGAGATCGACGTAGACGAGCGAGATGAGTCCGAACGTGACCATCCCCATCCTCGTCAGGCCCACAGCCTTGAAGGCGAAGGCGAGCGACGTCGCCGCGAAGGCGACGAAGACCCGGCGGATTCGACCTCGGACGCCGATCGCGTCGTCGAACGTCGGACCCGCCAGCAAGATCGCCAAACCAGCGACGAAGTCGATCAGGGACGAGCCGGCGACGATCCAGGCGAACACCGAGTCATCCTGATCGATCATGATCGTTGCTCCTTGATCCTCAAACCTCGTCCTCCTCGCGCAGTTTCGCGAGCACCGATAGATCTTCGAGCGTCGATGTATCCCCACTGCTCTCGCGGCCAGCCGCCACGTCGCGGAGCAGCCGTCGCATGATCTTGCCCGAGCGGGTCTTGGGCAGCGAGTCGGTGAAGCGGATGTCGTCAGGACGGGCCAAGGCCCCGATCTCCTTGACGACGTGAGCCTGCAACTCCTTCTTGAGGGCTTCGCTCGCGACCTGCCCGCCTTCAAGTGTGACAAACGCCGTGATGGCCTGGCCTCGGAGGTCATCAGGCCGGCCCACGACGGCCGCCTCGGCGACTTTAGGGTGGCTCACGAGGGCGCTCTCGACCTCCATCGTCGAGAGGCGATGGCCCGAGACGTTGAGCACGTCGTCGACCCGTCCCAAGATCCAGTAGTTGCCGTTCTCGTCTTTGCGAGCGCCGTCGCCGGTGAAGTAGCAGCCGGCGATCTCGCTCCAGTATGTCGCCTGATAGCGTTCGTCATCGCCGTGGAGGGTCCGGAGCATCGACGGCCAGGGCTGCTTGATGACGAGGAACCCCCCCTGGTTCGGTCCAACCGCCTTGCCGTCTCGGGTGACGATCTCCGGCACGACGCCGGGCAAGGGCCGCGTGGCCGATCCGGGCACCGTTGGCACCGCGCCCGGAAGCGGGGCGATCATGATCGCGCCGGTCTCGGTCTGCCACCAGGTGTCGACGACCGGGCACCGCTCGCCGCCGATGACCTTGCGATACCACATCCACGCCTCGGGATTGATCGGCTCGCCGACCGTCCCCAGCAGACGCAGGCTCGTGAGGTCATACTTCTTGGGCCACTGCTCGCCCCACTTCATGAACGCGCGGATCGCGGTCGGGGCCGTATAGAGGATGTTGACGCGATAGTCTTCGATGATCTTCCAGAACCGGCCTTCATCGGGCCAGTTCGGGGCACCCTCATACATCACGACCGTCGCGCCATTGGCGAGCGGGCCGTAGACGAGATAGGAATGGCCCGTCACCCAACCGATGTCGGCAGTGCAGAAGTAAACATCGTCTTCCTTGAGGTCGAACACCAGCCGGGTCGTCATCGCCGTGCCGACGAGGTAGCCGCCGGTCGTGTGCAAGATCCCCTTCGGCTTGCCCGTCGACCCTGACGTATAGAGGATATAGAGCGGATGCTCGCTATCGAGAGGCTCGGGCGGGCAGTCGGCCGAGGCGTGATCGACGAGGTCATGCCACCATCGGTCGCGTCCCTCGACCATGTTGATATCATGCCCTGTCCGCTTGCAGACGACGACGGATTCGATCGTCGGGCAGAGCGCCGCCGCGCCGTCGGCGTTCTCCTTGAGCGGCACGATCTTGCCGCGTCGATACCCGCCGTCAGCCGTGACGAGCACCTTGGCCGAGCAATCCTGAATCCGTCCCGCGAGCGCCTCAGAGCTGAAACCGCCGAAGATCACCGTGTGCGGTGCCCCGATCCGGGCGCAAGCCAGCAGGGCGATCGTCAGCTCGGGAATCATCGGCATATAAATGGCGACGACGTCCCCCTTCTTGACCCCGAGTCCCTTGAGCGCGTTCGCAAACTTGTTCACTTCGCGGCGGAGGTCATCATAGCGCAAGACCCTGCGCTCGCCCGGCTCCCCCTCCCAGATGATCGCGGCCTTGTTCTTCCGGGTGCCGTGACAGTGCCGATCGACGCAGTTGTAGGCCGCGTTGAGGGTCGCCCCGACGAACCACTTGGCGTGGGGCGGCTTCCATTCGAGCACCTTCGACCACGGCGAGAACCAGTCGATCGCCTTCGCCTGCTCGGCCCAGAAGTCTTCGGGGCTATCCTTGGCCCAATCCCAAAGCCGCTGATACTCGCCGATGCTGCCGACGTGGGCCTTCTCGGCGAAATCGGCCGGTGGCGGAAACACCCGCGTCTCGTTGAGCATGCTTTCGATCGAACCGCCGCCGGTTTCAGCCGTCATGGTCGCGGGCTCCGCCTGAAAATCGGTGAGAGGGCAGGGGGCTATCGGGAGATCAGACACCGATTTTAGAGACGCCCCCGGGATCGGTCAACCACCGGACCAAACCCGCTAAGTGAGGATTGCTCCGTCCTCGTTCCCGAGCAATTCGTGGACTGGCCAATCGACCCGGACGAATCGGTCGACATCGTGGTATGACAGCCGTAAGATCGAGCAATTCCACTTGCATGATCCCAGGCTATCCGTTCGACGGCCCGAAGTGGGGCGGACGAACGTCGGCGACGGCTCCGTCCGCCCCCTCAAGGAGTCGATCGACCTCGCCACCTACCGAGCCTTCGGCACCCGAGATTCCGGCGAGGTCGTCAGCGCC
>JANXSY010000031.1 GCA_025356435.1 Isosphaeraceae bacterium | reverse complement strand
GACGGTGCCAGCAACAACGGCGTTGAGGCCGTCCGTGAACTCCGTCAAAATGCCGGACTCCGACCCAGCCGGAGCCGGTTCAAGATTTATTATATCGACGAAGTTCACATGCTCTCGACCGGGGCATTCAACGCCCTGCTCAAGACACTCGAAGAGCCCCCCGCTCACGTCAAATTCTTCTTTGCCACGACTGAACCGGGCAAGATTCCGATCACCGTCCTCTCTCGATGTCAGCGTTACGAGTTCTCGGGAATCACCCCCGACCAGATTGCCGCAACCCTTAGCGAAATCTGCGTTACCGAGGGGATCAAAGCGGAACCGGAAGCACTTCGGACGATCGCGCGGCGAGCGAGCGGCTCGATGCGCGACGCCCAATCGCTTCTCGAACAACTGCTCTCGTTCGGAGGCGATATCCTCACGACCGAGCTGGTCCACCAGCAACTCGGGATCGCGAGTGACGAGCGCACGCTTGACCTCCTCGACGCCCTCTCCCAACACGACGCGGGGGCGGTGCTTACTCTCATCGATCAGGCCGTCGCCTCGGGCGTCCAGCCGACCGAATTGCTCGGCGGAACACTGGAATTCCTCCGAGACGCCATGGTCCTGGCGGCGGGGGCAAATGCCACCCTCCTCGCCGCAACACCGCGTCAACGGCCCCGAATTCAGGCCTTGATTGATCGATGGCCGCTCGACACGATCCTCACGGCTCAACAGGTGCTTGCTGAGGCCCGTGCCAAGCTTCGAGGCAGTCCCTACGGACGATTGCTCGTCGAACTGGCACTCGTTCGTGTGGCCCGGCTCGAAGTGATGACTGAATTGAGCGAAGTGATCGCCCGTTTAGCCGCTCTTGAAACCGACGGCCCCCCAACCACCGTCGCGGAAAAAAAAAAGCCCCTAATTCTTGAACCCGCGTCCGCCGAGCATGGCAGTGACGAATCTCCACCCCTCGACGAGGCCCCTGCCTGGGAAATCGCGTCAATCTGCCGGGTTTGGCCAGCCTGGACAGCGGGGTTAGACGCCGATTTCGCCTCAAAATTGGGGTTGTTGACCCCGACCTCTATTGAGGGGACGGGCCAACTAGTCATCCTTGTCGATCGAGCCTACAATTGGGTTGCGGATGCCTGCAACACGCTGGAAGTCCGCTCCAGGATTGATTCCAAACTAGCCCACTGGTTAAGTCGTCCGATCACGGTCCGCTTCGATCGTCACCCAGAAGGCCCGCCAATACCAACCCGGACCTCGGTGGCCCTCGCGAGAGACGTTTCGGTGAGCGATGATCCGATGATCAAGCAAATCGTCGAACTGTTCGAGGCCCGCGCTGTTCGCGTCGAGGTCGAGGATGGGACGGCATCGTAACCCCGCCCCGAGCCTCTATCACGAAGGGGATCGAATTGTTCAACAACCTCAGTAACCTCGCAGAATTGATGAAAAACGCGGGGAAAATCCGCGAAAATGTCGAAAAGGCTTCCGAAGCCCTCGGCCAACTCATCGTCGAGGGAGCCTCAGGTGGCGGTGAGGTCTCGGCCAAAGTGAACGGTCGAATGGAACTGCTCTCGGTTCGAATTGACCCAAAACTCCTGTCTGATCCAGACGCGGAATTGCTCGAAGATCTCGTGACTGCGGCCGTGAATCAGGCCCTTACCAAGGCCCGCGAGTCGGCGGCACAGTCCATGGCCAGCCTCGCGGGAGGCTTGCCGATCCCTGGGCTTTCCCAGATGTTCGGCGCCCTGGGCGGGGGTAAGTAGCGATGGCGTCGGGTCGATTGGAAGCCCTTGACCGGTTGATCGAGGCGTTCGGACGACTTCCGGGCGTCGGGGCGAAATCGGCCGAACGTCTCGCCCACCACGTCCTCAAGAGCCCTCCCGAAGAGGCGCTCGCCCTGGCCGAGGCCATCCGTCAGATCAAGGAACGTGTCCACCACTGTCGGACATGCTACCACCTCACCGAGTCGTCTGAGGAACTCTGCCTGATCTGCCGAGACTCATCGCGTGACCCCGGCGTCATCTGCGTGGTTGAGGGCTCGCGCGACCTACTTGCCCTTGAGCGGGCGGGGACATATCGCGGCGTCTACCACGTCCTGCTCGGCCGGCTCGCCCCTCTCCAGGGTACTGGGCCCGACTCGCTCACAATCGACGGGCTTGAGGAGCGGGTGGCTTCGGGCAAGGTTCGCGAGGTCATCATGGCGACAAACCCCAATCTTGAAGGCGACGGAACAGCCCTGCTTGTCGCAAATCGGCTCGCTGATTCGGGCGTCCCTATCACGAGGCTTGCGAGAGGACTCGCTTCGGGAAGCGTATTGGAGTTCGCCAACAAGGAGATGCTCGCCGACGCATTTTCGGGTCGGCAGTGTTTTTAAGAGATCCGCGAAACATTGGTCCCTTGGCGATGACGTGAAGTGGTATACTATTTGCACAGGTAGGCATTCAAACCCGAAGTTTGGGGTGGCCGACGACGCTGCGGCGAACGCAGAGCCCCCAATTTTCGATATCTTCTTTCATTAATCGCGGCGGGACTAGGACCATGCGCCTCGACACATCCCAGCAAATGCGGACTGACATGAAGCTCCGCATGGCGCCTCGGATGATCCAGTCGATGGAGATCTTGCAACTCCCGCTGATGGCATTGCAGGAGAGAATCGATCAAGAGTTGAGCGAAAACCCGATTCTGGTCGATCTCCGCGAGTCGACGACACCCGAATCCGAATCCGAACCAGAGGCCGAGACCACCGCCTCGTCGGCCGAAGAGACGGCATCGACCGAGGTCGACGACTTTGGCGACTGGGATTCGTTTGGCGAAGGCCATCGGCTCAGCCGCGCTGCGATGAGCGAAGAGTCCGACCGCAAACATGACGCCATGCAGAATATGGCCTCCCGACCCGAGTCACTCCACGACGATCTGGCGCGACAACTCGGCTTTCTCGCAACTGATCCGAAGATTCGCGCATTGGCCGAATATTTCGTCTACAACCTCGACGACAACGGCTTCCTCCAGCCGACCCTATATGATCTCGTCCGCGACTATGCCGGTGACGTGACTACTGATGTCACGATCGACGATGCCGAAGAGGCCCTGAGCCTGGTCCAGCGGCTCGACCCGGCCGGGATCGGGGGGCGTAATCTAAAAGAGTGCTTGCTACTCCAGTTGACGCCCGACACCCCGCTCCGCGACGTGCTCCAGACGCTGATCGCCAACCATCTCGACGACATCGGCCAGAATCGCCTGCCGATGATCGAGAAAAAGACCGGCTATTCGATCGATGTCATCAAGGAGGCGATCGAGGGTTTGAGCCACCTCAATCCCCGCCCTGGTGCCCGATTCCAGGCGAACAACAATCAATATGTCCTGCCAGACCTGATCGTTGAGCCGACCGAGCACGGTGAATACGAAGTCCGGCTCGCAGACGACCACACGCCACAACTCTCGATCTCCCGCCTCTATCAGAAGATGCTTAAGGACAAGCAATACGATCCGGCGACCCGGGAGTTCATCCAGAAGAAGATCCAATCGGCCCGCTGGCTGATCGAGTCGATCGAACAGCGCAGGAATACCCTGCTCAAGGTCGCCAGGGCCATCATGGAGCACCAGAAAGACTTCCTTGACAAAGGCCCCGAGGCGATCGAACCGCTGAAGATGCAGCAAATCGCCGATCGCGTCCATGTCCACGTCACAACGGTCAGCCGCGCGGTGGACGACAAGTGGGTTCAGACCCCTCGGGGGATCTTCGCCCTCAAGAAATTCTTCGGCGGCGGCACCGTCACCGCCGATGGCGAAGAGGTCGCGTGGGATACGATTAAGCAGAAGCTGCTCGAAATTATCGGCAAGGAAGACAAGCAGAACCCACTGTCCGATGAAGAGATCGTCGACGAACTGGGCAAGTCAGGACTTCCGCTAGCCCGGAGGACGGTCACGAAATACCGCAAGGCCCTGCGCATCCCTTCGAGCCGTCAGCGCAAACAGTTCTGACGCGAGACAGAACGGCTAGACTCAAAAAAAGGGGGCGATCGCCACGATTGGCGGTCGCCCCCTCTGCATTGATGGTTTTGCGGAACCATCTCACGCCAATGACGCACGACTCGCCGCCGCCACAAGTGGAGCCGAGACCCGATTCGGCTCGGCCGGTTCAATCGTCGGCTTAGCGTCAAGAAGCCGACGCATCGCCATTTCGTATCCGACGAATCGTGCCACTTCCAACAACTGTGCCGCTTCGCGAGTGCCGAGGTCGCGGGCCGTACGCAACAGCGAACGATCGAGTTCGGAGTTTACATCTAACGACTTTGTCGGGTCGGCTTCCAGACTGTCGTCCGCAAGATAGTCGAGCGAAACTCCGACCGCTTTCGCGAGTCGGAATGCGTTTTCCAGACCGGGAAGTGATTTTCCCGCTAGGATGCGCGAGATTTCGGAGTCACTTACGAGCGAGAGGCGAGCAAGCCTCTGGCCGTTTAAGCCTTTTAATAACATCTGCTTGTGTAGTTTTTCGTCGAGTTTCATCGCCACTCTCCGCCCCGGATTCTTCCCCCCACTCCTAATATTGCAAGATTCATCCCCAATAATCAACGAAAAACATGGAGAATGTTCGAAAAGGTCGACAAGTCCCTCCCGCTTACTGGGGACAAATGTCCGATCAGTCGGTCTTGCCCCATATCAATCATCCCGAGTACGGGATTGCAAAATGTAGTAGAGCTAGAACCCGCTATAAAGTCTTTTTGAGGCGAACAGAAGTATGCGGACCAAACATTCCTGACGAAACGCTATCGAAATCGAGTGATAAGGGTTATCAGTCTTTAAGCTCAGTGAGAGAGCTTATGCTGAGCGTCGGACGACGTATTGGGTGAGATTGCGGAGCAGTCCTTTGGCCGCAGTGTCGGGCAGAATATCCAAGGCCTTGCCGGCCAGGGACGCGAAGGCCTTGGCCCGATCCCAAGCATACTCAAGCGCACCGGAAGATTCCAGATACGGCCTGAGTTCTCCACGAGTTTCTTCGGTGGGTTCGTTAATCATGCGACATAAGCGTGCGGCGAGCGGGGCGGGCGATGTCGAGAGGAGTCGAATCAAGGGCAGCGTCAACTTTTGTTTCTCAAGATCGGTACCAAGACTTTTGCCGGTCGTTCGTTCATCGCCCCAGATGTCGAGTACGTCGTCGGCGATCTGGAAGGCAACTCCGAGGTTACGCCCATACTGATCCATGGCGTCGACGGTAGCGGCGTCGGCACCAGCGTATTGGGCACCAAGTCGAGCCGAGACTGCCGTCAACTCGGCGGTCTTGCCGCGGATGATGTCGAAATAAGCGGCCTCGTCGAGGTCGACGTTGCCACGGTTATGCACCTGCTGCATTTCGCCTTCACAAACGAGATTCGTCGCTCGACCGATCCAGCGGCATGCGAGAGTTGTTTCAAGCGACGCCGCGAGGTGAAAGGCGTGGGTGAAGAGATAGTCGCCCATCAAGACGGCTGTCTCGTTGCCCCACTCAGCGTTCACCGTAGCGGCGTGTCGACGAACGATCGCCTCATCGAGAATGTCGTCATGAACGAGCGTCGCTGTATGAATCATCTCGACGACGGCTGCTAGCACCGGGTGCGCAGGGCGAATCCCACCGCAGGCTTGAGCCGTCAGAAGCACGAGGGCGGGCCGCAGTCGTTTCCCTTGGAAGGCGGCACAATGGCCGACGAGATCCTGCACGAACGGAAATCGGCTTTTCAGCTCGCCAGCAAAGATTCGCTCCGACTCCGCAAGTTCGGAAGCGATCGGTGCGTAGACGGCCGCCAACTTGTGGCCGATATCCTCTTTGGTAAGCATCGGTGACGAGGTCATCGTACGACTCCCCTCAGAAAACTTTACGATTTGCACGTCTCATCAGGGTCAAGACGCAGTCAATCGTCGCCCCGCCGGAAGACGCCACTCTTTCCCCCCGACTTCTCTTCAAGCCGGATCGCGTCGATCTGAATCTCGCGATCCACCGACTTGCACATGTCGTAAACCGTAAGGCAAGCGACGGTTACGGCGGTCATCGCCTCCATCTCGACCCCAGTCCGGCCAATCACCCGAACCGTCGCCTCGACACGGAGCTTATCGACCCCCATCGGCTGCAAGTCAACTTCTACTGAATCGAGGCCAATCGGATGACAGAGTGGGATCAACTCCCCAGTCCGCTTCGCTGCCATGATCCCAGCGAGCCGAGCTACACCCAGGACGTCACCTTTGGCCAGCTTCCGGTCAAGGATCAGGGCCAGCGTTCCTTCCCGCATCCGGACGACAGCGCTGGCCCGGGCCAGTCGAAGGGACGACTCCTTGCCGGATACGTCTACCATCCGGCTGGAGCCTTGCTCATCAAAATGACTCAGCTGACCCATCTTTCGACCTCAGCGTTCAATTCGTTCTGAAAGTATATTACGAATTTTCTCTTCATTGAACAGAGGGAGTTTCCCGGATTCGTCGCCGCATGACCCTCGAAAGCCAGACCCCTTGGCGTGATCGCGATGAAACGATTTCCCCTTCGCGGAGGATTCCGAGGACCGGCTCCTTCCAGTAGGCCGAACGCCGATAGACGACGACCCACCCAGCGCGATCGGCACCCGACTCATCTCCCAAGACGATCCGACGCTTGACGAGGCTTCGCCCGGTGACGATCTTGCCCTGGTCGGGAGCCAACGTCGGCGCGAGACAGGCCGAGGAGCCAGCCACAGCCTCGATTGCAAGCCGATCGAGGAGGACCTGATCGACCGACTCACTCCAGTATGCCAGTTCGAGCCCCATCCGCTCGGCACCGGGCAGGCCGCCGACGAGGAGGTTGTAATAACTTAGCCCAAACGGATGGATCAGGATCAACCCGACCATCTGACAGAGCAACAGCGCCGAGAGCCCAACCCGGAATCGTCGAGCCGTCGCACAACGAGCCCAGAGGCGGGCGAAACCCCGACCGATGACGAGCGCCCAGAGCGGGAAGACGAGCAGGAAGAGCCGTTCGCCGTCATAGACCGGGACGTTTGTGCTGAACAATCCCAGCACGGCGACGATCGCCGCGACCAGGAAGAGAGTCCGGCCATCTCGCTCGCGGATGGCCCCGACCAGCCCCACGATCCCGAAGACGTGAAGCCCCACTGGCACCGTGACCGCGAAGTAAAACCAGGGGAAATGCCAAGGCACGTCGCGATCTCGATAGACCTGCCCGAAATACTCGACATAGATCGACGTCCGCTCGACGCCAGTTCCCAGATAGGCCATGAGACGAGTGATCGGATCAAACCAGAGCCAGGGCCATCCCACGAAGAACACGGCGAGACCGACGATCGTCCAGACCGTAAACGCACCGACGCCCCGTTTTACTCCCAACTTGCCCAAAGTCCGTATCAAGAGGATCGGCGGCAGGAGCCAGGCATGGATCTTGACCAGGAGGGTCAGGCCCCAGAACAATCCAGCCAGGGCCATCCCCCGGATCGGGCGGCCGGATTCGATCGCGCGATCGGCCGTAACCAGCGCGACGCACCACGCTGCCGCGATGAAGAGGTCAAGTGCCCCGATATGGGCATGGGCGAACACGCGGGGCATGGCGATCAACGCGAACCCACTCGACCACGCTCCGGCCGGTCCGAAGCGCCGTCCGGACTCCCCCGCGACGAACGCCACCAGCAGGGCGAAGACCATCGCCGGCGCGACTCGGCCGGCGACGACATAAATCCCGACGGGGTCAGGCCCGCCGAGCAAGAGAATCTCCATCGGCTCGAAGATGGTCGAGGCGATCCCTAACAGCCAACGGCCGAGCGGTGGGTGTTCTTTATTGTCGGCATAGACTCGTTCGATCACGTCGCGGCGGAAGAAGCCGAGCCCGGTCGCGCGGAGGGTCGATACGTAATTCCGTCCCGGCCGGACGTCTAGCGGCTCGTCCACGGTGATTCCGGGATCGGCGAGCGTCAGTATGACAAGCAGGCCTGCGAGCAGGCCAAGACTCGCGGCGATCTGCCGGGTGGACCAGGTCGAGACGCTCCAGACGGGTCGGATCATGCCCGCATTATGACCTGCAGGGCCGACCGATGCGAGGTCGTCTCGCGTCGCGAGCTTCATGGACATTGAGACAGACCCAGGCGACGCCCCGAAGGTAGCGTCGCCTGGGTCCGAAAGGTCTCACCCATCCGTGGAGGGGGGTCGATCAAGGCTCGTTGGCCTTCTTCTGCGAGATCAGGCGGCGGAGCCGCTCGGCGAGGAGCACTCCGTCGAATGGCTTCTTGAATGCGTCGTTGAAGCCAAGGTTATAAAGCTCCTCGCCCGGCTCTTCGCTGGTGAGGGCGACGAGGATCGTGCTGAGGTGATCCTGGCTCTTACGGAGGTTCTGGGCGATCTGCCCCGCCTCGATCCGGCCGACAGCCAGGTCGATAACGATGCAGTCGGGGTGGAAGCTCTCCGCACGGATGCCCGCCTCGAAGCCCGAGGCGGCCGTCTCGATCCGGAAATCGTCGCCCTCGCGGAGCTGCTCTCGCAGGCTCCCCAGGAGCGATGACTCGGCCCCGACGACCAGGACTTTATGATAAACTTCGGCCTCGAGGTCGCCCAACGGCATCCCGTGTTCCTTGAGGAACCGGAGCAGGTGCTCACGCGGGATTCGGCGATCCTGAGAACCGGGGATTCGATATCCACGCAAGCGGCCCGAGTCGAACCACTTGCTGACCGTCCGAGGCGCGACTTTGCAGATTTTCGCGACCTGGCCAGTTGTAAAGACTTTCTTCATATCGAGGGCTCCACTCCATGGATTGGTGCGAGGCCTCGGAGGTTTCCTCACCCCTCCGGGTTGACCCAAGTCGGCGCGGCGGTGGGGCTCCTCCTCTGATCAATTACGATCCTAAGATCGAAATCGCCCTCGGAAAACTCCACTAAACTGCCCCACGCCACCGTCTCCCGACCCCGTTGACCAACCTGACGAGTCAGAAGACCCGGCGGATCGACGAGGTTTCCGACCGAACGTTGGCCTGAACCAACACCCGGCCTAGAGGCGGGAGACGACCTCGCCCCTTTTCGGGCGGGTTGACCGGCCTGGTACGAAGTCAGGGGTCGTTCCTCGACTCCCTGACTTAGCGAGCCTGACCGTCAAGACTAATTTTCGTGTTTCGCCGCGCGTTTCTTTAGCATGGGTCAGGACGAGTTGTCCCGAAATAACAAGTCGCGCGGCAAACCCGGCTTGGGTCGAGCTTGAGGGAAGGAGGATATGCGAGGGCGGAAGGGAGCCGGCGAGTCGTTGACTCGCCGGCCGGGATCGGCGCAAGTTCAACGGTTGAAACGGTCAAGCAGCCTGCCAAGCATCCGCGGCTTCTTCTCGGATTCGGCCTTGGTCTTCTTGACCGCGTCGTCTTTCTTCGGCGAGCCGCCAAGAAGCTGGGCCTCGGTATAAACTTTGCTCGGCAGCGGAATTGCGTCCACCACGAGCGGCCCGGGCAGATTCTTCTGGTTAAACGCCCCGGTCAGGATCGCCACCAGTTCGGGATAGGTGGCGTTCAGCCGGGCAGACTGGCGGATGATCTCGACGATATCCAGCGAGCACGTGACCCGGCTGGCAGGCTCGTCAAGCGACTCGGCGGTGATCCGGCTGATCTGAACCCGACTGTCCCCTTCGGCCGCGTTGAGCAAGACTGCACCCCCCGCACCGAGGACGACCGGGGTCAGCATCTTCAGCCCCTTGCCGAACAGAACGATCTCACACCGAAGGTTCCGTGAGATGTGCAAGAGCGGTGGCCCCTCGCAATCGACCACGTAGAGCTGGAACGGCTCTTCCTTGACCGATCGAGGTCGACGACGTCTCGCCCCCTGGGTCTGGAAGGCGAGGGCATCGTTGACGTCTTCGTCCGGCTGTTCGGGTTCGAGAACCTGAACCTGTCCCAGGAATGGGTCGGTGGCGTCGAACGAACGGAGTGCATCGAAGGCCCCGTAGCGCAGCTCGACGTCGGTCTGCGCCATCAGCGTCCTGAGACGCATCACCCCGGCCGACTGGTCCATCGCCGCCAGTGCCTTCAGGGCATAGGAGCGGAACTCCGGCCGCTTGATGGCAGTCTCGCTCAGAACGTCAGCCCCGTCGACGTTGCCCAAATACGCGAGGGCTTCCGCCGAGAAGAATCGAACCTGAAGATCAGAAGCCGCGATTCCCGCCTTGAGGATCGGGACCGCGTTCGACCCTAGCCCTTCGAGCTTGAGAGCGGCCTTCCCCGCCGTCTTGGAGTCGAGAAGCTCCTTCTCCCAGATTTGCATCCGCTGTGCCCGCAGGCCCGGGTTGTCGACCACCGAGAGGTGCTCGATCACCTGGAAGTAGCGCACCTGGTTGTGGTGATAGACCTTGGGCACCTTCAGGACGAGCAGACTATCGCTCTTGCCCGACGCCAGGCCCTTATTCTCGCTCCCGTCATTCTGGTGAAAGCGGAGCTTGATCGTGTCTTCGACCAACTTGGTCGTGCGGGCGCTCTTGCGTTCGTCCTTGATGACAAGGTTATAAGGGATGTCAGCCTTGACGTGCCCCCCGCCGAGAACCCGCCCGCTTGTCAGTTTACCCGGACTGCCTGGCTCGCCCGTCATGATCGGTCCACCCGCGAGGGCGAGCACGTTGCCGGACTTCATGCCCGCCGAGGTCGCCACGATCGGTTGCAGCTCGGTCGTCAGAAGCCGCCCATTGGCGAGGCTGGTCGTCCCGCTTGCAGGAGGCAGCGTGATCTCGACATCGATCGGGTCTTTGGTCGTGATCCCGTGCGGCAACGTGGCCTTGACGAAGACCATCGAGCACGACGGTCTCGCCAGCCACTTCTCGGGATGGTCGACGCCCGCCTTACGCATCTCGTCGAGCAACTTCGCCCGCTGCGCCGAGGGGGGCGGGTCGGAGCCGGTGTTGTTGAGCCCGATGACCAGTCCGACTCCTTCGACGGTAATCTCGCCGAGACGGACGGTGGCCAGGTTGCCGACGTTCTCGTCGATCTTGGGCGGGGGCGGCTCTGGGAGCTTCTTTTTCTTCTTCGGGTCGCCGGCCCCGACGAGCGTCATCGTCAGGATCAGGGCGAGGGCCGCGAAGGTCGCTCCTCGCGTCGGGAAAGGTCGCCGCATCGCCATCCTCCTTGATTCCG
>JANXSY010000013.1 GCA_025356435.1 Isosphaeraceae bacterium | reverse complement strand
CTCGCAGTAGCACCAGCTCAGGCGGCGGGGGTGGCGGGGGTGGCGGTACGGCCGTCGTGACACAGACCATTCCGGTCACGCTCTTCGGCAGCTATTACGGCGTCGGCGGCAGCGGCTCGACGGTGGCGACCGGCTCGGCGACGCTCACCTTCGACAGCACTCAGACCCTCCGCAGCATGACCGTGACGGCGAGCAATGTGAACCTGCCCGACGGGACGCAGTTGCACGTGGACCTTTCGAGCAACGCCGTGTTCCAGGCTACGGCGTACTATCCGATCTGGGCCACACAAGCCGCCGGCAGCATCACTCTGGCCGTCCACGGCGCCACGGAATCGATCAGTACCGCCAACGGCCTCTCCGTGCCGCTGTTCGGGACGGCCGGGCAGATTGTCATCACCGCGTACTCGGCCAATGGCACCCGGCTCGGCACCGTGTTGAGCGGCAGTTACAGCCTGCTCGCCAACGGCAACAGGCCCGGCGGCCATCCTTGATCCGAACCGAGTCGAAGTACCGTTGAATCGGCACGCGGGGCGATCCGGGCGAAAGCCGGGATCGCCCCATGTGTGCGAACGTTGTGGCATCATGTCGGCCCGAGATGCTCGGGCGACGGCCGCACCTAGCTACCTTCCCGACTGCTGCCTCCCGTGGGAATGGAACCTTGGCGGATCGCACCGCGCGTTCCGACTCCGCTAGCGAACGGGGCGAGATCGATCGGATAAACCTCTCATGCGAGAGCGACCGATGCTGATCTGACGCGACGAAACGATCGGCGGTCGATCGGGAAGGGTTTTATGGGTATCCCAGGGGATCAACGCCCGCGTATCATTTGTCCTGTCGCGGGCGGAACAAGCCCGCTTCCGCGATCAGGCCCGAAGTGGTCGTCGCGCCTATCCGACACCAAAGACGATCGCGGCATCGGCCGATATGCCTCGAAATCAGGACCTCTACTCCCGACCTTTCCCATGACGATCCGCGAGCCCGAAGAAGACAAGCCGGGAGCTGAACCCGTGGAAAACGAGGTGGTTTCCGATCGTTCGCTCTTGCGTCGCCTCCAGAACGGACAGCCCGACGCGCCGACGCGACTCTACCTGCGCTATGCGGAGCGGCTGCACGCCTTGGCCGCCTCGCGAAGCCCCCGCGACCTGACGAGCTTGGTCAATCCCGAGGACATCGTCCAGTCGGTCTTCCGGACCTTCTTCCGGCGCGCGGCCCAGGGACACTACACCGTCCCGGACGGCGAGGAGATCTGGAAGCTGCTCTTGGTCATCTCGCTCAACAAGATCCGCACGGCCGGGACCCACCACCGCGCCGCGAAGCGGGACGCGAGGAAGACGACCAGGGGTGAGGCATTCGACCGCGCGATGGAGGCGACGTCGGGCCGCGACGAGAACGCGATGACGATCCTGCGGATGGTCATCGCGGAACTCCTCGACGGTTTGCCCGAGCCGCATTGTTCGATCATCGAGCTGAGGATCGAGGGGCACGAGGTGTCGGAAATCGCCGAGAAGGTCCGGCGTTCCAAGCGGTCGGTCGAGCGGGTCTTGCAAGACTTCCGCACGCGGCTCGCGGCATCGATACGAGAGGATTGACGACAATGGTCGGAGCGACGGAAGGGAGACGATGGCCCGGCATCGACGAGGTGGTCGAGGCCTACGAGTCGGCGCAGGCCCGCGACGGCCGGGCCGAGATCGGCGAGTTCGCGCCGAGCGCCGATCATCCGGATTTCCTGGCAATCCTCTGCGAACTGGTCCGTGTTGACCTCGAATACGGCTGGAGGCGGGGACGTCCCATTCCGTTGGAGGGTTACCGCGCACGGTTCCCCGAGCTGTTCCGCGATCGCGGCAAGGTGAGGGAGATCGCCTACGAGGAATTGCGACTCCGGCGGCAAGCCGGCGAGACCCCGTTTCCTGGCGATTATCGCCGATTCGGCGTCGATCTCGAAGCGACCTCGATGACCGGCGGCCCGTCGGCCGACGATCCGGCGGACGACCGGGTCGACTCCCTCATCGCGCGGGTCGCCTCGGCGTATCGGGAGCGTCGTCGCGAGCTTCCCGACGACCCGGCGGGCCTGGAGGCGATGTTCGCTTCCCGAAAGCTCCCCCGCGAGGGGGCCGAGTTCTTCCGCGAGCTTCACCGAGCCGACCCGGTCGTCGCGTCGCGGTTCGCGGACGCGGTCGCGGACCTGCCCGCCGCCGGGACGAATTTCCTCGGCTTCCGGCTCG
>JANXSY010000143.1 GCA_025356435.1 Isosphaeraceae bacterium | reverse complement strand
GATGGCCCGCGCGGCCGACGAGCCGTTCAACACGAAGACACTCCGCGACCGATTGGCAAAGCATCAGACCAGTGACGACGCCAAGACGCTCGCCACCGACGTGGTCAGGTGGGCGGGGCGAAATCCGTTCGCGCCCAAGATTGAGGGACTCGACGTGACGTGGGTCTATCCGTCGAAGACACCCTTGACGAATCCCCGCGTCGTGAGCGTCGACAAGTCGTTCTCGCTCCCTCTGACACGTCTTGGCGAAACCGACCTCTATATCGGTTCGACGACCCTCCCCGAAGGCCGGGCGTTCCTTTGGAATTACGAGAGCGACGGCCGGTCGCTCGGCGCGGGTGTTGCGAAGGGCGGATCGCCACGTCCGTCGGCACAGCTCGAAGTCTACAAGACCGATCCCGATAGCCGGTCGAACCCCAAGGTGCCGATGGGCAAGGCCACGCCGATGCCCAAGTGGAAGAGCAAGATTTTCGAAGGTACGACCCGCGATTGGTGGGTCTACGTCCCCGCGCAATACACCCCCGAGAAGCCGGCCTGCGTGATGATCTTCCAGGACGGCGGCGGCTATCTGCCGTTCGTGCCCACGGTCTTTGACAACCTGATCGCCAAGGGGGAGATGCCCGTCACGGTCGCGATCTTCATCCAGCCCGGCACCGTTGAAGGCGGCCGGTCGAATCGGAGTTTCGAATACGACACTCTCTCGGATCAGTATGCCCGCTTCCTGCTCGAAGAGATTCTGCCCGAAGTTGAGAAGACGACCAAGCTCAAGCACGACGCCGATTCGCGGGCCGTCGCCGGGATCTCCAGCGGCGGAATCTGTGCCTGGACCGTCGCCTGGGAACGCCCCAGCGAATTCGGCAAGGTCCTCTCTTGGGTTGGGTCGTTCACCAACATCGCCAGCGGGAAGTCAGGCCGCGAGGGGGGGCACAACTACGAGGCGATGATCCGCAAGACCGCGCCCAAGCCGATCCGGGTTTTCCTCCAAGACGGCTCGAATGACCTCGACAACGCCAACGGCAACTGGCCGCTCGCCAACCAGTCGATGACCAAGTCGCTCGCCTTCGCGCACTACGACTACAAATTTGTCTTCGGCGAGGGCTTCCACTCAAACCGGCACGGACAGGCCCTCCTGCCCGACTCGCTTAAATGGCTCTGGCGCGAAACGAAGTAAGGGCGTCATCCGCCGATGGGTGGTGTCTTTTCGTGGCGGAAACCCGCGCAGTATCGTGATTCCGATCCGATCTAACTCACGAAAAGGATGACGATCATGAACAGGTCGAACATGACCTCTCGCTTGTCCGCCATTGCCCTTGGGATCGTCGGCCTCGCGACGGCCGGCCCTGTCGTTGCGGGGCCGGAGGTGACAACGACCCTGAGCGTCTACGTCAACCCTGCCGGTCCCGAGACTCGGAATGGGATGAATCGCCAGTTCTACGTCGAAGGCAAGTCAAACGGTGAGGGCGGAAAGTACGCCTGTTTCGGCGTCCTTGACTTCCCGGCATCCAAGCTCGCGGCCTCGGACGAAAAGCCGAAGGGGATGACCCTCTACCTGACCCAGAGGCTCGCCAAATACTCCAAGAGCGGCAAGCTGAAGTTCTACCTGGCCTCCGATTCGAAGAGAGACTTGCAAGCCCTGGTCGGTTCGATGAAATTTCAACTCGCCGCGCCGAATGGGCTTGGCGATCAGTTCAAGTCCAAGAATCCCCTCGGGGCAGGTACCTTCACCTCGGAGGGAGAAAACAAGGTCGACGCCTTCGCGTTGACCTTCGACGACACAACGCGTGAGATCGTCGTTGGACAAATTCGCCAGGCCGGGACCGTCCGGATCATCGTCGTCCCCGACGACCCCGATGTCGCCGCCACCTATTTCGGCCACCTCGAAAATGAAGCAGCATCCCGCCCCCGGCTCAAGATCGACTCGGCTTCGCCTTGATCTCGGCCTGACGGTCCCAAGTCGCGACGGCCCTCTAACGCCTAAGCGACATCGGGGTCATCAGCGATTGCGGCGACATTGTTCACAAAAGAATCCTCTTAACTAGTGCGACGTCGATTTTTGCTGCCACTCGATCGCCCTCGGGCTTGGGGCGTAGACGAACTGTGCGATCTCAAAGTTCGTTTTCATTCCTCATTCGGCACGATCTTTGCTAAAGTAAGCCGACGAATCGACTGAGTTGTTCCCGACCGCTCACCACGTGGAGTCGGGCCAATACAAGGCATGAGGTGCAGCGGTCAGGATGATCTCATTTACAACTTGAGGGATTTGATTCATGACCATGCGAGTGACTTCGACGCGATCGGCTCGACGGAGCATGAGACCTGTTTGCGAGTCGTTGGAGAAGAGGACCGTTGCGGCGGCGGGGACTCACACGGTCCTCGGGCAGATTGCGGGGCAGGTCATCGATCAATCGAGTGGTGCCGGATTGCGGCACGTCGAGATCGATCTGACAAACACTGGTGGTCGGACCGTCCAGAGGACGTTCACGAACAACCAGGGGTTATACCTCTTCAATGTGACACAGCACGGGGGCTACGTCGTCCACGAGCACGCGCCTAGGGGCTTCGTCCAGATCTCGCCGTCATTCACCAACGCCGCTCCCACCGGCTCTTATGCCACGGGGGCAGGAAATAGCTCGTGGAATTACGCCAACGCCAATACGAACCCCGCGAACGGGCAGGTCGGCCCTGCTGGGTGGGCCAACATCGCGCCGGCCGGGTTCGAATCGTTCGAGTCACCGATCAATCTTCACGGACCGACTGTCGACTTGGGGCGAGTGCTGTCGGTCAACTATGCCCCGGCCGTGCCTTCGAAGGCGATCAATAACAGCCACCAGATCCAGGTGCAGCTTGCTCCTGGTTCCGGCGACACGATCACCGCCGGGGGAACGACCTATAGCCTCGCGCAATTCCACTATCACGGCCCGGCGGAGAACACGGTCAACCACCACGCCTACTCGATCGAGGAGCATTTCGTAAACCTGAGTGTCTCGGGCGGTGAAGCCGTGATCGCCGTCTATTTCAAGGTTGGGGCACACAACAGCGCACTTGATCCGATTCTTGCCGCCGCGACCGCCGGACTGACGACGCCGAACTCCACGACGACGATCCCGACACCCATCGACTTCGCTGGTCTCCTGCCAAAGAACACTCGAGGATGGTTCTATCAGGGGTCGCTCACGACGCCCCCGCTCTCGCAGCCCGTCGACTGGTTCGTCTACGCGACCCCGATCACTCTCGACCGCTCGCAGCTGAACACGTATCAGTCGGTCGCACTCGCATCCGGCTTCTACCCGAACGCTAGGCCAGTCCAGCCGATTGACGGCCGGACGCTCAACCAGATCGACGCTCAGATCAACTTCACCAATCAGACGTTCGTCGCCGCGAACTTCGCGCTCGCACGCTGATCGATGACGACCATCGAAGGGCCGGCCACCTCCTGCGAAGGGTGCCGGCCCTTTTCGTTTCCCTGGCGAGTTCGCCTCGTTTATCATCCGAGCGAATCAAAGCCGCCAAGGTCTCACCGCGAGTGATCCTCCATGCGCAGAATTCACGTCCTGGCCCTCGGCCTTTGGATTCTCACGGGGGCCGAAGCCTCGGCCGGTGAGATGACGATTCGTCGGATCTTCGGGCCGGAAATCCTGACCGGTCCCTACAAACATCCCGCCTGCATGACCGAACTGGGCAACGGAGACCTCTACCTCGTCTACTACGGAGGCGAAGGGGAATACGCTGGCGACACTTCGGTTTTCGGTTCGCGGCTGAAACCGGGAGGGACCGCATGGTCGGCCCCGAAACCGATCGCGCATGACCCCTTTCGCTCGGTCGGCAACGGCGTGATTTGGACGGCCCCTGATGGGGTTGTCTGGCTCTTTTATGTCGTCCGATACGGCGAGACCTGGTCGACCTCACGCGTCCAGTTCAAGGTCTCGCGCGACAACGCGGAAACGTGGTCGGATGCGTCGATGCTCAGCCTTGAAACAGGGATCATGGTTCGCAACCGGCCGATCGTCCTGCTCGACCGTTCCTATCTTCTTCCAGCCTACAAAGAAACCGGCCACGATCCCGAAAAAGTCGGGCCCGACAGCGCCTCACTCTTTTTCCGGTTCGATCCCAAGCGAAAGACCTGGACCGAGACCGGTCGGATTCACTCGCCCAACGGAAACATCCAGCCCGCTCCGGTTCAGATCGATAAAAATCGGCTGATTGCCTATTGCAGGAGAGGCGGGGGCTACGACCCGAAAGAGGTCGGATACATCGTCCGATCCGAGTCGCACGACGGCGGGCTGACCTGGCTTACCGGCACCAACTCACCGTTCCCAAACCCGAACGCGGCGATCGACTTGCTCAAACTGCGGAGTGGCCGGTTATTGCTCCTTTATAACGACAGCATGACCGCGCGAACTCCGCTCACCGTCGCCGTTTCATCCGATCTTGCCAAGACCTGGCCGCACAAGCGTGACCTGATCGCAGGCCCTGGAGACTTCGGCTATCCGAGCGCGTTCCAGGCGAGAGACGGCCAGATCCATCTGGTGTTTACGTCGGACCGTCGGACCGTCATCAACCACGCTGTTTTTGACGAGGAGTGGGCGACTTCGTCCCATACCTCAACCCGATCTGAGAGTCCGACTCGCATACCAAAGTTGCCTACCGCGAAGCCATGAATATCCGAGCAGACCGCCCAACGTGTTTAGCAAGACGTCATCGATGTCAGCATTCCGCCCCGCGAAGAGATATTGCATCGCCTCGATCCCGAAGCTCAGAGAGCCGGCGAACAGAACGGCCTGCCAGACTTCGGTCGCGCCACGCCTCGCCAGAGGGAGCAAAATGCCGAACGGCATGAATCCAATGATGTTCCCGAGAAAGTTCACGACGAGAGAACGTCCGCCAACCCTCCAGTCGTGGGCCATCGACTGGAACGGCAGCAGGCTCAAAGTCGCCGACTTTTGTCTGAAGATCAGTAATGTGATCGTCAACATAAACAACGTATATGCGGCGAGCAAGTTCTTCGCGAGAGTGCGTCTCAATGACCAACTCCGAAAACCCGTGAGTTCTGACCTATCGCCGATAGATTCGATACGTATAGGTTCGAAAATCACCCGCAGGCACCGTTACGACCTCGTTTGACGGTAGCGATACGGTCGACGGCGAAGGCCGCCGGAGAGAAATCTCGCTGAGGGCGCTCTGGACGGCCAGGGGCGTCAAGCCAAGACCGAAGAGGGGGTTGAGCGAACCCGGGCCGCTGTAATAATTCCCAACATATCCGCCGTTTGGATAAGGGAACGTGGCGAAGGGGCTGTAGAAGGCTGGAGACCCATATCCGTAGCCGGTAACCTGACCACCCAAACCCGAATTGCCAAAGCCTCCGGTACCGTAAAATTGTCCCTTAGCTTGCGTTCCCGTTGCTACGCAGACTAACACTGCGAATAGGCCGAGTCTTAGAGACATTAAGAGCCTCGCTTCGTGCTACTCAGACTCCGCCGAAAATTCCGCCCTTGCTTGATTGGATCGACGAGTATACCCGAAGGGATTAAGCCTATAACCTTCGGATCCGAATATCACTCAAGGGCGAGGGCGAAAGCCGCGTAAAACCTACATCTACAATAATTAAGCAAAATCACGAATCTTTGCAAGCACTGTCCCACCGGCACAAGAAATTGCGGCGTTTCGCGGAACTGGAAATTCGACAGTTGGCCGGAATTGAATCGCATCGATCGAACTGAACTAAGCCCAGTGAGCGACGAACAGGCCCGTTGTTCTTCAACCTGCCCGCCGAGCATCACTGATCTTTCGTAGTCCGGCACCGGATCGCCTGACCTATGTTAAGGATCAAAGTGCCCGTTTGGAAACTTTAGAAGGCCTTTCAACTTCTCGCCCATTGCATCTTAGCCGAAACGATCGCATGCACAAACATTTATTCAATCGACGCAAGAAGATGCGGGAAATTGCGGTTATCGGGGATTCGATTCCGGGTAAGAATTTAGCCGCCTGTAGCAACTTTAGCCGGAAGCGGAGGTCGCTTGCCGGTCTTGAGGTAGGTCGTGAGCGCATCGACGACTGTGTTGAGTGGGGCGTGGCCACGCTGCTGGAGCGTGAGGTAGACACGCATCAAGACCGCCTGGGTATCGGCTTCACGATCGCGCCGGTTGCCGAGACTGTTCTTGCGGCTTATCACTGCGGGGCGGCTCGCTCGGCGTGGTTGTTGTCAAATGGCACTGCAGCTCGTCGAGGAAGGTCAACAACTCGTCGCGATTTCGCCTCTGTCGTTTGATCAACCGCTTGGCATCGTCCATGTCTGATTGATGCGAGTCAGCGGTCCCTGACAATCGGGACAGCACGGGAGCCGATCATCGACGTGCCGATCGATGATCTCGGGCGTTGGACGCCGCGAGCCGGGATGTCCGACCTTGTGGCCAGGTCGTTAACGACGGCTATCGACGTTGGGCTAGAGATACGGTGGGATCATCACGGAGGGAGTCGTCGGCGCAACGCCTGGTGATGGCGGTGGCTCGACCATTTTCTGAGCCAAGGTCAGGAGGGCGAAGACGACGGCTTCTTCGCCATGGCGATAGATATCCCGAGCCTGCTGCTCGGTGAGTGCAGGTCCGAGAATAACGGGAGTGGCAAGATTTTGGTCGATCATCGTCTTGGCTCGAAGGGCTGAGCCAAGACCAATAACGCAGCAATGTGCTTGAAAGCAAGGTAGTGGTCCCCTACAACCGGCTAAAGTTTTACAACTTTATATAGACTTTGTTGATTTCTAAAAATCTAATCATTATATAAGTAATTGTCGAGAATGCGATTAAACCGACCATGCAAAACCAGAGTGGGGAGTCCGCAGGGACGATTGTACGGAGTTGTGTTTCCACCATGTGGTGAAGGACGTAAGCGGCCAGGGCGTTCTGGCCGAATGTCCGGAATAAACCAACCTGCCCCCCACGGAGGTCGCATGCCAAGATAAAAATCCCATAGAGTGTTGCGGAAAACCCGGTAGCGAAGAAGAAGAAAGGCCAGCTCGCAATCTTCTTGTGCATCATCCAGTAATTATGCGGCCGGACTTCGGGGGCGGGCGGTTGCACGAAGGGAGGCTCGGCGAGGAGCGATTGCAAGGGACGGTCCCGCATTCGTTCGAATGGCGGCCAGACCGGCGACGCCGCGACGTTCGTCCGTTCGAGGCTCGGCTCGCCGTCATAGAGCATCGAAAGGCAGGATAATCCATATCCCGCGAGCATCATCAGGAATCCCGGAACCAACAGACGCATTGCGGCCCGGCGAGGGGGGACGGAGGCCACAGCGTCGAAGGCAAGCGAACCCACAAGCATCATCGCCGCCCAGATGAGCAGACCGAACAGACCACCATCCCATGCAGTCGAGCCCACAGTCCCTAGAAACTGGTCAAGCGAATTGTGACGTCCAAAAAGAAAATTAACATTAAAATAATGAGACACAAGAATGTGAATCAGTAAAAATCCAACGATCGCCAGGAGTCTGATCGAAGCCCTCCGCAGGATGATCGGGAGGATCATCAACTGAGCGACGCCGATGATCGCCAACGTCTCCCATAGGTTTGCCTTGACAAGTCTGATTAGAAATTGATAGACACCGGTTACCGTCATTTCGTTCCAGGTTTTGAACTCTATCCCGAACCCGTACATCATCAGCGAGATCAGCACCAAACCGAGACTGCGTAGAGCAAATCGACCGTACATCGCTTGCGCACCGAGTCGTTCGCCACGACGCAGTGCTGACAATCGATACGAAAACCCGCAGGCGAACATGAAACTCGGCATGATCGAATCGGCGTAACTAAAATAGTTATTATTATGCTTCAATACGGGATGGATTGCGGCGAGCCCGCCCAGAAAATTGACCACGCACATGCCGACGACCGTATAACCGCGGAATTGGTCCATCGAAACAATCCGCGTGGAAGCCGGGTCTCCGGTGTGATTCATGGCTCGGCTTCCTTGCGAGTTGGTCATTAATGGATCGACGCCCAGCCCTTGAGCGGCCGAGGCGACGGGGCTCCTTCCCTGAGAAGGTAAGCCGTGTCGGCATCGAGATTGGTGTGGCGATCGATCTGTCCCGAAGGCCAACGGACTTCAACAACCTCAATCCGATCGGTCTTGCCCAGCCCCAGGTGAATGCGTGGGTCGGCCGATGATTGGTAGTTTCCGCCCCCTGACCGTGACACGACCCAGGCTCGATTGCCGGTGCGAACTGTCAACGTCGCTCCGACGCCATCGCGATTCGACTTCGTGCCTTGCAGGCCGAAGACCACGAAATGGCCATCCGACCCGCGTTCCGTCGTGTTGTGAAGGTAGACCGCCGGCTCGTTCTGGCAAGAGATGATCGCGTCGATCCGGCCGTCGTTGTCGACGTCGCCTGCCGCGAAACCTCGACCGAGATGGAGCGGTCCGAAGGGCGGTCCGGACTTGCCTGAGACATCAAGCAGGCGGCCGTCGGCCCCGCTCTTCAAGAGTTGAAGGGGCATCGCCCAGGGAAACCTCCCCCGTCCGTCGATCACGTGCCCGTTGGCGCTCAGGATGTCGAGTCGGCCGTCGTTGTCGGCGTCGATGAACGAGATGCCGAATCCGAGCAGCAGCCGGGTCGGAGCGGCGAGCCCGATGACCTCGGTGTGATCCGTGAACATCCCGCCGCCCAGATTACGATAGTACGTGGTCGACTCGCCGTAGTAATTCGTCACAGCGAGGTCGGGCCGACCATCGCCGTCGAGGTCGCCGCACGCGATCCCCATTCCAGCCTTGAACCCACCGTCGGAGCTTGCCGCCACGCCTGAGAGGAGGCCAACTTCCTCGAACTTGAATCCGCCAAGGTTGCGATAGAAGTAATTCGCCGACATGTCATTGGCTACATACAGGTCGATCTTGCCGTCCCCGTCGAGGTCGTTGGCGACGACGCCCAGGCCACGGCCGCTGCGCTCCATCATGCCGGAATCAGCGGTCACGTCGATGAAAACGCCGTGGTCGTTGCGGAAGACATGGTCGGACCGGGCCTCAAAGTCGAGGGGGCTGCATTCGTGCCTCGACGGCGATTCCGGGTGCCGGCATCTGATCGGGTCCGACTCATCGTAGGCGAGGTAGTGACACACATAGAGGTCTAGATCCCCATCGTCATCCAGGTCGGCGAATGCGGCAGACGTCGGCCAGTCGCGATCTCCATCGAGCTTGGCCCGAACCGTGTAGTCTTCGAAGGTACCGTCGCCCTTATTACGATAGAGAGCATAGCCCCGCCATCGTGTGACGAAAAGATCGGGATATCCGTCATTATCGAAGTCACCAACGGCGACTCCGTGACCGTAGCCTCGCGGAAAAGCCGCGAGTCCTGACGACTGAGTGGCGTCCTGGAAGGTCCCGTCCGGCTTGTTGCGGAAGAGCCGGTCGCCTCCATCGCCCGAGGTCTGTCCCATCGGAAACGGTCCGCCCTGAACGATGTAGACGTCGAGGCGTCCATCGCCGTCGAAGTCGAGAAGGCCGGCACCTCCGCCCATCGCCTCGGGCGGCGGAGGGGCTTTTCTGCTATGGCCATTATCGTAGATGGATGTGAGGCGGGCTCGCACGGCATCATCCCTGAAGGAGGGCGGCCGAGCCGTGATCACCGTCGCGATCGATTTTTCGGTCGCTTCCCTGGGCTTGACGTCTCTAAGTTGCTCGGACAGCGGTCGCGGCAAAGGGCGGTCCGAGGATGGGGCGGCAACAAGTTGTTCCTGGCGGGCTTTGCCGGCGCGAATCAGAGACCATCCTCTCGCCTCGACGACACGACCGAGATCCAGAGCGAGTCGTTCAAGCTCGGCGACGTTGGCCGTCCGGTCTTCCCGCTCCACGAGCGATTTATATCGCTGTCGTTTCGAATCGATCTCAGCTTTTTGTCGTCGGATGCGTTCCGACTCGGGCCTCTCCCCACGCGCAATGGCGAGTTCGGCCAGCCGTTCCCAGCCGGCGATATATCCCGGTTCGATCGCGATCGCGGCTTCGACCGCCGCCTTTTCGAGAGTTGTGTTGCACGACCGGCTAGCTAGCCACGCCCGCAACTTCGTCTGATCCATTTCGGAAAAGGCGTTGCCAGGCAGGTGCGTGATTGCGGACCAGGCCGCCGGGGTGTCTCCAGACGCGACCGCGAGGTTGAGCGAGGTCTGCCAGACATTGAGGTCTTCGGGAGTACGCTTCTTGCACAGATCAAGCCAACGCCTCGCCTCATCGAACCGGCCGGAGAGGATCGCCAGGTTGGCACGCGCAAGCCAGATTCGGTCGTCGTCGGGATTTCCCCTTTCAAGCATGCCTTTGACCAGTTCCAGCGGGAACGCCGAGTGATCCAGTAGATAGAGCCTGCGCAACGTCTGCGAGGGGTCGGTCGAACCCGACCAGCTCTCTTGAAGGAGTTGGCGGACCTCGCCATTCCGGCCTTCGAAGCGATAGAGGAGTTCGAGCGACTGGCGGATCTCCGACGCGATATCCACGTCACCCTTCGACAACGCCGTGAGGAGATCTTCGGCGGCTCGGAATCGTCCCGAGTCGATGAGTTTCCTCGCACGACGGATCGACGCCTTTGGAAAGGACCCCGAGGTCGAAGGAACACGCTCCCAGGCGGCAAGCGCGGCTTGACTATCTCCGAGGCGGTCTTCGGTCACGCCCAAGAGATAGGAGACATCACCGTCGTCATGACGTCCGTGCGCGAGTGCGAGGACTCGCTTGTGAGCGGTCGAGAGCCGGCCTGAAGTCAGGTCGCTCTCGACCTGGGAGAGTTCTGCGCGAAACCGGCGATCCTCGTATCCGACGTAGACTCGCCAGCTCAGGATGATTCCGACCACAATGAGCGCAGGCGGGATCGCCCAGTGCCTGCGGCTCATCGTGATCCTCCCACCGTTCTTGCCTGGAGCTTAGTAGGAATCGGCGCTGATCACCTCGCCACCATTGCGGGTGGAGAGGGCCTGATAGACACCCGGGGGGGTTGATGTGGTGGGCACGGGGAGGCAGTTCGCGTCACGTGCAACGTTCTGCCAGTTCCAGGTGGAGATCGAGGACTTGAGGAATTTCACTGATCCGTCGGCGAAGGCGAAATTGCAGCCGCCGGAGTGAAAGCTCGATGCCGACATTACGAACGGGGAGACGGGGTCGCAACCCGTGCCTCCCGCATTGAAGGTCGACGGGAAGCCGGGATTGATCGGGTAGAACGAGCTCATGGTAGCATCGCCGAAATCAGAGTCGGCCCACCACCCCGAGCCCTCGAAATCGCAACCGCCGCCCGGTCCGCAAGCGACCTTTTCATATTTTCCCTGGGCCCTCTCGCCGAACAGGATCGTATTGCTGGTCCCGTCAGTCACGCTCGAAAGACGGACGGGACTCTGGCCTGCGCCAAGAAATGGCGGGAGACCTATGTCGGGGAACATGCCATTCTCGCCCTGCAACTGGGCAACACTGCCATTGTTTCCCGGATTGCTCGTTCCCATCATGCCGGCATAGTTCGTGTAGGTGATTCCGATCGTCGTGCCGTCCCAACCGGCGGACGTCTCGAAAAACCTTAAACCGTTAATCGAGCCGTCGCTGGGACACCAGAGGGTGCTAAGCCCAACTCCGCAGATTGTGCTGTTTCGCGCCTGGTACGGCCCCATCGTAATGTTGATGGCATTGTAAACGGCCGATTGCTCGGTGTATTGCAACAGGGCGGCGAACTGGCCCCAGCCGTCATGATAGCCTTGTGAGGCCCCTCCCATGTCGAAATACGCCTGGACGTTCCGTCCCATCGGGAACGTACCGTTCGAGCTCTCATAGTTATGGCAGGCCAGGGCTAATTGCTTGAGATTGTTTACGCACTGCGCTCGGCGAGCCGCTTCGCGAGCCGCCTGTACCGCGGGGAGTAGCAGGGCGATCAAGACCGCGATGATCGCGATCACCACCAGCAACTCGATGAGGGTGAAACCCTTAGGCTTGGACTGCCTGAATCGACCCTGGATGATCAATTTTCTTCCCCCTTCATGCGATCGACGTGATAGGCGGGTAAGACGCGACACTCTACCTGGACCGGATCGGTCTTCGACAAATCGAGGGCTATAACTGCCCGACATGCCAGAGGCCCGTGTTCAAAAATAGTCGTGGTGAAAAGACGGTGAGTCGGACGTCGTCGATACCCATCCGAACTCACTGGCTCGTTGGCGCGATTGTCTTCTGGTGATCGCGGCGCGAGGAGGTATCTACCTTGCGTCTCGACTTGATGCTGGGCCGTGGGGTACTCGTGTCCGCCTTGGCGACTCCCGGGGGGACGTCGGACTTCGAAGCCTCACCCGACGACGATCCGCCGCAACCGCTGGCCAGCGGCACGACCACGATCGATCCGAGAAGAACCGCCCATGACCGATGAGGATAAACTTTTCGTCGAGGGAATGGACGCGTTACCATTGATTATAGCCCTCATATGCCGGTCATAATTCACAACTTCGAATCGGTAACTTGTCGTTGAATACTTGAGTCGGGCGAGCAACGCCTTCATCGGCCTATTGGAGGTCTCGTCCCCGGGGTTCCGTAGAACCAATCGTACGGAGGAGTCTCTGCAAGAAGATATTCGACGCTCTGATGGCGTAGATCAAGACAATTCTAGCCAAGATCGGTCTGCGCTCTGAAAAAGCAACACGTTAGAACTGGACTTCCGCACAAATGGCGGATGCCGTGCTCAGGGTTTATCCGGCTTGTGGACTTCCCCACGAATGGCGAGCGCCCAGATAAGAGCGTAAGCTCTATGTAAGGAGGATAGTGATGGCGAAGCATCGACGGACGCTGATGCCATTGAGATAGCCGTCTCGCGACGCCTGCCCGACGTTGGCCTTGTGACGCACTTGGATCGTGGCAGCCAGTACGCGAAACAGCACTTCCAACGCGCCTTGACCAGCCACGGCATCACCTGCAGCATGATCCGACGCGCTAGCTGCTGGGACAACGCCTCGATGAAGAGCGTCTTCGCCTCATTAGAAGAAGGAATTGACCCATCATGAATACTATGCCATCCACAAGGAAGCGCAGACGAGCCTCTTTGAATCCATTGATGTCTCCTATAAACTTATCCGATGACATTTTTCGCTCGGCTACCGGTTGCCTATTGAGTTCAAGCAAGTCAGATAATCCTTAAGCCCGCGCTCGCCATTCGTTAGGAAGTCCAGTCGGCGTTCTGGTCGTACCAACCCCGAATACGTGATGAGCTTCAAATTTTACGTTTTTGAGAGGTTTACCAATGGCAACGAAGTCTAGCATGAGACAACGACTTATTCTGCGAATTTGGCTGTTTGGCATCATTTGCTTGTGCGGCTCAATAGCTCGTGGACAAGACAAAGCGAAGGATTTTGCCAATCACCCGGTTCTCGTAGTTGGTGCGGGCGGGCATATGGGACAAGTGAGGGCCTTGGCCTTTTCAGACGATGAGACAACTCTCTTTTCGGCGGGCGAGGATAAGGTGGTCCGGATCTGGGACCTACGCAGCACTCCCCCCTCGCTCGGTAAGACGATACGGCCTCCGATCTGGCGGGGTAGCGCGGGGGCAATCTACGCGATGACGATCTCACCGACTGATGCGACGGGCCGGCGGATCATCGCTGTGGCCGGTCAAGGCGTCTCGTCGATGCGCGGCGAGATCAAGCTGTATCAGCACCCGGGTCGTGTCGATCGGCCATTCGGAGATCCGATCGGTGAGCTCGCAGCAACCGAAGGGGAGACCCCCCTCGCCGCGACCGGTCACATCGACGCCGTTGCCGCGATGGCATTCGACCCAACAGGCTCGATCCTCGCATCCGGGTCGGTGGATAGGACAATCCGGCTCTGGGACGTCGCTCAACGAAAGCAACTCGCCATTTTGCGTGCGGACGACCAAGGCCCCGTTAATGTCGTCGCGTTCCGCAACGGCGGCAAAGAGCTGATCTCGGGCGGCGATGACGGAGTCGTACGCCTCTGGGACGTGGACAATAGGCGATCGATTGCCAGATGGCCCGCCCTCGCCGACCCGAATCCTGTGCCCGCGTCGAAGATCAAGGCTATGACTCTGAGCCCCGACGGCCACTGGCTGGTGATCGGCCGCGAAAACGGGTTCCTTATTCGCTTCGACATGAGCCTGCCGGATTGGTACGCCCGGGGGGTGGTCGCCCTGCACAATCCCCACGACTTTAATCCCATGACGGGGTCGGTTCTTGCCGTCGCCTTCGGGCCGGACGATGCACTCGCGACCAGCATCGTCAGCCGCGCGATCGTCCAGGGTCAACTCCCTTCGCTCGCGTGCGACGTGGTCATCCGGGGGGTAGTCGATAATGTGATTCGCCAGACGATTTTCTCGTCGAGTGCGACTCCGCCCAATCCCACCACGAACCATGTGCGTGCCCTCGCATTTAGCCCAACTGGGAAGTCCCTCGCAATCGCCGGCTTCGACGATCAGCGGATCGTGCTGAAGACGCTGGACGCACCCACCGTCGAGATCGGAGGCCAGGGACAGTCGCTCTGGGATGTCAAGTTCGCCGAGGTCGGCCCCCCGGGCGGGACCGAGACCGTCGTCGCCTTCAGGGGCGAACGGGACGGGCTGGCGGACTATACCGGCTACGCCCTCAGGACCCGCCAGACCCTCTGGCTGAAGCCGACGGAAGTGAGTGCAGATTTAACAGTCTATGATGGTATGACTGTGAACGCCTTGTCGAATTCCAAGCTTCAAGTCGTCCGGAACGGACAGTCCGTCTTCCAGATTGAGCTATCGAACACGGATGGACGATGGTGGGCACACACATTCATCCCCCCCGGACCCGGCCATCCCCGCGCGTGCGTGGCGGTCGCTTGTGAGGCCGGGGTCGCGATCTATCGGATCGATGATCGGGTGCGGTGTCGCTTCGTCGCGGGGCACGGTGGTCCGGTCTACTCTCTCGCGGTCTCGGCCGACCGTCGATGGCTCGCGAGCGGGTCGCGGGACCAGACGCTCGGTTTGACGACGCTGGCCGGGTGCGACACCGTCGCGCCCCTGGGTGCCGAGTTCGACATTCGGGACGACAAGCTGGTCGTCAATGGAGTGACATCGCACGGATTTGCCGAGGCCGCCGGGTTGCTCAAGGATGACGTCATCGAAGAAGCGGCGCTGAACGGCGCGCGCGTCACAGCACACGAGTTTGTCGATCGCATCGCCAACGTCCCTCCCAACATATGGGTCCAGTTCGGCATCCGACCTCGCGTGGGCGAGATGCGAAAAGTGAGCGCCCAAAAAGGACGTCCAAGTGTTGTCGTCGGGACGACGAAGCGTGATCGGCCTTCGCTCAAACTCTTCGTCGCCAAGTCCGGCGAGTGGGTCTTCTGGACCCCTCGCGGCTACTACGACACATCGGTCGAGGGGGATAAACTCTTCCTCGGCTGGCACACCAATCACGCCGAAATGGGCCGAACCGGGCCGTCCGACTACGTCCCGATCACGACCTATGAGAAAGCCCTCCGCCAGCGAAAGGCCGATCCCGCCAATTTCCTCGACCGCCTTCTCGACACGGCCGATGAGACGATCGCGTTCGGCGAGGCCCGAGGGGATGACCCACTGGCGATCGTCAGCGCGGGGCCGCCGAGTCTCGTCGCACGGCTGGTCGACAACGGCACGGTGGTGCGTGGGCTTGACGGACGGGTCATACGACCCGGCGAACCGATTCCCGATCGTGCCACTGCGATGGGGCCGATCGCGGTCAAGTGGGAAGTCGAGACCCGCAAGGGCGAGGCGCTCGGGGTATTTCGTTCCGACCGCGATGGCCGGCCTTTGCCGCGAGGAGATCGCGTCGACAATGCGGCCGAAGGAAAGTCTGCCATCGTCCAGGTGTATGAAGAACTGCGGGGCGATTCAAAGATCGTAGCCACGGCGGAGAACGCGGCCGGAGTGGTCCGCCAGACATTCCTCGACGTCGCCTTCGAAGTGCCGGAGCGACCCGTGAACAAACAAACGAGCAGCCGAGTGATCGCATTCGCGCCGGAATTCGGATCGGACGGACCTCCCGCAATCCGGTTTGCCCAGGATGACGCCAGAGACCTCGATCGGTTCTTCTTGCGGCACGCCGTGACCGAGTCGGGACGGGCGTACGAAGAGGCGAAGTCGGTCGATCACGAGTTAGCCGGTCCTCGCGCCACTCGTGAGCGGCTCCTGGAGTGTATCGAAGAGATGACCGGGGCGCAACTCGGACAAAACGATACCGTGTTCGTCGTCGTCGAATCGCACCTACTGACGATCGGCAACGAGCTGAAGATCGCGACTTCGGACGGGACAATCTCGGCCAATGAAGTCGCCGATCGGCTCGGCTCGCTAACTCGTCAGGGATGCACCGTGATCCTCATCCTCGACCGGGCACGGACAGCACTCGAATCGTCCAAGCCTACCGAGCTTGTCGACTGGATCAGGCGACTCCAGAATCAAGAGAATGTGATCGTCGTCAAGAAGAGCGAGAGAGGCCCCGAGCCTTCACGCTTGAAACAACGTTTGCTGACCGAGGCGATCATCACGGTCAAATCGGCTAATAAGGATCGGGTAATGCCCTTATTTGAGTTTCGCGAACAGTTGAACAAGAACGTGAAGGCATTGTCGCTACAACGAGAGTTCGGAGATTGTTACCTCCCCGACTCGGTCCCGTCGAGAAAGCTTCTTGACCTCAAGGCCTCGCCCCGGCCCGAATGATAGGGCTCGCTCGTCAAGGAAGTCGCGTCGTCTTGACGGGCGTCACAAAGAGCGGGAAGGAGTCGCCGCCTACCTGGACGCCGGAGGTGCCGGCACTGCGGGGCAGAAGAGACTCCTTGCCGGGCGAGCGGACGACGCCTGGAAGGTTCGAGAGCGTGGGGAGGTTCACGTCGACGAATTGCCGGATTTCGCCGGTCGTGATCCTTCCGTCGCCGTCGAGATCCGCGGTGACTCCCGGGCGCAACGACGCGATCTCGGCCGGCGCAGCCTTCAGGTCCTTCGCGCCGATCCCGCGCAGCACGACGTAAGTCAGCAAACCATGGTCGAGCGCCGACGATTCGGACGCGGCCTCGCCTCGTCGGGTGGCGAGCAGATAGGCCGTCCGCGTCATCCTGGCCTCGCGATCCACGGCCCGGAGTCGATCGATCCGCGCCACGCCAGGGTCGTTAATGGCGGCCTCGGCCTGGCATGCGTCGATAATGACCAGACGTTGCAGGGCCTGAAGATGGCTTAGATTCTTGTAGATGTTTGCATAGGAAAGATATGCGTCTGCGGGTACGCCCCCCGGGCCGATAGCCTCGACTCCCCGATTCATGGCCAGGCGTGGGGCATCGGAGGGGAATGGATAGGTGGGCAGGAGTAGCGAGTAGAGGCTACGCCCCTCGGCATCCTTCACGAGATCAGCATGGCCGGCGAGGAAGACGACGACGGTGTCCTCGGGGTGGTCTTTCACTTCCCGGCGAAGTTTCGCGAATTCGCTCTCGATCGCCTTCTCATTCACCTCGACGTCGGTGAGTACGATCGCTCGGCCTGCTAACTGGCTGGGCGAGAGGACGCGGCTCGCCATCGCCTTTGCCATTTCCTTGGCATCCTTGACGGGATAACGGAGCGCATTGCGATGATAGTTCCCGACCCCGAGCGCGACAACGTGGACCCGGCCCTTCACCATCGGCCCGGTGTGATGCATCCAGAGGTCGTCGCTCCTCGCGTCGACCTCGTCGGGCCGCGACGCCATCGCGTGAAACCGGTTGTCGCCCCTCGTCAGGCGGACCTTCGTCGAAAGGCTGCCAGGACGCGCCTCGGTGAAGTCGGCACCGTCACGGATCGGGGTGCCGTTCTGGTAGAGACGAATGGAGTCGCGCCGGACGTCGGGATCGTTGAACGCGACGCGAACCTCGACGTCGGCGACGTCCAGGTCGACGGGCCGCGCCAGCTCAAGTCGCAAGGGAAGAGGTGCCGAGAATGGGTCGGGACGAGGCTTATTTCCGTGACGAAAGTCTTCGGTGAGGAACGGGCGGAACAGTCGCTTGGCGTACGAGTCGATCGCGTGAACGCGTTCGCCATCGACGAACGAAACCAGGGACTCGCCATCCTGCGAACCGTCAAAAATCCCTTCACTTGTGAATGCAATCCACTGAGCCTCCCCAGCGCGAGGCGGCGTGGGGTCGGCCGGTCCCGGAGTGGCGGTATCAGGCGAAGAGGTAATCGTGCCGAGCAGTTCGGAGGATTTCGGGTCGATCCGCCAGAATCGCACGGTCGAGTCGCTGCTGGCACTCGCGAGGATCGACTTGTCCGGGCAGGGATAATTGAGAAGGTCGTTAATCCTCTCGTGATGGTTGGGCTGAGCGGGCTTGTTCGGATTTGAGGAGACTCGTAATTCGATCGGGCGGCGGCGATCGGTGAAGTCCCAAGCGTGAATGCGACGGCCCTCGCCCGCGACGGCGAGGTAACGTCCGCCGTTGAGGAAGGTCATGGCGTTGACATACCCCGCGACCTCGCCGACGCGGCGAAAATCCGACTTCATGTTGACGTCCGCCGGATCCCACGTCCATGTCGAGACGACGCCTCGGCCCGCAGTCCCCAGGCCCGCCGCGACGACGAGACCGTCCGGCCCAAGCCTGACCGCCGTGGGCGTCCCGAGCGCGCTGTCTTCAAACACCTTGCGAAGCCTGGGCTCGTTTTCGAGTGAGGCGATATCCCAGAGTTGGACCTTCCCGTCCTCGGTCGCGGAGAGCAGAGTCAAACCGTCGGCGGAGAGATCGATCGCGGCGACAGAAGACTCCCATCCGCCGATCGTCCGGCACGATCCGTCCTTGAGGTCCCACACGTAAACGATCCCCGTCCGTCCCCGGCTCGTGGCGGCGGCGATCCGCAGGCCCGACTGGGAAGCGACGGCCTTGTCGAGGTCTTCGATCGTTTTCCCCTGTCGCGGACGAGGCAGTGGGACGCCCACGACACATGTAGACGCGTCAACGAATCTCGGCCAGCCGCCGTGGTCGGCATGGGCCACCAGAACGAGCCGACCGTCGGCCAGGAACGCGCCGTCCTTCCATGTCCCCGCAAGCACGCGTACGGTCCTTCCCTCAGCGAAGTCCCAGAGCTGGGCTTTGCCGTCGTCGTTGATCTGGACGAATCGGCGTCCGTCGGGCGAGGCGGCGATCGACTCGACTTTGCCGCGTCTCGGGGCGATCGCCGGGACTTCCAACGGTCGGGGCGTGGCCTCCAGGTCCCACCGCCGCAACGACCCGTCGAGCCCACCAAGAGCGACGAATGCCCCGCCGGATTCCGGGCCGAAGGCGAACCGACTCGCCCCCTCGGGATGGGCGAGGTCGCGCCGTTCGAATCCGCCGTCGGGCTTGAGCTTCCAGAGTCCGAACGTGCCGGTCGTCGTCAAAGCCCCCAACCATTGACCGTCCACCGAGAATTCGACAGTGGTCACCTCGTCGTCCAGCCCCTCGATTCTGACCGCCGCGTCGAGTTTACCGAGCGACGCGACCCGGACGCCTCGACCGGTGCCGATCGCCAAAAGGCCTCCTTGGCCGATCGCTAGCCCACCGATCGGGGCTGGGAACAACGTCTCGTTAAAGCGGGGATCGGGCGACGACAGGTCGACCGCCAGCACTCGGCCCGCCCTGTCGCTGACGGCGGCCCACCGACCGTCGGGGCTGAGCGAGATTGCAATCGCACGATCGAAAGGCAGGCGAAGTTCGCGGACCTGCCGGACGTCTCTGTCGAAGACGTGCAGTTTTCGGTCGTCGCCGGCAATGACCAGGGCAGCCGGGCCGCCCGGGTCGCTCGCGGCGGCGACGCAGACCGCCTTCCCTCCGAGGAGGGGCTTAGGGGAGAAATCCAGCTCTCGTCCCCGGGCCAGCCAGGAGAAACCTTGCTCCGACTCGTCGAGCGAAATGAATCTTCGGTCGATCTCGCCGGGCGCGTGGGCAATGAAATGGATCGAGGCGATCCGCGCATTGTGCGGGCTGGGCCTGCCTCGGTCGAGCCGGGGGGAACCGGGATCGGCGAGATCCCAGACACAGACCTCTCCCATGCCGTCGCCTCCGGCGACGTGTCGTCCGTCGGTGGTCATCGCGAGCGCGGTGACTCTGTTGACGAACCCTGGGATGATGCGAAGGAGCGACCGCTCTCTCGCGAGGGGCTTCCAGATGCGGATCGTCGAGTCGTCGCTTGCCGTGAGCAGGGTCCGACCGTCAGGCCGCACGAGCATCGCGGATATCCGATCGGCGTGGCCGCTCTGCAACAGCAGTTCTGGTCCGCGATCGGTTCGCGTCTGCAAGCCGTCTTGCGACGGCGTGAGACCCGGCGGGACGCCGCCGCGCTGTCGAAAGCCGAGACCCTTTCGAGTCGCTTCGCGGTCGAGTTCGCGGAGCGTCGCCAGCATCGGCAGTGTGGGCGTGCCGAGTGCCTTCCGAAACGCCGAGGCGAACGCGCTCCCCGCCCCGCCGGCCCCCGGCCGAGGGATCGAGGCCATCCAAACTGCGCTCCCCGGCCAGAACGCGAGGCGGTCGAGCAGGCCGGTCCCGGCCACGGTAGCATCGGTCGTGCGGCCGGGCTCGCGGATCGGAGCGTCGATGACGCAGAGGGTCTGCACACACTTGATCGTCCCGAGCGCGAGTGAGATCGCCTCCGAGGGTGACCACCCGTCTCGTTCGATCGCTTCGGATTTCGCGTCGACCGGCCAGAGCCATTCCTCGGCGTTGCCACGGCCGGCCTGCCCGGAGAAGACGAACAGCACGACGTCTCCACGACTCGCCCTACTACGGAGCCAGACTTGGGTCGCCCACCTGAGGTTCTTCCCCGTCGACCGCAGATGGAGCTGGCCGGTCCCGGCCGGGTCCGGCGCGTCTTCACCGTTCTCATCGAGCACGATCACATGATCTGCAGGCCAACCCGCCGTCTTTTCGAGATAGACGGCCAGAGCCTTTCCGTCTTCCGCAAGCCCGGGCCTCGCGGCGAGGTCGGGATCATCATATCGTCCCACGCTTGCCACGATCGCCCACAGTTGAGCACGGCGGGGCGCGGCCTCCTGTGCCACGGCCTGGGACGTCAAGACGATCAGCGCTAAACCGGCGAGATGGCATTTCATCGCGATCTACCTTTCTTTTTCGGCTTTTCCTCAGATTGTGCCTGGTGGCCTACGTCTGATGCACGGCGGGTAAAGTCAGCCACTCCGAGAGCGGCCAGACATGATCGGCCAGTCCCGCCGCCATCGCCGGGGTCCGTTGTTGCCAGGCCCCATCCTCACCCTTGATCCGCAGCGTCCGCA
>JANXSY010000276.1 GCA_025356435.1 Isosphaeraceae bacterium | reverse complement strand
GGGAATTCAGGCAGCAGAAGCGTGAGAGGTCGTCCATGGTCAGGCTCGGCGGCGGGATCACCCGATGGGAGAACAGGTTGCGAGATTCGCTCCTTGATACCAGGACGGACGGTAGCGTGCAACAACTCACGGCCACGAGGCCGATTTGGTGATCCCGACAAAATGGCGACCCGATTGAGCCCGCTTCGGTCTTTTTCCAAGAAGTCGACCCACCTCGTACCAAGCTTTGGGAGCAGTTGACAGTCTTTTGCCGGATTGAGCTCCGGAAGTCCCGCGACGCGGAACTTCTCCTCTTCACGCTTTGTTTCCAGTTCGAGAAGCCCCGTCGCGAAACGATCGAACGACTCTCGGTCGAGCATCGCCCCGAGCGTGTCCGCGATCCGATCCGTCGTTTCCGGGATGGCATTGGCCGTTAGACGCAGCTCTGCGACGACGCTCGTCCGGATCAATCCACCTGTCCCACGTGGAGAATCCGAGAACGTGTCGCAAGTCTTGAGCTTTGCGTCCCATCGGCCCAGGATTGTTTGACATGAACAATGCTGCAGATGATTCAAAAGACGGGCACCGCCACGCCGATGGCATTTGCGATCATCGGGCCTGATCAGTATCGGCTTCGCGAGCGATTCTATAGGTTTCGCGATAGGCGGAACGTCTTCGTCGATCAAGACATCCTATATAGGCTCTGCATTCGATCGCGCGGGAGGGGATGTCGATCCGACCCGGAACACCTCTCCACACCCTTTGCTGCGGGTGAGTTTGTCCTTGAGGGAGACATCGAAATCATAGTGATGGCCGCAGGTCGGGCAGTCGGCCTCAATTCGGCCTGAGGCGACTGCGTAAATGTCCTGCGTCGGCCGAGGTGCGGCCTGTGCAGTGACCGGTTCGATTCTGTTTGGTGCGAGAGACGCTTCTGCACGAAACTCGGTATGACATCGCTTGCAGCCGGCAGGCTTGCCGACCTGGCTTTCCGGCAGCGAATAGGTCTTGGCTTACCCAGGTAGGTGTCACCTCGATCGGCATAGATGATACGAGACCCAGAGACGAGTCGGACGGCCAGTGCGGCATCGGGCGAGGGTGCCCGACGGATCGCCGCTTGAACTTAGCCGTCGAGACGTCCCCGTGCAAGCCGCCGATCGTCGGCACGTCGTTCAGATCGTGACGAGCGAGTCGGCCAGATTGTTCTCGATCGCCAGAGCGCGGAGTTTTTCGAGGGCGCGGTCCTGGATCTGGCGAACCCGTTCCTTCGACACTTTCAGCACCTTGCCAACCTGACTCAAGGAGAGGCGAGACTTGCCCCCGAGTCCGAATCGGAGCGCCAAAACTTCCTGCTCGCGAGGACGGAGCGTATTGATCAGTTTGCCGATCGTCTCGTCCATTTCGAGGTCTTCGGTGCGGTCCCCTTCGGCGTCGCTCATCGTGTGTAGCAACGTCCGTTGTTGATCGCCGTCGAAAGTGGCGTCGAGCGAGATCGTCGGGCGGGTCGCGGCATGAATGCGCCGGATCATCTCACTGGCTCCATCGGGGCCGACGCCGCGATCGAGTTCGTCTTGATTCTGCGCGAGCTGTCGAAGATGGCGTGGGCTGAGGCGGACTGGATATGCTCCGGAGGCAACGGCCCGCTGCATCGACTGGCGAATCCACCAGGTTGCATAAGTGGCTAGTTTCGTCTCGTGAGACAGGTCGAAGCGATCGATTGCCTCGAGCAGTCCGCAGAATCCTTCCTGGAGCAAGTCCGAATACGAAACCCCGCGTTCGCGGAATCGCTTCGCCACGTGAGCGACGAGCCTCATATTCGCCATCGCGAGTTTCCCACGAAGTTCGGCATAGCGGCGATAGACGGCTCCCAGCACCGCCTCGGCCGGGGCTTTGCCACTCTTTGAGTAAAACTCTTCGATGTAATGAGCCTGAGCCTGCGGATTGTCGACTCCTTCCGGAAGATCGTCGGCCCGGCGAATAGAAGCGAGGGCGGCGGAGAGCTTGTCCTTGCATTCGCCCAGCGATCGGAGCAGTTGTCGCTCCTCAGACGAGCTCAAGAGCCCCGTCTCGAACGCATCGAGAACGGTCACCCCGTCGATGTCGGCTTCTCGGGATCTCGTACGCATGGCATTCTCCCTTATGTATTTCGGACTAGTTGCTCATTCCGTGTTCTGAAGGGATGACGGAGGGGCCCGAGTGCAGGTCCCGTGCCACATCTCGCAAGTTGATCATCCGTTCTCCGAAAACGGTATGCTCAAGCCGAGCCAACAATTCCGGCGAGAGACCACGCCCACCGACGACAAGTGTCGCTTTCATTTTGAATGCTAATTCGGACAATTCGGCATATTCGCCGAGGAAACCGATTGGGTCGATCATGTGACTGACCGCGAGGAAGATCAACCTTGGCCGATAAAGCGTGATCGCCCTCGCCAAAGATTTGAGAGGCAGGTTTGCCCCAAGATTTTTGACGTCCCATCCGGCATCGCGGAGGGTCAACTCACCCAAGAGCAGTGGTAAGATGTAGGCATCTCCCTCGGGTGCGGCACCGAGCGCGAGAGGGGAGTGGCCGCTACTCGCTGGCGACACGCGAGCAATTAGATCGGAAAGCACAGACGCGACGACCTGTGACGCATGATGCTCTTCAAAGATATCCCAGTCGCCAACACTCCAACCGTGCCCGACCCGCCCCATCACCGGGCCAATCAGTTCATCCGCGATAACAGCTGCACCCCCGCACGCTCTGTAGGCGGACTCGATCCAGTGCTTCGCGTCTCTTGTTCTGCCTTCCTTAAGGGCCGAAAACAACCCGTCTCGTACCAAGTCATCAATTGAAGCCAGTGCCGATAGTCCCGACCCGTCTAATCGTTCAAGATTGGCAGTTGACAACCTATTTTTTCTTGCGAACTTTAACGCTTCGTCGACTGAAATCAGGCGATGCTTCCCTACAGTCTTCGCGGCGTAGAGTTCCCCCTTATCTACCCAACGCTTAACTGTGCTCACACTGATTCCGAGAGCGTCGGCGACTTGTTGCGTCTTGAGGTATTGAGTGGAGATTGTCATGAATCGCTCGTTTGGACGAATTGAACGATTTCATATTACCCCCTGAACCGTCTGAAGGAAAGGCTATCACTGGCATTGTCTAACGATTTTCTAAAAATTCCTCGGAAAACTGCTCAGGGTGTCAGATTTGAACTCTGCGAATGCGAAGATGCCGTGAACGAGTTGAACGAATAGAAGAATGGCCCGCACATCGCATCCCCGCTTGCAATTCATGAAAACGATGGGGATTACTTGCCTGTTCGATCAATTCAATCCTAATCAAAATTACTGCTTCAACCTTGCGGTCCGTTGCCTCGTTGGCCCGAGGACCGACCTTTGGTATGTTATCAATCAATGATTCGACCTCATCTGAGATCTGCGAATCGACGCCAAGGATCAACGAGGAAAGTTCCGATGGACGGGATTGACGACCGAGAAGCCCTGATCGCGTTGCTGAAGCGGGACGCGCTCCGCACCGGGACATTCACGCTGGCAAGTGGACGAACCTCGCACTACTACGTCGACGGTCGCAAGGTTACGCTCGGGGCCGAAGGTGCGGCGTTGGTCGGGGCCAGCATTCTCAGGCTCCTGGCCGACTTACCATCAGTCCAAGCCGTCGGCGGCCTGACAATGGGAGCCGACCCGATCGTCGGGGCTACGCTCGCGCTTGCTGGAACGGGAGGACGGCCGGGGTTGCGAGGCTTCCTCGTCCGTAAAGAGACGAAGGGGCATGGCACCGGTCGGCTCGTCGAGGGTCCCGTCGAGTCAGGGATGGACGTGGTCATCGTCGATGACGTCGCAACGACCGGCGGTTCATCGCTTCAGGCAGTCGACGCGGTCGAGGCGATCGGCTGTAGAGTCGTCCGGGTGATTGCCGTGCTCGACCGCCTTGAAGGTGCCGAAGCCGCCTTCGCAGCACGCGGCCTCGATTTTCGGGCACTCGTAACCATCCGCGATCTCGGTGTCGAACCCTTGCCGCCGCTCGTGGGTGATCCCGCATAGCCTCCCTGTATGCGAAGGCCGGCCCAAACTGGAATTCAAGAGTTATGACTTGAGTTTTTCCTCGTGGCCGTGAGTTGTTGCACGCTGCCGTCCGTCCTGGTATCAAGGAGCGAATCTCGCAACTTGTTCTCCCATCGGGTGATCCCGCCGCCGAGCCTGACCATGGACGACCTCTCACGCTTCTGCTGCCTGAATTCCC
>JANXSY010000270.1 GCA_025356435.1 Isosphaeraceae bacterium | reverse complement strand
CACCACTCGCGCGGCCGAGGGTGACGCGACCCGCCGGCCTTTTGGTAGACTCGTCGGCCTGTCGGGAGTGGTCCGGTTCGAGGTCGATTGGCATCAGATATGCGGTATTCGGCATGGATGCAGCTACGATCGACGAGTGGCCGCCCATCCCGTGTTCGTTTCATCCCCCAAGCAACACCACCTCTCCTTGGTGAGAGGGTTCGAGATTACCACCTGGAGGCAGCCGCGATGTCAGGACGGACCAAGGCGAAGAGGGTTAGGGGTCGAACGGGTTTCTCGCCCACAGTCGAGGGGATGGAGTCGCGGCGATTGCTGGCGGTGAGTCTCAGCTCGTTCAGCGTGCCCACGGCGAATAGCGGTCTGATCGGGATCACCGGCGGTCCCGACGGCAACCTCTGGTTTACCGAGTTCTCAGCCGGGAAGATCGGTTCGATTAACGCGTCGACGAAGGTTGTGACCGAATACTCGACCCCCACGGCCAACAGCCAGCCTTACGCCATCGTCACCGGTCCCGACGGCAACATGTGGTTCACCGAGTTTGCGTCCGGCAAGATCGGCACCATCAACCTGGCGACGAAGGCGATCACCGAGTTCGACATCGGGCTGAGTGCCGGGCCGCAGAACATCGTGACCGGCCCCGACGGCAACATGTGGTTCACAGACCCGCCGACGAATCAGGTCGGCACGCTTAATGTCTCGACCCACGTCGTTACCGAGTTCGTCGTCCCCCCGCCCGCTGGTGCACCTGCCGGCTCAAACGTGTTCCCCTCGGGGATCATCAGCGGGTCTGACGGCAACCTCTGGTTTACCGACTCGAACACCGACCGGATCGGATCGATCAACCCGGCGTCGCACACGATCAACCAGTATTCGATCCCGTCGTCGACCTACACCCCCAGCAACGGCGTGTCATCAGCGCAGCCGCACTCGATCACCAACGGGCCTGATGGCAACCTCTGGTTCACCGAGTCGCAGTCGGGCAAGATCGGCACGCTCAACCCGACGACCAAGGTGATCACCGAGTTCGCCCTCCCCGCCTTCTTTAGCCGGCCCGAGGTGATTACCACTGGCCCAGACGGCAACCTTTTGTTTGCCGAGGCGGGCATCGCCAAGCTCGGCATGATTAATCCGTCGACGAAGGTGATCACCGAGACAGCGGTCTTTGGCGGCGGCTCGAACAACCCGTTCTGGGTCACGGTCGGCCCCGACAATGCTGTCTGGTTCACATATGGCGATCCTGCCAACCGTCAGATCGGCCAGGCTCAGACCATCCCCACGAATCAGACGACGGTCTCTGGCACCGTGACGTTCGACGCTGCGGCCAACGGCCAGGGTGGCGGGATCTCCGGGCGGACCGTCTACCTTGACCTTAACAACAACGGCACGCTCGATCCCGGTGAGCCCGCCTCCATCACAAACTCCGCCGGCTATTACGCCTTCAATGGCCTTGCCCCCGGCTCGTACACGGTGACGACCGTCAGCTATCCTGGCGACCTGAGCACGGGTGCTGGAACGACGCAGACCATCCAGGCCGCCGGCGGCCAGATCGGCAACGACTCGTTTGGCTTTGTGCCGACCACGGTCATCTCGCCGGTGACGTTCAACGCCACGCCGTTCGGTACTCACAACGTTGACATCTACACCGCTGAGATCCGTGGTCTCTACCACCTGATTCTCAACCGAGACGCCGATCCCTCCGGGTTGGCCAACGGGGTCGCGACCTTGAAGAGAGGCATACCGCTCCAGCAGGTCGTTGTCGGCTTCTTCTACTCGCCCGAGTATCAGACGAGGGTCGTCGCCGGTTACTACCAGAGCTACCTCAGCCGGACCGGCTCGCAGGCTGAGGTTAACGCCGGCGTGTCGGTCTTGCAGGGGGGCCAGAACCAGGAGCAGCTCGCGGCCTACTTCCTCACCTCGGCCGAATTCAACGCCCGCCACTCCGATAACAGCGACTTCGTCCGCACCGCCTACCAGACGATCCTCGGCCGCGCGGCGTCCGTTGGCGAGGTATCGGCGATCGCCGGTGCCATCTCGTCCGGGACCAGCCGCACGGCGATCATCGGCTCGTTGCTCAACTCGACCGAGGCCGCAACCCGCTCGGCCAACGGCTACTACGGCGTCTTCCTCGCCCGCCCCGGCGACAGGATCGGTCTTGCAGCGGCGGTGAACAACCTCCAGAAGGGCCTCTCGAAGAACTTCGACATCGCTGCCTTCCTCGCTGGCTCCGCCGAGTTCACCGCGCGGGCGCAGACGACCGTCGGCTGATTCGGATTGACTGGTCCCCTCCCCAAACGTGGGGAGGGGACCAGATATCGTTTCGGGGCGGAGGTTTATCGCCTCCCCAAACCGGGACGCCCTTTCGCGACGCTTCGGCCGGGACGCTCATCGTCGAGCGCCCCGACGCTCCTCCCCGACCCAAGCTGGTCGCCCCGATTCGACGAGCTGCCCGTCACGATCGGCCTCGCCGCGATCGACGGCTATGAGATGCTCGATGAGATCGGCACATCGGTTTGAACCGCGTTTGCGTGCTGAAGATGATTTTGGGTGAACACGTCGGCACGTCGGTCGGACTCGTTATCGCCCTCAAAGCCCGAAACGAGGCCGTCATCGCCCCCGACGGGCGGCGCATCGCCTCGGCGAGTGATGACAAGGCGGTGAAGGTCTGGGACGCCCGCCCCGTCGATCCGTGATTTTGCCCGGTCGGTTCGTATGCCAATGGCCTGGTCGATAACCTCGTCATGGATGCGTGATCTGGTCCCGAGATTCCCAGGCCGAACGGATATTCGGCCGGTCGGAGCGAATGCCTCTTCAAACACGCAAACGACGATCACAACCCTCCGCGAGAGTCTCCGATGACCGACGAGAGCTCGAAGCCGATGACTCCTGCCGACTGGCGTAAGGTCCATGCCTTCGGGCTGCCCTCGGGGAGCATTCGGGCGCTGCTCGCGATCGCCATCTTCGCGACGACGTGGGCGCTACTGGTGCTCGTGCCGGGGAAGGAGGTGCCGGATTATCTGCGAGACCTGCTGTTCATCATCATGGGTCACTACTTTGCCAGCCGACATCGCGCTGAGCAGAGTCGCGACGCCATTGGGCCGCCGCCGCTCTATCTGCCGAACGGGAGCGTGCGCATTCTCCTGGTGATCGGCTGCATCGCCGTGGCGGCCGTCCTCTTCCGTCGCGGGCAGTTGACCGACCTTGAGGCCAACCCCGGGGTCGTCACGCTGCTGATGGTCGGCGGGTTCCTCCTCGGCGTGGTGATGAACGCGGTCTATTCGTGGTGGAAAGCTCGGGGCCATCAATCCCCCCGGATCGTCGAAGACCTACGCGCCGGGATCACGGTCGTCGCCGCTGGTCTGCTCGTCCTCTTGATCGTGAACCGCCTGTTCCCGTTCCTCCCTCCAGAGACCCTTCACTCCCTCGCCGCTGGCCGAGGCCGTCTCGGCCCCTACGGCCCCGAGCACCTCCTCGCGGCTGTCGTCGGGTTCTACTTCGGGTCGAGGTCGTAAGAATTCCGAACGGGCCGCCGCTCAATACGCCCCGACATGCCTACCCGCCTTGGGGTCTCCGGCGGCCTCGATTTTGTGGGTGGCGGGGTCGATTGCGAGGACGACCGGGGCGGCACCGATCGGGCCGGGAAGGAGCGAGAGGTCGTGGCCGCGTCGGGCGAGTTCGATCAGGGTGGGGTCGCCGACGGTGGGGTTGATCCGGACCCGGCCGAGCTTGGGAGGGGTCTGGGCGAACGAGCCGACGTGGTGGTCGGTCATGTAGCGCGGGGAGGTCACGGAGGCGGCTGGGGTGAGACCGAAATCGACGTGGTTCAAGACGAGTTGTAAGGTCATCTGGTCCTGGTTGTCGCCGCCCGCGACGCTGATCGCATAGGTCGGGCGGCGGTCAGCGTCGAGGATCAGGGTCGGAGAGAGGGTGATCCTCGGGCGCTTACCAGGCTCGATCACGTTGGGGTGGCCGACCCAGGTGTTAAAGCTCTGGAGCCTTGACCCGAGCCAGACCCCCGTCTCCCCCGCGACGACCCCTGACCAGCCGCTTGGCGTGGCGGCGACGACGTTGCCCGAGGAGTCGGCGACGAGGCAGGTCGTGGTGTCAAAGGCCGGTCCGCCGTCGCCCGCCGGGTTGTTGGCAACGTCAATTGTGGCGCGACCGGTACGAGGATCGCCGGGGCGGATAGTCATCGACGCATGGTTCAAGTCAATAAGCATGCGTCTTGATTTCGCATAGCCTGGCGCAAGCAGGCCATTGATTGGGACTTCGGCGAAGAGGGGATCGGCGTAGTAACGGTCGCGGTCAGCGAGGGCGAGCTTCAGGGCCTCAACGCCGACGTGGATGGCGTCGGGGCTGTTGTGGCCCATCGACTTGAGGTCGTGGCTTTCGAGCATCTGGAGCGACTGGAGCAGCGACGGGCCCTGGGTCCAGACGCCGCACTTGACGACCGTCCGGCCTCGATAGGTTGCCGACACCGGGTCTTCAATCCGGGTGACGTGGGTCGCGAGGTCGGCGAACCGGATCAGGCCGCCGTTCGCTCGTGACCAGGCGTCGATCTCGCGGGCGATCGGGCCTCGATAGAAGGTGTCGGAGACGCGTCGGAGGCCGATGAGCCGGTCGCCCCCAGCGGTGGCCTCAGCGGCGATCAGCCTGCGGATCGTCTGGGCGAGGTGGGGATGCCAGTCGAGCCTGCCCGCATCGAGCAGCCGCAACGTCGGCGCGATAACGCGCGCGAAGGTCATCGTCCCGTGCCGTTCGAGCGTCACGACACAGGCGTCGAGCAGCGCTGGGACAGCGGCGGGCTCGATCCCCCGGATCGGGATCGTCTTGCCGGGCGCGAAGTGTTCGAGGGTGGCGAGTCGGGGGGCAACCCCTTGGCCGGCGATCACCTCGACGACCTTCCGCCTGGCGTCATAGATCAGGATCGGCACCTCGCCGCCGAAGCAGGCCGACTTCGCGTCGGTGACCGTCAGCGCGAGGATCGTCGCGACAGCCGCATCGGCGGCGTTCCCGCCGTCCTTGAGAATCTCCATCCCCGCGTCGACCGATCCCGCGCCCCCGGCAGCAACGGCCCCATGCGTCCCCCCGGCCCGCCAGGTGCCAACGGCCGAGGGGGCAACCTGCGCTGAGGTCTCGGCGGCCATCGAGAGGACGAACAGCGTCACGAAGGCGAATCGCGGCATGGTCGGCGGGCTCCGGGTGTGCGATGGACTTGAGGTTGGAGACCGAGGCGAGGACCTCTATTCTGGCCATGCCCGCCATCGGAGACAAGCTTGGCGGCTCGACGTCTGGGAGGATCGTCGCCCAACGAAAAACGGCCCCCGGAGTGATCCGGAGGCCGTTTCGTTTCGCAATGTTCGAGCGAACAGGTCTTTATTTCTGGCCCCGCACCGGCGGCAAGACGGGGCCGACGCCGTGGAGCGGGAGGTAATAGACGTCGGTCGGGATGCGGTCTCCGGGGCGGTAGTAGCCGAGGTCATACTCGGCCTCCCACGGCGGGTCGACGATGAGCTTGTAGGGCAAGGTGCCAACCTGGAAGGCGAAGAGGCCGATCGACCAGAGCGGCTGGACGATCTGCATCCGCATCTTCGACTGCGAGGGACTGTCGATCGGGTAGGTCATGAACCGGCCGGCAGGCCCGAAGAACTGCTCGACACTGTGGCCGTAGCGTTCGAGCGAGGCGTCCTGAAAGTAGAGCGGCATGTGGCAATAGGCAGGGGCCTGATAGTACTTCCGCGAGGGCTGCCAGTCGCGGCCCTGGAACGGTACGAACTCATCGGGGACGGGAATCCGGCGGATCGGCCAGGCCTCGGTCGGGCTGGGGGCGCGGGTCAACTCGAATCGGGTCGAGGAGCTGGAGGTACCGTTGCTGAAGGTGTTGTCGGAGGGGTTGGCCTCGTCGGCGGGCGGAGGGGCCGGCATGATCGGGACCGATCGCGGCAACTGCGACGGCTGGCCCACCCGGGTCCGCGACTCATCAGCCTGCCGCATGGCGATCTTGGCAATCGCCTCTTCGGTCTCGGGGCTGAGCGCGAACCGTCGGCTGCGAGTCGAGTCGTCAGGGGCCTCGGCCCGTGCCATTGTCGCGACCCGAAGCGGCCGGGTGCCGGGCAGGGGGGGCAGTTCGTCAGCGGCGGGCGCGGGGGGCGGGGTTGCCTCACGCGTTGCCTCGGCAGGGGTCGCGGCCGGCTCGGCGGGAGTCGGCACGGGTGTCGCCGTGGGAGCTGGTGTCGGGTCGGGCGTCGGGACCGGAGTCGGCTCGATGACGGGAGTCAGCACCGCAACCGGCGCTGCGGGGGCTGGTGTCGGGTCGGGAGCCGGAGCCGATGCCGGGGTGGCGTCGGGGGTCGGAGCCGACGGCTTCAATTCGACCGGAGCCAGGGCTGGTACCGGTGCCTCGACGAGGTCAGCGACGGGCGGGAGCAGGCTCGAATTCGCCGGAGCCGTCCGCTCGGCCGGGACTTCAAACTTCGGTGCGGGCTGTTCGACGGGTGCCGGAGTCTTTGGCTCGGCCGGGACTTCAAACTTCGGCGCGGCCGGTGTGGGCTGTTCGACGGGTGCCGGGGCCGGCAGTTCGACCGGGGCCGGGGCCTTCGAAGCAGGGGCCGTGGGCTCGGCCGGGGCGTCGGGAAGCGGTTCGAGGTTGAGCACCGGCGGGGCGACGGTTGGGGCTGCCTGGACCGGTGCCGCCGTCAGGGGCTTGGCGTCGGGCAGGGGGTCGGGGGCGACGGCGGGTCCGGTCGGCTCACCAGGGAGCGGCGGCAGTTCCGGGACCGTCGACTTGGTCGGTTCGACGGGTGCCGCAACGGGTGCCGGGGTGGTGGCCACGGGATCGGCGAGCGACGGGGCGGGGCTTGGCTCGGGGAGCCGGGCCGGGGGCTCCGAAGGCTCGGTCGGCGGGGCGAGGGTCGGGGTCTCGACGGGGGGAAGCGTCGGTGCCGGGGCCGGCATGGCGGCGGGCTGACGGTCGAGGGCCGGTCCGGGCTTGGGCTCGGCAACAACCTGAGTGCCCGAAGTTAGCTCGATGGCGTCGAACGACCGCACAGGGTCGGCTGGGGGCCGGGCGGTGGCGATGGCACCGGCGGGGCGGGGTCGCGACCGACCGGCGACGCTGCCGCCGGGTCCGTCAGCCTCGCGGAGCCCGCGCTGGGCCTGGTCGATCCCCTGTTTCAGAGCCTTGAGCTCCGGGCCTTGCAGCTCGGACTCGCGGGCCTCGGCGGCGCGGAGATAGCGTAACGCCCGGCCGTATTCTTTGTAATTGATGTAATCGAGGCCGTTGCGCAGCAGGTAGCGAGCGCCTCGCGAGGCCGTCATCGGGTCGAGCGACGCGGGGGCCTGATTCGTGTCCGAGGTCGGCGAGGGCGCGCGGCCGAACTGCTGCGCCTGGACGACCGGAGCTGAAAGGCCCAACGCGACCAATGCCACGCTGAAAGCCGAATTTGGGCGACGCAAGCCACGCCTCCTTGCTAGCTAGCTGGCCGACGAGACGACCGGCATACCCCTACGGCATGCCCGCCCCGCCCCCTCAACTTGACTTCAACAATCAGACAACGATTGGCCCGACCTTCCTTGGCCGGGCCACGATTTCTGATCTACACCGAACTGCGGATCGATTCGTTTTCACTCGTGAAGCTCGAATAGTTCGGGGCTTCCTGAGTAATCACGATGTCGTGCGGATGGCTTTCCTGGACCGAGGCCCCAGTCACCTGGATGAACCGGGCCTTCGTCCTCAAGTCTTCAATGGTCTTGGTACCGCAGTAGCCCATGCCGGCCCGTAGTCCGCCGATGAGCTGGAAGACGTATTCAGAGAGCGGCCCCTTGTACGGGACCCGGCCCTCAACTCCCTCGGGCACGAGCTTCCGCCCGGTGCCGTCAGCCTTGTCGATGGGGCCTCGCACCGCGTCCTGGCGATAGCGTTCGTGCGATCCCTTCGCCATTGCCGCGAGCGAGCCCATGCCGCGATAGGATTTGAAGCTCCGTCCGCGATAGATGATGGTCTCGCCGGGACTCTCAGCCAGCCCCGCAAACAGACCGCCAATCATCACGCTATGCGCTCCGGCAGCGATTGCCTTGGTGATGTCTCCCGAATAGCGGATTCCGCCGTCGGCGATCACCGGCACCCGCCCCGCGGCGGCCTTGGCGCACTGATAAACGGCCGTGACTTGCGGCACGCCTACCCCTGAGACCACCCGCGTCGTGCAGATCGAGCCCGGCCCGATGCCCACCTTGATGGCATCTGCCCCGGCCTCAATCAGGTCACGCGTCCCCTCAGCAGTGGCGACGTTGCCCGCGATGACTTCGATCGAGAACTCCTCCTTGATCCGTCGCACCGTGTCGATCACGTTCTTGCTGTGCCCATGCGCTGAGTCGACGATCAACACGTCAACCCCCGCGCCCATCAGCGAACGAATCCGGTCGAAATCATGGACGCCGACCGCTGCCCCCACCCGAAGCCGTCCGCGAGAATCCTTGCAGGCGTTCGGATAGTTGTGGAGCTTGTCGATGTCCTTGATCGTGATGAGACCCTTCAGTCGGTATTCATCGTCAACCAGGAGAAGCTTCTCGACCTTATTTTTCGTCAGAATCCGATCGGCCTCTTCCAGACTGGTGTCGGCCGGCGCGGTGACGAGGTTGGTCTTGGTCATGACCTCTTCGATTTTGAGGTCGTTCGACTCCAAAAATCGAAGGTCACGACGGGTGAGAATCCCCTTGAGCTTACCGTTCACGGTGATCGGCACGCCGGAGATATGATGCCCCGTCATGATCTCGCGGGCCTGGCCGACGGTGGCGTCGGGCGGCAGCGTGATCGGGTCGACAATAATGCCGTTCTCCGACCGCTTGACCTTGTCGACCTCGCGGGTCTGCTCGACGATCGACATATTCTTGTGGATGACGCCGAGTCCGCCCTCCTGCGCCAATGCGATCGCCAGTTCCGCCTCGGTGACGGTGTCCATCGGCGACGAGAGGATAGGCAGATTGAGCCGGATCTTGGCGGTGAGATAGGTCTTGCAGTCGACCTGACCGGGAAGCAGCTCGGAGTAGCCCGGTTCGAGCAGAACGTCGTCGAAAGTGATGCCTTGGTAGGCGATGCGATCCTGCACGGGAAAAGCCTCCAGGCCCGGACGCTCGGGGATGAATGGGTTGACCGATCATCCGGGTGCCGGGTCGTCGTCGGGTGCCTTTCCTCGTCTATTGAACACACAAAGGCCCAAACTGGCAAGGTCAACTGACGATTGGGGGGACGGGAGGTATCCCTTTTGGTCCTGAAGATCGTGTCGCTGTCCCGTTCAGCCTCGGAAGGGCGAAATCGAGTCGGCCCCGGCGTCAGAACGGGTTAGGTCGCCGCGTGACGCCATCCCCAAGCCCCGCAGAGGCGGCGTCGCATCTGGATCGACATCGCCCTTGGAGGCCCGGATCGTCGTCGATCCCGGCTCTTTCCCCGGGGCTCACGCACCTCACCCAGGCGACTCGATATGGCCCGTCCGAGGCTGAGAATAGGCCCAAACCTCGTCTGAACGAAATGATGGATGCGAGAGTGATCTCTGGACGAGGCAAGTCATCCGAGCCGCCGACGAAAACCCTCTTGCTCGAAGTGGCGGTCTGTCGAGAGGGCTTCGTGGATCTCGTGATGTCGCATCAAGTCGACCTAGACGACGTCGATGTCAGAGCTATCCTGCAAGTCAGCGATGAATTGCAGTGTAGGGACGCGAGGATATTTTCTCGCCTGGGCAAGCGCGACGTACTCGGCCAAAACATAGCTGTGGGTAAGCATGACATTGGCCGAGCGATAGGCGTCGCATGCCCGGCTATGGAAAGGCTCTGCCGCATGTTGCAGGCAGAGTAACCCCGACGTATCGAGGAGCATCAGGCATCCTCATGGGTGTCGCCAAACTCGCGAGCGAGGTCGGCGTCGATGCGATCATTGTCGGCGTCGGTTGCGTTTTGCAGGCGGAGTTCGCCGAAATGACGCTCGAACCGGTCGCGTGCGGTTGGGTCCGCAGCCCCCCCCCGAGCGATATCCTTCGGGCGGAAGCGGTGCTCAAGGGAGGTCGCAGCCAGGTGCTCGGCCGAAGTCCCGCCAGCCTCGGCCTGGCGTCGGAGTTCGGCGTAAGCGTCATCGCTGAGATCGAGAGTTAGGAGACCGTTCACGATCACTGACCGCCGTAACTCAACTTGGCGTGTAATCTACAAGGAAGGGCGCTACGAGGAGATAAGTCGCTGATTGATAGATAACGGGCTGTCCATCGTGATGACGCGGGGACGAAGATCCGGGAGCAAGCGATGAACGAGTGACCCAGCCGTTGAAAATCGACCATTCCTTCGCTGAGATGCTACGGCATCTGATCGAGGCGAGGGGGGGCAGTCAGACGACCTTGGCGGCGGGCACCGGGATCGCGGAGTCAACGATCTCGGAAGTCCTCTCTGGACGACGTGGGCTAAACCTGAAGCACGTCGTGGCGCTGGCTCGCTATTTCCATGTCGGCCCCGCCGTGTTCATCGGCGACGGAACCAAGCCGTGAAGCCCCGACCGCGATCGGCCGGGGCTTTCGCGTCAATGGCGATTAGTCACGTCGGCGATCTTCACTCGGCGCCCAGGAACGTGCCGTCGGGGGCGATTTCCAGTTCCTTGATCTTGCCGTTCTTGGCCTTGCCCTTGAGCTCGATGCTATCCTTGCCGTCGTACTTGTCTTTGGCCGCGGCGATCCAGGTGATGTTGGGTTCGTGCTGCTTCGCGGTCGCCAGCACGGCCGACGGGACTTGATCGAGCGGGATTGGCTCTTTCGTTCTGGCAACGTCGTCGTCGTCGCCATCACCTGCGCCGCAGCCACATGGGAGGATCGTCAGGCAGGCGACCATGATGGTCGTGAAAATTCGTGATTTGTTCATCATTTGCTCTCTCGTGATGTGAATCAATAATCGCCGGAGACAACCTCGCCACCGTTTCGGGTTGAGAGCGAGCGGTAGGTGGTGTAGTTCATGGTCGACTTCAGCCACGCCACATGGCCGTCGGCGAAGAGGAAGTTGCAACCGCGGCCGTAATGCAGGCTATAGAACTGGTTCGGCTCGGATCGGTTCGCGCCGGGACCTGCACCTTCGCCCGTGTGGCCGAGGATCATGCCAGGGCCGAATTCGAGTGAAGGTGTGCCCACCATGTCTCCGTCGCCGTCATAGAGCAGGGCACCGGTCACAGAGCCTGTCCATGTCGCAGCCCCCAGGAAGTGCGACCGTTCGCCGACTGCCAGGGTGTTCGAGAGGCCGTCGGTAATGTCGCGGAGCGCGACGCGACTGTTGCGGAAGAACAGGCCCTCACCGTCGGGTCCAGGCTCGCTGACCCCAGAGACGCCCACGTAGTTTGATGGGGCGATGTTGCAAATCGTGCTGAGAGGAGCTCCGGTGAGCAAGTTGCGCGACACGGCCGGCCAGTACGGATCGACGCGATCGCTCGGGCAGAGGAACGAATTCACGGTGATCAGGCGGGCGGTCAGGTTGGCGGGCGTCTCAATGTTGAGCGAGAAGTTGATCGCTGAAAACACTGGCGTCTGTTCCATCTGGGGCAACATCATTGAGGCCCAGCCCCAGCCGGTGCCGATATCGTTGCCCGAGGCGTCGAACGCCGAGACGTAGCCCGGCGGCAAGACTTGCTGGGCCGACTCGTAGTTGAACAGGCTCAAGCCGATCTGTTTGAAATTGTTCACGCACTGGGCACGCCGCGCCGCTTCGCGAGCCGCCTGGACCGCAGGCAACAAGAGCGCGATCAGGACGGCGATGATCGCAATCACCACCAATAATTCGATCAGCGTGAAACCACGCCGAAGGTGCAAAGATGTCTTCATGAAAAGCCTCATGTGCAGAGAAATGGAGTGAAAATGGAAGACGATGCCTTCAATCGTTCACTCAACCTCTAACACAACGGGCATTGAAACAAGACGACCCTTGAGACGTGGCCCGGCCAGGGCGGGGCGGTCGGCTTAGGCGTGACTTCGGCGAGTTGCACACCGCAATTCAGGGCGGCAGAGCCCCACGAAATCGCAAGGACGGGGGACTCAGTCTGGGTCTGATCGCGGCAATCCGAACGACCATCGGCGCGGATTGAGTCGCCCGACTCGTCGCCGACCCCGCCGTCGGGTTCTTCGAGGCGCACCACTTCGGTGGCCTCGTTGAGTTCGCGCGTCAGGTCGCTTGCCGCCTCGGCCACGCGCAAGAGCGGGCCGACGAGCAGCAGGAGCAGACCCAGTATCACCAAAACTCGTCGCATCAGAACAGCGTCTCCATGAACGTCCTGAGACGTAATCATAGACCAAACCACCCGGAGACGGCAATCCCCGATGTTATGACGAAACGACCCGCGATCAGACGCTGAATCTGCGTAAGAGCGCAAGCTTACGTCGCGTATCCGCATTTTACGTCGATCAATCCGCGTTCCGCCAAGAAAGCGGCTGCGTTTTCGTTCTTTCCCTCCCTCTCCCTTCGCCTCCCCATCCCGGCCCGGCTACAATGAATGTCTGCCCGAGCGGACCGGGCTCGATTCCCCCTCTTCTCGGCGATGCGACGCAAAAGGACCTTCCGATGGTGCGACCCCTGTTCTCAGGCGCGACACTGTTCGCGCTATTTGCCTTTACCAATGCGTCCCGAGGCCAGGAGCTGGTCAAGCTCGACCCAATCCGCGAGTCGGTCGTCAAAATCTTCTCGACAATGCGGCCTCCTGACCCGTCGCATCCCTGGCAGAAGGGGAGCCCGCAGGAGGCCACGGGGTCGGGCGTCGTGATCGAGGGGAAACGCATCCTCACCAATGCCCACGTCGTCCTCTATGCGAGCCAGGTCTTCGTCCAGCCCAACGGCTCGGGCGAGAAGGTTCCCGCCACGGTCGAGTCGATCTCGCCGGGGATCGACCTCGCCGTGCTCAAGCTCGATGACGACAGCTTCTTCGCCAATCGCCCCGCCATAACGCGCACCGAGGGACTCCCTGAGATCAAAGAGCCGGTGCTCGTCTATGGATATCCGACCGGCGGCGCTGGGCAGTCGCTCACGAAGGGAATCGTCTCGCGGATCGAGTTCGTTCCCTATGCTTACGGGACCGCCGGCCTGCGCATTCAGATCGACGCGGCGATCAACCCCGGCAACTCGGGCGGCCCCGCGCTGGTGAACGACAAGATCATCGGCCTGGTCAACAGCCGGCTCGGCGGCGGTGACAACATCGGCTACATCATCCCCAGCGAGGAGATTGACCTCTTCCTCAAAGACGTTTCCGACGGCAAGTATGACGGCAAGCCCGCGATGACCGACACCCTCCAGACCCTTGAAAACGACGCCTTGAAGGCCAAGCTTGGCGTCAAGAAGGCCATCGGCATGGTCGTCCACGCGCCCGGGCTTGAGACCCCCGACTACCCGCTCAAGAAGTGGGACGTGATCACCAAGATCGGCGACAAAGAGGTCGACAACGTCGGCATGGTAAAGGTCAAAGATAACCTCCACCTTCGCTTTCAGTATATGGTCCAACGCCTCGCCAAAGACGGCAAGATCAACGTCACGATCGTTCGCGACGGCAAGGAACAGGTCGTCCAGGTGCCCGTCGCCCCCAGACATGACGAGCTGATCCAATCTCTCCTGGGCAAATATCCGAGCTATTTCATCTACGGCCCGATCGTCTTCTCGGCGGCGACGGCCGAATTCCTCGCCGGCTACGAGCGCATGGGCGACCGCGCGTTCCTGCTCTTCAGCTTCATCGGCAGCCCGATCGCAACCCGACGCGGCGACAAGGCCAAATTCCCCGGCGAAGAGCTGGTGGTCGTCAGCTCGCCGATGTTCCCGCACAAGATCGGTAAGGGCTATTCAAACCCTTACACCAAAGTCGTGAAGTCAGTCAACGGCGTGAAGATCAACAACCTCCGCCACCTGGTCGAGACCCTCCGCGACGCAAAAGACAAATACATCATCATTAACTTTGACGATCGCGCATCCGAGACAGTCGTCTTCGACCGCCAAGAGGTTCTCCAGGCCACCGAGGAGATCCTCTCCGACAACAGCGTCCGCCAGCAGTTCTCCGAAGACCTGGCGCCGGTGTGGTCGAAGAAGAAGTGAGCGGGAGACTTGACATAAAGGTGTAATGGCTATGTTTTCATAGGCTCACACCGCCAGGATGGAGCGTGCGCACCTCGCGCTCGATGGACTCTCGGTCGGCGATGCGTTTGGCGGCCGTTTTTTCGTGCCGCCTGACGCAGCGAGGAGCCTCCCTCGTCCTCCCTGGATGTACTCGGATGACACCGAGATGGCGATGGCGATCGTTGCCGTTCTCGAACGCAGTGGCGAGATTGATCCGGATGACCTCGCCTGCGAGTTTGCTCGACGTTATGCGTCCAATCCCGATCGCGGCTATGGGCTCTCGGTACGTCGGGTTTTGGAGAACATCGCGGCGGGTGAACGATGGCAGTTGGCGGCCGTACAGATCTACGATGGCAACGGTTCGATGGGCAATGGCGGCGCGATGCGGGTTGCCCCGCTCGGGGCCTATCATGCCGACGATTTGAGTGTCGTCGTCGAACAGGCCCGCATCTCTGCCGCGACCACTCATGCCCATCCCGAAGGACAGGCAGGAGCAATTGCCGTCGCGATTGCCGCAGCTTGGGCCTCTCGTCGGCAAGGAGGTTCGGGGCGTGATCTGCTCGCCGTCGTCGTCGATCATACTCCGGCAGGCGAAACTCGATCCGGACTCGAACGGGCCACGACGCTCGACTTTAACCTCTCCATTCCTGAGGCAGTCGAACGGCTCGGCAATGGGAGCAAGATCACCGCGCCCGACACCGTCCCGTTCGCTCTCTGGTGCGCCGCAAGGCATCTCGATCATTACGCGGAAGCCCTCTGGTCGGCCGCAAGTGCGGGCGGTGACAACGACACGAATTGCGCCATCGTTGGCGGGGTCGTCGTCATGGCGAGCGGCCTTCAATTCATCCCGGAAGCTTGGATCAGGGCTCGTGAACCTTTGAGTTAAGATCGCATCGAGTCTGACTGTCGCGTTGGCTGGGTCTCGATCCAATACCGTTGAACGAGCGGTAAGCCAGGTCAAATAAGGATATCTGGTCACCACCTCCACAAGGAGGGAGGGGACCAGATGTTGTTTCACAGAAATAGTCACGTAGGCTGGATTTTGACCCAGTCTACATCCCATGCGTCAAGATTATTCATCTCTGATAAATCGGCAAATACCGATACTCAACAGCCAGCGAGAGCACGGCCATTGCGGTGCAATAGCTCTTGCCGCCGGCGCGGTCGTGGCTGTCTCCCGAGAGCCAGCTGCCGTCGGGGTCTTGGTGTTCGAGGAGGATCGCGGCCAGCTTGGGGTAATAGCCGTCGAAGTATTTATCACCGACCTGGAAAGTTGCCTGCGAGCAGTAATAGGCCTCGTAGAAGAAGTATTCGCTCGACCAGCGGGGCGGGTGTTTGACCAGGTATTCGGCACCGGCGATGGCCTGGGGCGTCGCGTGGTCTCCGCAGATTTCGAGCGAGAGCACGCCGGTGCCGGTCCGGGGGTTGTTCGGCCCGCCGCCGGGTTGGTAGGCGAAACCGCCGCCGTCCTTGACGGCGCACATCTTCACATAATTGACCGCTTTGTCGATCTGTCCCGAGGGTACGGCGCACCCGGCCGACTTCGCGGCGCGGAGGGCCATCACCTGCCAGCCGCTGACGCTCAGGTCGCTGTCGCGACTCGTCGGCTGATAGCGCCAGCCGCCGGCCTGGTTCGGGCTCTTGGAGAGGTCTTGCGCCTTCAAGATCAGGTCGACCGCCTTCGCCAGCGCCGCGCGAGACTCCTCGGCAAGGCCGGGGTCGGCCGACATCCCCACGACCTCCGCGAGCATCAAGGTGCTGATCCCGTGGCAATACATCGGCCCGTGGCTGGTGTTTGATGTGAGCAGCCCGTTCGGCTTCTGGTTGGCCAGAACATACCTGACCCCTTTTTCGACCGCCTCGCGATACGGACCCGGCTCTCCGGGGACGTGGCCGGCCGAGAGGAAGGCCATGACCGAGAGCGAGGTGATCGACGTCGCTTTGCCGAAGCCTGCCTCCCACGCGCCGTCGGGCTTCTGGGACGACTTGAGATAGTCGAGTGCCCGGTGGATCGAGCGGTCGGCGGCGGCCGATGATTTCGGTTTCGGGGCCGCGTCCTGGGCGTGGACGGGCACCGCGAGGAGCAGGATCGAGACGACGACGGGGATTCTCATGAGCCTATCTTTGGTCTCGAGGCGGAGATCAGGGCTTCGCCGGCCGGTTGGCGTCGGAGGCGATCTCCTTGAAATAAAGCTGGATCAGACGCGCGTAGTCGTCTCGATATTTGCCTTGTGAGAGCTGGAGGATCTCGGTGCGGAGGTGGCCGGGAAGCTCGCCCCAGTTGCGTCCGGTCTTCTGGCGGACCATCGTCTGAAGCTGCGCGAGGTCGGCGGCGGCGACCCCGATGCCGTTGTCTTTGGGGTTGAGCGTGGTGCCTTCGCCGGTGGGCGGCTCGATGCTCGATGGGTCGCGGCCGGGGGCCGATCGGGCGGCGGTCCGCATTGCCTGCGCGGCGCGTTGCATGGCCTCGGAGGCCGACTTGCCCGCAGCGGGGGAGTGGCCTTCGCCCTGACCTGGCGGGAGTTCGCCCTGGCCATCGTGGGCGAGGTGGGCGCGGGCTTCGGCGAGGGCGTCGCGGGCCGGTTCGAGGTCGGCGGCCTGACCGACGTCGGCGGGGCGATCGGCCTTGAGTGCCTGCGCGAGGTCTTCGGCGGCCTGTGCCGCGCGCTCGACGAGGTCGGCGGCGCGGCGTTGCTGGTCGCGGGCGGCTTCGGGTTTGCCCTGAGCCAGCTCGTCGATCCCCTGATTCATCGCCTGCGGGGCCTGGTTGGTGAGGAGTTCGGCCGCGTTGTTGGCGTGGCCCTGGCCGTGCGGCCCGACCTCTCGGCTCCGGTCGCGGAGGTCGGCGAGTTCTTGCCCGAGCGCGGCGGCCTCGTGTTTGAGTTCTTCCTGCGGGGCAACGCGCTCACCGAGGATCGCTTGCAGCCCCTCGCGGACCTGCCGCTCTCGGCGAGCGAGTGCCTTCACTTCAGCGGCACGGGCGGGCAGAGCGGCGACCGCGGGGTCGCGCGGGGCGTCGGGCAGGAGGCGGTCGCGAGCCGGGGCGTCGGCGAGCGCGGGAGCGTCGTCGGCGCGGTTGGCGAGGGCTTCGAGCTTCGCGGCGGCCTCGACCCGCGCGGCGTCGACCTCCTTCGCGGACGGCTTGGGGCGGTTGGGATCGTTCTGACGCTGGGCCGCCCGCTCGGCGATGTCCGCCGCGCGGTTTGCGGCCTCGGCGGGTCCGACCTTGTGCTCGCCGGGTTGCGTCGGGGCGGAGTCTGGCTTCGAGTCAGCCTCGACCCGCGCGGCCTCGGCGGCGATGGCGTGCTGCTGCTTGGCCTGCGCGGCGAGGTCGGCCGGGATCTCATCGGCGTTGATCGCACGCTCGGCTTTCGCGAGCGCGGCGGCCTCGGCTCGGGGGGAAATCTTGTCGGTCAGTCGATCGGCGAACGCCTTTGCGGCCTCGGCGGCCTGTTTCATGGCCTCGGCCTTCGTCGCGTCGGTCGCCTTCGGCTCGTCGAGCGCCTTGGCTGCGGCGTCGGCGGTGCGGACGGCCTCAGCCTGAAGGACGGCGGCGTCGGGCACCTGCAAGGTCCGCAGGGCTGCGGCGAGCCGGTGCTGGACCTCGGCCGCTTCCTGCGTGTCGGCGGGGTCGGCGTTCGGCCGGGGCTTGGCGGCGGCCTGCGCGAGTTCGGCCTGTTCGGCGGCAAGCTCCTGCGCCATGTCGTCGGCGGGGGTCTGATTGTGGAGCTTCTGGGTGAGCCGATCGAGCGCCGCGCGGGTTTCGGCCTGGGCCTGCGGCAGGGCGGTGCGGAGCGTCTCGATCCTTGCAAGCTCAGCGCTCATCACCTGCGGCGTGACGACCGCCAGGCTGAACGCCCACTCGCTCGAAAGGTTCCCGCACCGGACAACAACCCGGCTCTTACCCTTCGGCACGATCACCTCGAACGTGGCTTGCTCAGAACTATATGAGTGATTGCCATCGAGATGATAGACCTGCTTGCCATTGACCCAGACCATCAGCGTGTCGTCGACGCCGAGCGTGAACTTGGCTGCGCCTGACGCTGGGCTTTCAATCTCGGCGGAGGCGAAGGCAGCCTGTTCCGAGTCCTTCGAGTAGAGAACGCCGAGGTCAATCTTGCCCTCGTCGCCGGATGCCTTCACCGGTTGGAATCCGACAGACTTGTTTTTGAGACCTTTGAACTTGGCCGACGTTTTGATGGATTCATTGAGCGAGAACGGCGGGGCCTGATCGCGCTTGAACGGTCCGACAACCTGCCAGTCGCGGATCGCACCGGAGTTGCCGGTTGGCGTCTTGGGGAGCGAGGCGGCCCCTTTGCGGATCGCCTCCATCTCGTCTCCGAGTGCCTTGGCGCGGCGTTCGGCGGCGCGACGTTGGGGCTCGACGCGGGCGGGCACGTCCATCGCGGCGAGTGCCTTCACGGCCTCGGCCTCCTTCTGGATCATCGGGGCGAGGCGATTGGCCAGATCGACGGCGGCCTTGGTGGCGTCGTGCGGCTTGCCGGGCTGCGCGGCGGTCTCGCGGAGGTGGCGGTCGAGGTCACGGGTCGCCTCCTCGGCGAGTCGGCGAGCCTCTTCAAGACCCTTCCGCGCCGGCTCGTCGCGATGCCAGTTATCGGGCAGGGCCTCGGCCAGGCGGTTGAGGGCTTGTTTCGCCTCATTTTGCCGACCTTCCGCCTCCTTGGGGCGGACGGCACGAAGGTTTTCAAGCGCCCGCGCCACGGCCTGCGAGGCGTCGCGCGCGGCCCCCTTCTTCGGCTCGTCGACCTTGATCGCCTCGGTCAGCTTGGCGATTGCATCTTGCTCAGCGGCCAGCGGCTTGAGCGCCTCGGCGAGATCGGCCTGTTCCTTCGGGGTCGGGTTGTTCTTCCCCTTTGCTTCGCGGACGGCGTCGGCGACGTGCCTCGATAGCTCTTCCTGCCGCTGCATCAGGCGGCGGACGAACGCCTTGAGGTCGGTGGGGGCGTCTTCAACGTCCCGCGCGAGCCGACGCAATTCGGCCTCTCCCTCTTCGAGCCGCTGCTTTGCCGGCGCGATCTCGCCGCGCTCGATCGGGGCGACGGCATTCTGGAGCACTTGTGCGTTGAGTCCGCTGCGGCCGTTCTCGGCGAGCGGCTGGTCGATCTCAAGCGCGAGTTTGCGTGCGTCGATTTCGATCTGCCTCTGCGCCTCGGCGAGCGCCTTGAGGGTGGCCTCGCGTTTCGTCCCCTCGGCCGTCTTGCGGGCCTCCTCACGCTGGCGGGCGGCGAGTTCGCGGGCCTTCTCGGCGAGGTCGGCCGCCTCTTCGATCTGGGCTTCGAGCAGCCCAGCCTTCAACTCGGGGGCCTGATTGGCGAGGGCGTCGAGGTCTTTGCGGATGTCGTCTTGCTCGGCGCGGATCGCGTCGAGCTGCGGCTTATCGTCTCCTGCCTGAGCGGCCTGCGCGGCGAGGGCGTCTTCACGGGCGGCAAGCTCGCGGAGCTTCTGGCGATCGGCGTCGAGCTTGGCGATCGCTTCGAACTTACGCTGGAGTTCTTCGATCCGAATATGCACCGCGCCCAGTCGGCTATCGGCCCCTCGAAGCTCGTCCAGCCTCTTGGCGGCGTCAGGTGCGCGGCGGGCGGCGTTGATCGCGGCGTGACCGGCCTCGGCCTCGACGTCGGCGATCTCCTTCGCAGGTCGGGAGAGCGAGCGGTAGGTCGGGTCGGCGTCAAGGTCATGTGCGAGCGTATTGAGGTCGTCGACAACCTTGCGGGCGGTGCCCTCACGTTCGGTCAGCGCCTGATCTTTGGATTTGTCCCAGCTCGCGGGGGTGCGTCGGGCGGTGTCGGCAGTGTATCGGAGTTGTGTCGTCTCTTGACGATTGAACAGGTTCTCTTTCTTGATCGCTTCGAGTCGTTCCTGGATCGCCTCGCGGTGGAGCCGGTCGCGGCGGGCGAGGATCGGCTCGGCCTTGGCAACGATCGTGAGCGTCCCCTCGTCCGACCAGATGACATTCGGACCCTTCGGCGCGGGGCGATTATCGACGACCTTGATCCGATAAGAAATCATATCACCGGGATTGACGCTGAGCGACTTGAGCCCAAGCGCTGCCTCGCCTGAGGCCCGCGTGGTGCCGAGACCCTGAAGGGGTGCGTTGATCGACTTCGTCTCGGGCTCGGCCTCGCTCTTGGACCGTCTGATCGTGTAGTGCAGCTCGGCGGCGGCCACGGCGAAGTCGTCGCGGGCGACGATGGGGACGGTCAGCACGTCGTCGGCCCCGGCCTCCTTCGCCTCGGCTGGCTTGGCGGTAAGGGTCGGCGGCGCGTCGGGTCGGACGAAGATCTTTCTCGGCTCTTTCAGACCGTCGAGGCCGTATTCGTCACGCTTGATCTGAGTCGTATAGGAGTAAGAACCTGCGTTTTCAGCAATGACGTGAACAGTTGCCGTCTTACCGTCAGGACCGATCGTCGCGGTGACTGATCGTGATGCGTCTTCCGATGCGCTAAACGTCGGCCAGGTGAAGTCGATCGCCTGGACGGGACGTGTGCTTACAAGGGTGAAAGTCACTTCACTGCCTTCGATCACGTCGAGCCGCATGGGGTCGCGGGCGGGTCCGGCGGGAACCTTGGTGTAGGCCGGTGGCTCGACGCGGGCCGAGATCGACGCGAGCGCGGGGGGCTCGATGGCCTTCACATCGAAGTGTCGGCTGGTCAAGGGATCGGTGACAACCCGGTAGCGAAACGAGCTAGCGACGCGGGGCAGGCTGACTTCAAACAGCTTGACATCCCGCGCCCCCGAGTCTTTCGAGGCCATGCGGATGCGGCTCGTTTTGCCGGTCTCGGCGTCGTCCCACTCCAGCCAGGCAGCGTCGGGAGGCGTCGCGCCGAAGCCGAGGCCCGCGCGGGGGGAGAGGCGGGCGTTGATCGCGACATCGGTGCCGATCGCGACGACCTTGTCGCCTGGATTGACGCGGAGCACGAACCGGCCGACGCGGTCGAGATCGAGCCAGGGGGCGAAGAACCGCCGCGCCATCACGCCGAACGGATCAGGCTTAATCAGCGGCGGCAGCGCCACGATCGCGACCGCTGCGAGACCGATCGCCATCCGTCTCAGCGCGCGATCGGCCGACACCGCACGGCCGGCGTCGACTGTCCCGGCCCGCTCGGCGGCCTGCGCGGCGAGGGCGGCGATCAGGCCGCGCGAGCCGTGCGTCCGGTCTCCCTCCGAGAGCAACGCCACCGACCCGACGAGGTGCTCGCCCAGCTCGGGCTGCCCTCGTTCGGCCAGCGCGGCGAGTTCGATCGAGCCCAGCGAACGGAAAAGGGGTCGGATCACGGTGAAGACCGTGCACACGACGATCACCCCCAGCCACAACGACCAGATCCCCCACCGCGCGATCGAGAGGAGCGGCCAGGCGAAGTCGGCGACCATCCCAGCGACCGCTCCAAGCGACGCGACAACGGCGACAGTGCCGAGACCTTTGACGACATCGACCGTCCGCAACCGGGCGGCCACGCGCCCGAGGGCGTGGCGGATCTCGCGAGGGGCGGAGGGGTTGAGGGTGGCGGTAGTCATTGGGGATCGTCCTCGTGGAGAGAGTCGCGAGAGCACTCCGGCTCGGCGGGGGTCGAACGTCGACGAACCCCTCACCCCGTCAAACAACACTTCTTATACTTCTTACCTGATCCACACGGACACGGGTCATTCCGCCCGGCGGAGGAGACCCCGGCCGCCTTGCGGATGGTCACGCCCTTGACGCCGCCGCCCGGCCTGAGCCGTTCGCGATACGACCGGCCGATGATCCGAACCTGCGCCGCCCAGTCTGCACCTTCGCCGAGCCGGCCGTCGTCGCGGAGGTATTCAAAAAACGCGGCGATCACCTCAGGCACATGCGCCCGCGCCTCATCGTCGATCGAGAGCCGGGGCATCGATTCGGTAAGTACCTTGGCGAACGTACCCGGACTGACCTCGTCGGGAAAGTCAGGATCGATCGCGCGGACCGCCTCGCCAAAATGGCCGAGGATCGACCCCACATGGTCTCGGACCGCCGGATCAAGTGTCTGCGCGGCGAACGATTCGCCGAAGTCGCCCGACCAATTATCCCATCGTGTGTCGAATTCGGACATCAGACTAATCCTTGATACGAAATGCAGTGAGCCAATGAGTTATCAAGAGATTTGACCGCAGTTACGGCAGACCCAGCCGTTTCCGCATGATCCACTCGACGCCGACGATGCCGAAGAAGAGGAAGAGGCCGGCGGGGTGGTCCCAGAGCGGGGTCTCTTCGGTTTTGGTGACGGTCTTGACCTTCGACTGGAGCAGGGCGGGGAGTCCTGAGGCGTCGTCGAGGGTGAAGACTTTGCCGCCGGTGGCGGCGGCGATCCGGTCGAGGGCGTCGCGTGAGGCGGAGAGCTCGATCCGCTCGGAGGTCTCGCGAGGAGCGACGGTCAGGCTCGCCTCGCCGATCGGGCCGGCGGCCTCGGCGCCTGGGGTGGTGGCGAGCGCGGGGGCGTCAAGGAGGATGGCGTAGGTGCCTTCGGAGAGGGGGGGGGCGATCCCCTCGAACAGGCGAGGTCGGCCGGGAACCGCCCGCAAGGGGACGATGGCGGCAGCCTCTTTCGAGCCCGTCTTGGTCACACGGGCGGCGACGAGGAAGTCAGGGCCGACGTCGGGCACGGTCTCGGCGATGCGTGCCTGGATTTTGATCCCTTCACCCGACCGGGCGCGGGTGGTCGACGGGCCGAATCGGACGAGTCGGTTGCCCGCGCCGAGTTTGCCCGAGGAGGCCCACCGGACGATCTGGCCCCAGAATCGGTGGTGGAGCGCGTCGCCCACGCGATAGCGCCAGCGCCAGGTTGAGTCAGTGCCGATCCAGAGGGTCTTGCCGAGCCCGTAAGGCATCGCGGCGAGGACCGCCGAGTCGTCGCCTTCTCGGGTCGTGGCGAGGACTGATGCGCCTGGCTTAGATCGGCCGACGAGTGCCCAGGGCAGCCTCGGCAGGCCCGCCCACGCCTCTCCGCTGGCGGTCGCGCTCGACCCGAGCTGGAGCATCGGCCACGTGGAGCCGTCGTCGAGCATGGCCGAGGTCGGCATCACGATCGCGCCCGGCGGCAGGCTCGGGTGCGCGGGATCATCGGCCGTCTCGGGCTCGACGCGGCGGAGATCGGTGACGGGCAGCAAGGCGCGGCTCGCGTCGCTTAAAGCTCCCTGCGCGGGCCAGTGCTTCGGGCCGGGCACGATCACCAGCGTCCCCCCGCGCTCGCCGACATAGGCATCAAGCCGCGCCCAAACATCGGTTGACAGTTCGGCATCGCCGATCACAATCATGTCGAAACGATTGAGCGGGTCGGCCGCGCCTGGGGTGGAGGGGCGAGCGGGCAGGGTGGTCGGATAGGTGGCTTCGGCAGTGCCGGTCGAGGGGGGTTGCTGAAAGACAATCGCGTCAAGGGCGACGCGGGGGTCGCGGATCAGGGCGTTCCGCAGGTAGCGGAATTCCCATCGGGCTTCGCCGTCGACGAGCAGCACGCTCGCTTTATCGTCGGCCACCTGCACGACGGTCGAGCGCTCATTATTATCGGCCCTCGCATCGTTCTTGGAGGCGGCGACGGCGACTGTGATCGGCACCGCCCCAACGGCTTCAAGCGGCACACGGAACGTCGCGACCGGCCGCACGCCGTCTTTGATAACCCTCACCGACTGCTCGATTGGCTTCGATCCGGGACGGCTGAGCGTGACGTTGAGCGTGGAGCCGACGGGCACGCCGTCGGCCTTGATTGTGGCCTCAATGGTGGCGACATCCCCTTTGTAGACCGACTCGGGGGCGCGGAGGCTGGCGATAGCCACGTCGTCCGGCGGGGTGGTCGACCCGATCAGAATGGGGTAGACCGGCACCCCGCGAGCCGCGAGCTTATCGACAAGTGCCGCATCATCGACGGGGGCGTTCTTGCGGCCGTCGGTGATGAGAACGACGCCGAGCATCGGCACCTCGTCGGGCGTTTTCAAGGCCGACGCGAACACGCCCGACCAGTCGGTCTCGGCCAGGTCGGCGGCACCGGGCTTGGCGCTGCTGAGGCGGCCGTCGAGCGAGCCGAGCGGGCCTTCGGGCGTGGTGTCGCGGGCGAAAGCGATGGCCTTGACGTCGTGATCGGCATCGAGCTTGCCGAGCGTGGCCTTCTCACCCGAGACGAGCGACCGCGCGAGTTCTCGGCGCGATTTGCCGTCGGTCCGGCCGGGGTCGACCGTCCCCATGCTCTCAGAAACGTCTGCCGCGACGATCACCCGCCCTCGAACCGTCTCCTGCCGCGACCAGGCCGCGATTGGTTCGAACAAAGCAAAGACCAGCACCGCCGCCGCGACCAGCCTGAGCGCGAGCAGCGTGAGCCCCGCCCGTCGCGAGATGAGCTTTCGCTCGGTCCGATAGAGGACGACCACGAGGGAGACCGCCGCAGCTCCCGCGAGCAGCCAGAGCCAGGCCCGTCCCCCTCCGGCGAGCAAAATCCGCCCGCCCCCCGCCAAGACCCAAGTCATCATCCGTCCCCGTCACGCCGATTGGTGTCCGATGAACGCCCCTCACCGCGGCAGGGCGGCGATTGCGTTCATGGATTGTATCGGGCGCGTCGGCCGGCGCGAATGGGTGGGTGGGTTTTGGTCATTTGGCATCGAGCAGGGCGATATCCACGAAAACAATCGATAAATTTCTAAACGACATCTACATGTTCTTGATTTGTAATTAAGGCATCGGGATGCCGTGTCTTGAACATTTCGTCCGCGATCATCCTGGCCTGACTCTCCAGAACCTGCCAGACCCCCGGGTCGTCCAGCGCGTCCTTGTCATCGAACCGAGGATCAATCTCCAGCAGGACGGTAACGGTCGCAGACGTCTGGTCTTCTTTGCTCTCGCCTTCCCAAAAGCCGGTCGTATAGGCGACCGCGCCCTTGGCTTTCATATTTCGGAACAATTCGCCCCTCTTCGTGGTCGCACGCCACGAGTTCGCCTCATCATTCCGACGATATCGCACGCTGTACAACTGACGCAGAGAGATCGGCGGCGGGTAGACATAGACAGCATCGACGGCCATCGGACCGAGCTTGAGTCGATACGAGCGGATCGCGACCCATCCTGTATACTTCCGCGCGAGTTCGGCGAGATCCTTCGCGATCGGGCTTTCCTTGCCGATGAGAGTGATATCCGAATCCGAAACCCAGGCGTCCGAGGTCAGCCGGAAGATGCGGTTGAATTCCATATACGCCGCGAACAACCCGTCGTCGTCGACTCGCTTCGTGGCAACGTAGAGGTTCCAGATACCATCGTCGAGCCGTCTCGCCCAGCCGGCGACGGTCACTTCGAAGCCGCGTTCAACGAGAAGATTGAGGAGCTTTCTGCCGTCTTCGATCTGGTTGTCTACCAGTGTTTCCGTACCCATTGGAGTACCCCGTCCGGCTCGTTGGTAATCGCTTCGTAAAGGCTCTCGATATCGGTCCGGGATTTCTGTTCGTAACGGCTCGTCTCCGTCCATTTCTTCGCGATATCCCAAAAAATGCGGAGGATGGGATTGGCCCCTCGGTCGGTCCCGAATTCGACAGCCAGCCCCGCCAATTCAATCAAGGTTTCGAGGTTATGCGTCCAGCATTTCTCGGCGAACTTTCTATCCTCGAAGACGCCGCCGGTGTGAATCATCCGCGTGAGGACGCAAGACTTGAGGCCACACTCGACGGCGTAGCCTATCGTGTAATAGGCGAAAGTCCATCGCTGGCCACCCATCAGCGTCTGGGCGTCGAGCACGCTCTCCTCAGCCATCGATTGCAACTCGGCTATGTACACTCGGGATACTCCTCAGATCGCCTCAAAACGGCGGGTCAATCTCGTCATCGAACACGATCGGCATCGGCGTCGGCAGGACTGGCGCGGCTTTTTTGGCTCGGGGGGCCTTCGCGGCGGGTTTGACGGGCTCGACGGTTGCGGAGGCGTCGAAGGCGGCGGTGATCGGGGTGCCGTCGGGCTCGACGCCGGTCAGGAGGGCGACGGAGCGGTCGACGCCGTCGAGGAGCGACTGGCAGCGGGAGAGAAGGGCGACACCACGCTCGTAGCCTGCGAGCGAGCCTGAGAGGTCGAGGTCGCCGCGTTCGAGGTCGTCGACGATCCGTTCGAGTTGATCGTAGGCGGATTCAAAGGTAATCTCTTGTTCGCTCGTGCTCATGATTGAGTCTCCACAGTTTCAACGCGGCTGATAAGTCGACCTTCGGCAAGGCGGGTGATGATCCGGTCGCCGGGCTGGATATCGTCGGCCTTGCGGATCACGTTTCGGCCGTCGTCGCGGGTGGTCAGGCTGTAGCCTCGCGCCAGCACTCGCAAAGGGCTAAGGGCTTCGAGGCCGGCGGCGAGGCGGGCGATGTGGTGGCGACGGGTGTCGACCACCCGATGGATCGCGCGGTCAGCGCGGCCGGAGAGGGATTCGAGGCGGAAGCGGGCGTCGGCCACTCGGTCGCGGAGCGAGCGTGAGAGGGAGTCTTTAAGGCGGTCGAGACGGTGGCGGATCTCGTTGGCGTCAGGCACGCAGCGCTCGCCCGCCTCGCTCGGGGTGAGGGCGCGGAAGTCAGCGACGTGGTCGGCGATCGTCACGTCAACCTCGTGGCCGACCGCCGACACGACCGGCACGCGCGACGCCACGATGGCGCGGGCGACAACCTCTTCGTTGAAGGCCCAGAGGTCTTCGAGACTGCCGCCGCCCCGGGTCACGATCACGAGGTCAACCCCGTTCACGCGGTTCGCCAGCTCGATCGCGGCGGCAACCTCCTCGGCCGCGCCGATCCCTTGGACCTTGGCGGGAACGATCAAAATCTCCGTGGCCGCCCAGCGACGGCCGACGACCTGGAGCAGGTCACGCACCGCCGCGCCGGTGGGGCTGGTGACGACGGCGATCTTGCGGGGGAACCGGGGCAGGGGACGCTTGCGATCGGGATCGAAGAGGCCCTCGGCTTGGAGACGCGCAAACATCTGGCGAAATGCAAGTTCGAGAGCGCCGATCCCCTCGGGCTCGATCCGGCGGATCGTGAGTTGATAGTCGCCTCGGGGCGCATAGACGGTGATGCTCCCCCAGGCGCGGACGGCGAGGCCGTCTTGCATATCGAAGACGACGCGCTGGGCGGTGTTCCTCCACAAGACGGCGCGGAGACAGGCGGCGTCGTCTTTGAGGTTGAGATAGACGTGCCCCGACCTCGGCCGAGACAGGCTTGAGACCTCGCCCCGGACGACCACCTCGTCGAAGCCAATCTCCAGAGTCGACTTGATCTCCGCCGTCAGCTCGGAGACGGTGCGGATGCCGGCGTCGAGATCGAAAAGCGTGTTCATAAGAGGGTGAAAATCCTTTTCAACCGGGGGCTTGAACCCGGCCAACCCGCGACAACTCCGAACCGACTGAGCATAATCGCTCGTCGCGCTCTTGTCTTCTCCAAGTCGAACCGGAGCGGCCGTCGCCAGCCTGATAAAATTCAGACGACCCACCCGCCTGGACGACCGACCCGCAGTACGAGGGCGATCGAGGTGCAAATCTGGTATAAGGATTACGGCAGCTTCGACATGCTCGAAGCCGTAAGGGACCGGGTGCTCAGGCCGGTCGGCGGTGCGGTTCCTCAGGCTGCAAATCAAGGCGGCGAATGAGTGATCTTATGTCCCAGACTTCTGAAGATGGCAACGACCAGGAACGCCCTGTCAGTGACCTCAGCGCCGTGGTCTATGGCTTCGCGGCGATCGTTCTGGCGTGCGTGCCGGTCGCGTTCTTCGTCTCAGGCCTCGACGACGGCCCGCGCGGGGCGTGGGTGTTCGCCGACGCGAAAGGTTGGGTCGGCCTGGCGCGGTACTGCCTCGCCAGCCTGGTCGGGGTCGTTCCGGTGTTCCTGCTCGCCCGACTCGGCCGTGACCGTGCCCGACGGCCCCTCGCCGCCTTGCCCGCGACAATCGCCCTCTTCCTGGCCATGCCAATGATCCCGGCGGCGGTGATCCAGGTGCTCTGGTGGGTCGCCGGCTGAACCGACCGTTTGAACCGATTTCATCTTGGACGAACCTCCCATGACCTCTCGCTACCTTGCTTTCTTGCTGCTAATCGCGACTCTCACCGTCCCCCGAGCCGGAGCGCAAGCTCCTCCCGACCGCACAGCGGTGCCCGTACGAGTGGTCGAAAGCGCGGGCGGTTATCAGCTCCTCCGCGACGGCCGCGCTTATGCGATCAAGGGCATCGGCGGTAACGGGTCGCTGACGCTGCTCGCTGCTTCGGGCGGGAACTCGGTGCGGACCTGGGGGCCTGAAGGGCTCGACCAGACGCTCGACGAGGCCCACAAGCTCGGCCTCACGGTTGCCGTCGGTCTCTGGCTCGGCCACGAGCGGCACGGGTTCGACTATTCGAACGTCGACCAGGTCGCCAAGCAGAGAGACGAGGTTCGCAAGATCATCCTCAAATATAAAGACCACCCCGCTGTGCTCCTCTGGAGCCTCGGCAACGAAATGGAAGGCCCCGAGGGAGCGAACGCGGCGATCTGGTCGACGATCAACAACCTCGCGACGATGGCAAAGGAGATCGACCCCAACCACCCGACGATGACAGTCGTGGCCGAGATCGGCGGGAACAAGATGCGGAACCTTCATCGGCTCTGCACGGCGGTTGATATCGTCGGCATCAACAGCTATGCGGGCGTCCCCTCGCTCCCGCGCCGCTATCAAGAGGCGGGCGGCACGAAGCCATTCGTCATCACCGAATACGGGCCGGCGGGGATCTGGGAGACCGAGAAGAACGCCTGGGGCGCACCGCCCGAGCTGTCGAGCACCGCAAAGGCAGAGTCTTATCGCAGGGCCTATGAGGCGAGCATCTCTGCCAAGTCGCAATGCTTGGGTTCCTATGCGTTTCTCTGGGGCACGAAACAGGAGGCCACCGCAACCTGGTTCGGCATGCTCCTGCCCGACGGCCGCCGCCTCGCCGCCGCCGATACGATGGCCGAACTCTGGTCGGGCCGACCGGTCGCGAACCACGTCCCGACGATCGCGGGCCTCTCGATCGCCGGTCCCGATCAAGTCGCACCCGGCGCGACTGTCCGCGTCTCGCTCAAGGCCGACGACCCCGAAGGCGACCCGATCAAGGTGCGCTGGATCATCCGCGCTGAGGTCGCCAACTATTCCTCGGGCGGAGACAACGAAACCGCCGCGCCCGAATTTGCGAACGCAATCAAAGAGTCAGATTTGACCCATGCCGTCGTGACCATGCCCAAGGGGGGTGGCGGCTATCGCCTCTTCGCGTATGTTTCCGACGACCACGGCGGGGCTGCGGTGGCGAACGTGCCGCTGTTCGTGAACGGCCCGAAGCCGACAATCCTTGGCAAGATATCGGCACGACCGTTGATCGTCTATTCCGACGCCGGCCAGGCCCATTCGCCATATGTGCCGACGGGCTGGATGGGCAACCTCAAGGCGATGACGCTCAACGAGTCGTGCCTTGAGAATCCCCACTCGGGTAAAACTTGCCTACGTCTGGACTATACCGCGCCCGATCAGTGGGGCGGGATCGTCTGGCAAGACCCGCCGAGCGACTGGGGCAACCTTCCCGGCGGCTATAACCTCACCGGTGCGAAGACTTTAAGCCTCTGGGCACGCGGAGCCAAGGGGGGCGAAGTCGTCTCCTTCGAACTCGGCATCCTCGCCAAAGACAAGCCCTTCGCCGATACCGGCAAGGCCCGCAAAGGCGACGTCAGGCTGACGACCGAGTGGCAGAAAGTCAGCCTCGACCTGACCGGGCAAGACCTCACGCGGATCAAGTCGGGATTCGTCGTCACCGTCGCGGGGCAGGGTGGGCCGATCACGGTCTATCTGGATGATATTGAATATCAGTGATAGATCTTGATATGTGTTTCCGTTTTAGGACCGGGCGTGATCCCCAGGTTCTCGCTTTCCCGTTAGGGCCAAGATTGGGTCGCAAACTTCGTCCCAGCCGAGACCACCCGCCGGGAGCGATGATGGGGGGCAGAGGGCCGATCGCAATAGATCGAGATCATATTCGGTAGGAATGAGTCGCGATCGGCCCGCCCCGCGAGTCTCTTTGCTCTGTCGCCAGCGCCTTGACGATCTCGTCTGCGCTGGCGCGTCCGGCATGGGTTTGGCTTGTCTTGGCGAAGACGATCTTGCCATGACCGTCGATCACGAATGTCGAAGGGTATGCGGTCTCTTTCGGGGCGTCCTACTGCAGGTCAGAGGTCTTGGTGAAGGCATAGTCGGGGTCGGGGTCGATGACGAAGTCGAAATTGTCGGGCAGGGCCTTGCCGTGGGCGAATTCTTCGGCGTGGTTTTTGAGGCCGTCCGACGGGCCGGGGTAGACGAGGACGACCTTCGCCCCGGCCAACTTCGAGGGTTCAGCGCCCGCCGATCGCATCCTTGACCGGGGCCGTCGAGCGCCAGGGGAGATCGGTCGACTGGTGGACCGCGCCGGTGCGTTGGTCCTGGACGAAGACGGCGAGCCGGAGGTTCTGCCGCTTCCAGCGCGGGTCGATCGCAAACTCGAATCTCTGGGTCGTCGGCGTCTTGCTGGCAAGCTCGACCGTCTCATATTTCGACTGACGCGCGGGGAAGCGCGCGACGAGGGTCTTGCCCGCGTTCTCGCCCGAGGGGATATCGACGGCAACGCCGTCGTCGCGGAGCACGGCGGCAACGAGGACCGGCACGCTCTCAGCGCGGGCGAGCCGGCTCGTCACCTTGATCGTGGCGACGCCCGACATGCCGTCGGGTTTGAGGTCGAGCCTGACGTCGAGGCCCACGCCCGGCTTCTTGGCCATCGCCTGGCGGATCGCCGCTTCGGCGGAGGCGTGGTCGCGCCCGCCAATCGACTCCTCGCCGTCGATCATAAGCATCGGCGTATAATAGAGACCGTACTCAGCGTTCTTGGGCCTGGTGTACAGCTTGTTGTAGGTCGCCTGCCGCTGGCTGTAGAGCGGGTCAGAGAACACATCCCGCCAGGGGTCATTAAAGTAGTCGACATGAAAGGCAATCGGCACAATCTTACTGTCTTTCGCAGCCAGCGACCCAAGAATTTTCTCGGCCGTCGGGCACATGTCGCACCCTTGCGAGGTAAACAGCTCGACGAGAACCATCCGCTTCGAATCGTCGCGATCAGCGGCCGATGCGACTCCGAGCGGCATCGCCAGAACCAAGAGCATCAATCGCTTGCGCATCGACAGGACTCCGTCCCGACCTTGACCACTACGGCAAAGGGCGAGTTCGATGAAGTTCAAGGCGGCGTGGTTCGGCTCGGACACGCGCGACCACTGTGAGGACGCCACCCTTTGTCGGTCCTGCGCGACGGACCTTACAGGATCATTGCCAATTCTTCAGAAGTCCCGAAAGCCCCTCGTTCGGACAGAGAGCGTCGGCACAAAGGGCCATCATGTCAGGTAGCGGGTGAAGTCTTCAATCGGCAGTTCGATCGGCGATATTAGCCAGGAGAGGCCATCTTCGACCTGCTTGACGTGCCAGAAGACGACACCGACTGTAGACGGATGCGAGGCTAGCTAGGGGAAAGACGAACGCCGGCAGCTACAGCAGTCCAACTTCCCCCTTGCCTTCCCAGCCTGCTTGAAGAAACAAGACTCGGGTTCGATCGGGCGGTAGGATGAAATGGAGGTTGTCGATCCATTCGACCACATAGATTGGAAATGCGGCCATCGCCCTTGGCAGATAGTCAATCACCGTCGATGCGGGCACCGAGTACGACATCAGACATTGCCTCAGGCTACTTCACGAACCGCTTGATGAGCGTGACTTCGTTGCCTTTATCGTTGTATTTGAAATCGTCAACGAGTCCCTTGGCGAGCATGATGCCGAATCCGCCTTCGCGGATGCCGAGCTCGTTGCGGACGTCGAGGTGGCCGATCGGGTCTTCGTCGCTGGCGGCGTGGGGGATCTGGCCGGGGTCGAAGCCGGGGCCTTGGTCGCGGATGACCAGGGTGATCTTCTCGGCGTCGATCCGATAGGTAATCCGCAAGGGAAGCTCAGGGTTGCGGCGGTGGCCCCACTCGATCGCGTTGCCGCCCATCTCCATCACGACTTGCTTGAGGTCTTTCACCTGCCGCTCGGTCAGTGGGGTGTGCGCATAGAGGTCGGCGAGAAGGTCGTTCGTCTGCTGGAGGTAGGTCGGCTCAGAACGGATATCGAGGTTGATCTCGCCGTGCGTGCCGTGATCGGTGTGCTCGGCATTCCAGGCGAGGGCCTGGTCCATCGCGGTGAAGAGCTGTTCGGGCGTGAACGGCTTGGTGAGGTAGCCGTTGGCACCGACCCGCACTCCCGAGAACCGGTGGTGGGCGTCATTCAGCGCGGTGACAAGAATGATGGGAATCAGGTTGGTCGCCCGGTCGCGCTTGAGCCGCTCGCAGATTGCAAACCCATCAATGTCGGGCAGCATCAGGTCGAGCAGGATCAGGTCGGGTTTCCGCTGGCGCACCGCTTCAAACACCGCCTCGCCCGAGAAGAGCTGGATCGGCTCGAAGTCGCGGGCCTGGACGAGGCTCGCGAGAATATCATTGGTGTCGCGCTCGTCGTCGACGATCAGCACGTTGCGCGGCATGGGCAGAAACCCTGCGAGATGGCGGTTGGATTCCTCGCTCCATTGTCGCGCGCCGAAGACCGGCTGGCAAGACATTGGCTACCTCCCGGCCCAGGCCATTGCACCCTTGCAAGGTGTCGAGGAATGACGCCACAATATAACGCTATTCCGACTCGCGGCCGATCCGGTGATTCTTTGCCCCTGACTCACCCCTATCAGCCGCGAACCGAAACACTTCCGCCTTTCAGGCTCGTGAGATCGCCAATGGAAATCACCAAGATTATTGATGCCTTTGGCTACGTGATCTACGGCACCTTGGGGTTGCTGGCGGTCTGGGGGGTCTATAACGCGGTCCTGCTCTACCGGACCTTGGGTAAGAAGTCGATCGGAGATGGCGCAGGTCCGCTCCTGCAACAGGTTTCCGAGTTATGCAAATCAAGCAAGTACGATGCCGCGCTCGCGGTGACTCAAGGCCCGCCCCACTGGCACACGGCGCTGGCGCAGCTGATCTCGGTGGCGCTCAAGCATCGCGATAAGGGGCTGGCGAAGGTGAAGCAGGTGCTGGTGATGGAGTTCCATACCGAGGTGATTGCAAGCATGGAGAACCGGCTGGCGTCGATCTCGACGATCGTGCGGATGGGGCCGCTGCTCGGTCTGCTCGGCACGGTCGCGTCGATGATCGGTGCGTTCGGCCGGATCGGCGGCTCAGAGAAAGTCAACCCGACCGACCTTGCCCGCGACATCTCGCTGGCTCTCTGGGCGACCGGCTCGGGCCTGTTGATCGCCACTCCGATGATGATCGCCGGCAACGACATCCACGCCAAGCTCCGTCGTCTTCGTGACCGGACCGAGCGCCAGCTTCAAGACTTCCTTGAAATCCTCGAACAGATCGAGGCCCATTCGGCGGGCGAGCGGCGGCTCTCGCGCTCGGGCACGGTGCGGTCGGTCTTGCCCAGGTAGACGGGCGATTTCTCTAAAAACGACCACCGGCCATCGAGGCGACCGCCATGCTGCTCCGCCGCCAGGTGAACGAGGAACGCGACGAGCACATCGACATGACGCCGATGGTCGACGTCGTCTTTCAGCTCATGACGTTCATGCTCTTCTCGATGAAGCTCGTCTCTGGCGACGTGGTCAAGGTGCCCGAGGCGCGGCACGGGGTCGGGGTTGAGGAAGACGCCGCCACGTTCATCCTGCTTGCGCCGTCAAAGCTCCCGGGCGGCAAGTCGAGGATCTTGCTCGGATTAAAGGGAGACCAGGGGGCCACCCTCGAAGACGCTGTCGCCGCCGTGTCGAAGGGGGTGACCGAGGGCCGTCGCAAGGTTGTGCTTCAGGCAGACGGCGACATCCCCCACGGCGAGGTGATCTCGCTCATCGGCGAGATTTCCAAGCGAGAGAGCGGCGTGACCGTCCACATCGGCGTCCAGGAACCCGAGTGAGGCCCGACCTTGAACCTCTGGGACGTCTTTCATAGTGACCGGCTCGAAGTCGAACGCGGACTCGATGACGCGGGGTTGCGGGATGCCCATGCGCGGGGCGACCTCAACGAAGACGACCTGATCCGCCCCGCCGGCTCGGGCACCTCGTGGGAACGCCTGGGCGACCGCCTTGACCTGCTCGCCCCCCCCAAGCCGCCGCCCATCGCCGCGCCGATCCCCGACCCGCCCGCGCCCGCTTTCGATCCGAACGAGATCGATCCCGAGTCGCACAGCCGGTTTGCGTGGAACGACAAAGACGACGGCGATTCCGAAGACGACGAAAGACTCGAAATCCTCGACGCCGACTACGAGCACGTCGACGCCGAGCGAAGCGAACCGGCCTTGCACTCGTTCGCCGACATAGCAGACGACCTCGACGACCTGGAGTTCCTCGACGACGACGACCTGCCGCCGCCCCGCGTCTCGACCGGCGCGATCTTGCCTCCGCTTGATAGCGCGGTGGCGATCTCGGTCCCCGGCCCCGCCCCCTTGCCCTGGGACGAGGCGGAATTCGACGCCGATTTCGATGGCGAAGACGAATACGACCCGCTCGAAGAAGACGAGGCGGTGGCCGAGTTCACCCTCGCGCGCAGCTCGGCCGAGACGGTCGAAGAACTTGACCTCGCGGCGATGGTCGACGTCGCGTTCCAGCTCGTCCTCTTCTTTCTCATCACCGCAACGACCGTGCTCTACAAGTCGCTCGAAGTCCCCAAGCCCAACGCCGACGCCCCCCCCGACGCCGCCGTTCAGGGCCGGACGAAGACGCTCGACGACCTGAAAGCCGACTACATCCTCGTCGAGATGGATGTCTTGGGGGCCGTCAAAATTGACCGCCAGCCCATCCCCGGCACCCTCACGATGAAGGCCCTCGCCGAAAAGCTCCGCACCCTTCGCACCGATACCGGCCGCACCGCGATGCTCTTCTCCGCCGACTACTACACCCCGCACCGCAAGGCCGTGCTCGCCTACGACGCCGCCAACGAGATCGGCCTGGCGATTAAGACCGCCAAGCCCACCAACGCCGTCCCGCCGCCGGTGGTGAAGAAGGGATAAGAGGTCCCGACATAACCAGCCGACGAATCGGAGGATCTCGAACATGGATGCCAGGTTTCATCCGGCAGAAGCGGCGATCGCCCTCGGCGACGTCAAGCATATGGCCTCACTGCTGACCGCCGAACCGGAGTTGGCGACGGCACGGTCTCAGTGCGGCCATCCGACGATCCTGCAAGGCCTCGTGCTCACCATGCCGCCGGTCGATACCCTTGAGGCCCTCATCGCTCTCCTGGCCGACCAAGGTGCCGAACTGACCGATCCGCTCATCGCGGCGAGTGGAGTCGACAATCTCCGAGCGATCGCCGTCTTGCTCGATCGAGGGGGCCGAATCGAGGGCAACGGCCGCTGGTCGCCTCTGGAGGAGGCCTTGTATTGGGGGAACGAGGCGTCCGTCTCGCTGCTGCTCGAACGAGGGGCCGCCGTCAACAACCTTCGGACCGCCGCGGCGCTGGGAGACCTGGAGCAGATCGCCCGCTGCTTCGACGCGACGGGCACATTGACCCCGGCGGCCGGCGAGATGGCCTGGCCATTCGACTGGCCGATTCCCGAGCCCGGTCGACATGACCCGGAACACCTCCTCGGAAATGCCCTGGTCTACGCGGCGGCATGGGGACAATCCGAGTCGGTGGATCTCCTTCTTGATCACGGAGCCCAGGTGAATCTCATCCCCGCCGGCTTCGATTTCGCGGGCACGCCCCTCCACTACGCCGCTCTTCGAGGTCGCCGAGACATAGTCGATCAGCTCTTGCGACACGGTGCCGACCCCTCCATGCGAGACACCAAGATCAGCAAGCTCCCCGAGGATTGGGCCGAACATGACGGACACCGAGAACTATCGGAGTACCTCCGACTCATCCGCCGACGTACGAAGTGAGACGACGACAGCCTTGTTAACGAGAGGGATGCCGGCGGAGGGGTTGTGCCCCCTTCTCACAGCGGCGGATTGAGAGGCTGAAAGCCAAGATCGGCCTCAGCAGGCCAACGCGGTGTTGATCTCTTCAGCATGGTCAGCGACCTGCGCGGCGACGTTCGCGAAGCTGCGTGAATGGCAGATGAGAGAAGCGAGGCCATCGGCATCTCGGGTCGGTCTGCTCTGCCCAACGGCTTCGGACATACCGGAATTCGCCGAATCCGGGGGAGAATAACTCGATCAATGACCGATAAAGAGTGTTCTGAATGAATTGCAGACCCTTGAAAACATTCGATTTCCCGGCGGCGACCGACCCGATCAGGAGACTGATCGGGCGTAGAGGAAAATGAGTGTCGGCATGACTGCGAAAGTTTTCAAATCGAACATTTGTAATTATTTTGAGAAGTTACCCACCCGGTCACACTGCACGAAAGAAGGAGGCCCTCCCCCATTATCCATGAGGAAGGGCCTTGAATCCAAGTCTCGACTTATCGCTTCGGCCAGATTGCCGAGCCGTAGATGGCGTCGGAACCCAACTCTTCTTCGATTCGAAGCAGCTGGTTATACTTCGCGACCCGGTCGGTACGCGAAGCGCTGCCGGTCTTGATCTGACCGCAGTTGGTGGCGACGGCGATATCGGCGATCGTCGTGTCCTCGGTCTCGCCGGAGCGATGCGAGAGGACGGCGGTGTACTTGTTGCGCTGGGCCATGCCGACGGCTTCGAGCGTCTCGGTCAGGCTGCCGATCTGGTTGACCTTCACGAGGATGCTGTTGCAGGCATCCTTGGCGATCCCCTCGGCCAGCCGCTTCGGGTTGGTCACGAAGAAGTCGTCGCCGACGATCTGCACCTTGTCGCCGAGCGCCTTGGTGATCTCGACATAGCCGTCCCAGTCGTCCTGGTCGAGCGGATCTTCGATCGAGACGATTGGGTATTTGCTCACCCAGTCGCTGAAAAGCGCGATCATATCTTGGCTGGAGAAGAGCTTGTCGGGGTTCGACTTCCAGAACTTGTAGCCCTTCTTGTCCCCCTCGTCGAACAGCTCAGAACTGGCGCAGTCGAGAGCGATGGCGAAGTCTTTGTCGACGCCGGACGAATAGCCCGACTTGTCGATTGCGTCAAGGATATACTTGATCGCCTCTTCGTTGGCAAGGTTGGGGGCGAAGCCGCCCTCATCGCCGACGTTGGTGTTGTGGCCCGCTTTTTTGAGCAGCGTCTTGAGGTTGTGGAAGACCTCAGCCACCATCCGGATGCCCTGGGAGAAGCTTTTCGCTCCCAAAGGCATAATCATAAACTCTTGAAAGTCGATCTTGTTGTCGGCATGCTTGCCGCCGTTGATGATGTTCGCCATCGGCACGGGGATCACCCGGGCGTTCACCCCGCCGAGGTAGCGGTAGAGCGGCAGGCCGCTGGAGATCGCGGCGGCCTTGGCGGCGGCGAGGCTGATCCCCAGGATCGCGTTCGCGCCCACCTTCCCCTTGTTCGGCGTGCCGTCGGCGGCAATCAATGCCGCGTCGAGACCAGCCTGGTCACACGCGTCGCGACCGATCGCGACCTTGGCCAGAGAGGTGTTCACATGCTCGACAGCCTTGATGACGCCCTTGCCCAGGTAGCGGGCCTTGTCGCCGTCGCGAAGCTCGACCGCCTCGTGGATGCCGGTGCTCGCGCCCGAAGGGACCGCCGCGCGGCCGAGCGTGCCGTCAGCCAGGATCACGTCGACCTCGACCGTCGGGTTGCCTCGGCTATCCAAAATCTCTCGTCCGCGAACGGCTTTGATGGGAGCGGTTGACGTGCTCATCTTTGCCAGGAAACTCCTCGTGACGACAGCCCAAACCTCGGCCGGGAAACGCCCCGGCGCATCGAGGCATCGTACAGTCTCCCCCCGCCCGGGGTCTAGGCGTTGGCCACCATCGACCCCAGGAGGATGACAAATTCGCTCCTCCTACAAGATCTCCCAAGAGTTTCTGACTTTGCAATCGACCTGGACCTGGCGCTGTCGTATTAAACAAAGAATCGACGTTGCTATTTGATCTTGAGAATTGCAGATATTAGATAATGTGTATTCACCTACTTCTCGCCTTCTTCGAGGGAGAGCGGCGGCCGGTCTTGACCTCGCACCAGGGGAGGAGCCGAAGTTGTTCGATCATGGTGCTCAGGTTCCTTGAGGGCTGCGGTCGGGTTGTCGCCGCCACGATCATCCGACACGGGCCGAGCCCGATTCGTGATCAGTCCGTCATGATGGGGTTCTGAAACGAATGGGTGGCCGACCCTCGCCGATAACCTGATGATGCTTTCGGTGGCGGCCGTTTGTGGGAGAGTCAATCTGGCTTGGGTCGAGCGGGACAGGCTCCGCGCCGACCGAAGCCAATTGGCAGTTCGCAGATGCTGGGTCCAGACTCGCGCCGATCGAAGCCAATGGCGGTGCAAACCCCCCACCCTAACCTTCCCCCACAAGGGGAGAGGGGATCAGATGTTGTTCGGGTGAAGGGGGTTGCGGTCATGAACTGGTTTTTCCGAACGAACCCAATGACGGATGGTGGCCGATGCGGCGATCGAAGCCAATCGGCAGTCCCCAGATGCTGGGTCCAGCCAGTCTACGACGACTGCGGCGATCGAAGCCAATGGCGGGGGGCACGCCGTCGTGACGGAACGAAGCCAATCTGGCGACCGAGGTTGGTGCGCCAAACGAAGCCAATGAGAGGACACTCCGGACAGAGCGCCGAACGAACCCATCGGGCGTAAATCCAGACTACGACGTATTTTGGGAGTCGTCAGGCTGGGCGACGCGGGCCTCGGGCGGTCTTGGTTGGGCGACTCGGCTTGGCGGTGGGGTGGTCGACCCGAGTGCCAAGGGGGCGGGCGGTAGCGGAGGGGGCGGGGAGGGAGGTCCGGCCGAGGAGGCGGTCGAAGCCGAGGTGGAGGATCACCTGGAGGGCCTTGATGACCTCGGCCTTGTTGATCTTGGAGACCCCCGCGCGGCGGTCTTCGAACAGGATCGGGGTCTCGCCCATCCGGCAGCCGGCCTGGCGGCACCAGACGAGGATCTCTTCCATGAACGAATATCCACGCGAGCGGACCCGGGCGAAGTCGATCAGGGCGAGCTTCGAGACCCGGTAGCAGCGGAACGAGCCGCTGTTGTCGCGGGTGGTCAGGCCGAGCAAGAGCCGGGCATAGGTGTTGATCCCAGAACTCATCAACTTGCGTTTGAAGTTGAATCCGCCCTGAACTCCGCCCCCTTTGACGTAGCGCGAGCCGATCATGACGTCGTGGTCGCTCATGCCGGCGAGCAGGTTGGGGATGAAGCGGGGAGGGTGGCTGAAGTCGGCGTCGAGGTTGATATAGAGGTCATATCCGCCTGCAACGGCGTGCCGCATCCCGGCGAGGATGGCCGTGCCAAGCCCTTGCTTCCCGGCGCGGTGGAGAACCTCGACGGCCGGCAGGGTGGCCTTGAGATCGTCGGCGATCTGGCCGGTGCCGTCGGGGGAGTTGTCGTCGATGATGAGGATCGACGCATGTGACGCATGTTTGCGGATCTCGGCGACGAGGTCGCGGAGGTTGCCCGACTCGTTGTAGGTGGCGAGCGAGATCAGCAGCCTGGGTCGCGCGTCCCGCTCGGGGGCCGCACCCTCCTCATCATGAGACGTCATGCACCACTCCTCCGTGAGCCTATCCGGAACCCGATGATCCCATGCAACAGCGACCTTGCTTGTTGCAATCTAACCGATTTCGCGGTCGGGGTGAACGCCTGTTTGTATGGGCAACGCCGAGACGGATCGGTGACGATCCATCAAGATGTGTCGTCAATCCTGCTGGAGTTTCAGCCCGAGGATAAGCAACAGGCCACCGGGAAGGAACGTGCCAACAAGATAGGCCGTGTTGGGGGCCAATCCTGCCTGCATGATCGATGTGACGAGGGCGAACGACGCGACCGCGATCAGGAGAAAACCGATCATCCGTTTCGTGCGTTATTGACTCCGGATTTTCTCACGAGGCAACGGGAGAGGGTCTCAGGGAATCGAGAGAAAGTCGCACTCAATACTGGTCGGAGCTGATGATCTCGCCGCCCTGGACGGTGCCGAGGGACCGCCAGGTATTGCCGTCAACCGAGCTCTTGATGAAGCGGACCGATCCGTCGCCGAAGAGGGCGTTGACGCCGCCGGGGTGATAGCTGCGGGCGGTCAGCGCGGCGTAGGTCGGGCCGCCGGAGACGACAAGCCTGGTCTCATAGTCAAGGTCGCCGACGCCCGCAGTGTTGCGGATGACCTTATTCGGCGTCCAGGCGGTGGTCATCGAGGTCTCGTGCGAGTTGCCGTCGGCCCAGAAGGTATGGCCCTTGCCGGGGTTACAGGTCGCATAGCCGGCGACCGAGTTCGGGTCGACGTTCGGCGAGGGGATGTTGGTCGGGGTCATGCCGGCGGGGATCGGGCTGGAGGGGCCGCAGAGCGGGTTGTAGACCTTCACGTCGGAGGCGAGGAGGGTGTTGCTCGTGCCATCGGTGAAGTCGGCGATCCGCCGGCTCTTGTTCGGCAGGAAGGCCCCACGCGAGTCCGGGGCGTTGAAGCCGTTCCAGAGGAACCAGTCGCCGGCGTTGACGCCATAGCTGGTGACGCTGGCCGTGGCGTTCAGTCCGGTGAAGGCGGGGAAGGGGGTCCGGGCGTCTTTGTTGATGTCGCTCGGGCAGATGAAGGTCGACATCGCCAGGGTGACGACGGTGGTGTTTTCGCCACTTAAGTGATTAAAGATGAAGTTGATGGAATTGAATGCGACTCCCTGTTCCATGAACGGGAGGATGCGGGCGTGGACGCTGAAGCCGCCGCGCCAGGTGACGGTGTTGCCTGACCCCTGGACCACGTTCGACGGCGGGAAGGCACCGGCGACGCTCTCGTAGTTGTGCAGGCCCAGGCCCATCTGCTTGAGGTTGTTCGTGCATTGAATACGGCGGGCAGCCTCGCGGGCGGCCTGCACGGCCGGGAGCAAGAGCGCGATCAGGACTGCGATGATCGCGATCACCACCAGAAGCTCGATCAGGGTAAACCCACGGCGGCACATCTTCATCGGAACCTCGGGAGGGGAGGTGAGGGGGGGGATACGGGTCGACGTCGAACCGCCTGGGGGAAGGGCTTACTCTGTTTCGAGGATCGCGCCGTTGAGGCCAACGCGGACCTCGCGGACCTTGCCGTCGGCCTTGGCGCGGCCGCGGATCTCATAGGAATGGACGGCGTCTTGCCCCTTGACGTGGTTCGACCAGGCGTCCTGAAAGTCGACGCCGGGCACTTCCTTCTTGGCGGCGGCCATGACGTCGGCGGGGACCTTATCGAGGGCGACCGGCCTGCGTCCGAGCGACTCCTCGTGCTCGCCGCCGCAGCCGCAGGAGAGGGCGAATCCGAGCAGAAGGGCGGTCAGTCGCGGATGGAAAGTGGGCATCTTCGCCTCTGCGTCATAGGTAGGGAACAGATCAGTAGTCGGAGAGAACTTCGCCGCCGGCGCGCGTGCTGAGGGCCTTGTAGGTCGGGTAGTCGATCCCGAGCCGGAGATAGCGGACGTGGCCGTCACAGAAGAGGAAGTTCGCCCCCCGGCCGTGGACGCTGGAGAACTGGTTCACGTCGGCACCGATGCTCCCCGGGCCGTGCCCCTCGCCGGTGTGGCCGAGGGTCATCCCCGAGCCGTCCTCGTGGAGGCAGGCCCCCTTGTCGGGATCGGTGGGGTCAGGAGCGCACGACCAGAGCTGGGCACCCGGCACCGACCCGACCCAGGTGGCATAGCCCCGCCCGTAGTTCATGAACGAGGCCCGCTCGCCGACGCAGACCGTGTTGCTCAGGCCGTCGGTCACGTCGGCAAACCGGATCGCGCTGTTGGCGAAGAAGATGCCGTCGCCGCCGACCCCCGGCTCGCCGATCCCGAAAACCCCTGTGTAGTTTGATCCGGCGACGTCGCAGATCGGGTTGGGGAAGAAGATCGTGCGGCCAAAGGCAAACAGGGTCGATCCGGAGTCGGCCGTCCAGGTCTTCGGCATCCTGTCGGACGGGCAGAAGTAGACCGAGATCGGGGTCGTCCGGACGGTCGCCTGGGTGCGGTCGGTGATCGGGATCGAGAAGTTGATCCCGTTGTAGAGGTTCCCCTGTTCCATCTGGGGCAAGATCATGCTGCCCCAGCCCCAGCCAGTTCCGCGCTCGGCCCGGTTAATCGTGTCCCAGACTGAGAGGTAGCCCGGGGCGAAAGTCCCCTGGGTGAGCTCGTAGTTGGCGATCGCCAGGCCCATCTGCTTCAGATTATTCGTGCATTGCGTCCTGCGGGCGGCCTCTCGGGCGGCCTGCACGGCGGGCAATAGCAGCGCGATCAGGACCGCGATGATCGTGATCACCACCAGCAACTCGATCAGTGTGAAACCGCGACGCCTGGAGTTCATGGCGTGGCCTCGTTCTGGAAACCCCATCGGACAAGAATGCCTAAGCCTTACAGCTTCGCATGCAATCTTGCGTTTGTCAAAGCCATCATTCGCGGATGCCAATTGCAGGTCTGCGAACGGGGCTCGATCCGACGTGTTGGGCTTCCTAGGCTGGGTCTGGGCCCCATGCCGTTGAACCGGCGAAAACCTCTGACTCACGGGCTTTCTGGTCCCCCCCGCCACTAGAGGGGGGAGAGGACCAGATGTGGTTTCCCGGAGCCGAGGGTGCTGTCAGGCCCACGCACCATTTATCGGCGGCTTTCGACCGTCTCGACGGCCTCGACCGCAGACGAGTGGTTGTGGTGGGGGCCTCGGGAGGCTTCGGAGTCGCGCCGCTTGTCGAGCCTTGCCTGCTTGGAGGGCAGTTTCACGTCCCAGGCGAGTCCCACCAGGGAGAGGAGGCGAATCACCTCATAGCTGAGGTCAATCTGCCACCAGCGCAGGCCGTGGCGGGCAGAGGTTGGGAAGGCGTGGTGGGTGTTGTGCCAGCCTTCGCCGAGCGCCAGGATGCCGAACAGGAAGTTGTCGCGGCTCTGGTCGTGACTCAGGTAAGTTCGCGCCCCCCAGAGGTGGCAGACCGAGTTCACGCTCCAGGTGACGTGGTGGACGAGGAAGACCCGGACGAAACCTCCCCAGAGGAGGCCGCGCCAGGCTCCGATCCAGGTCCCTGATACCAGGCCGCCGAGTGTGGCCGGGATCACCAGGCCGAGAGCGACCCAGAAGGGGAAGAGGACGCTGGTCACGCGGAGGGCGCGGCTCTGGTTGAGGTCTTTCACATAAGGGGTGAGAGACGTGACGTCCGGAACGAATGCCCAGCCGATGTGCGAATGCCAGAAGCCGCGGATCCAGCCGATCACCCCTTGGCCCTGGTGGTGGGGCGAGTGGGGATCAGAGGCGGTGTCGCTGTGCTGGTGATGACGCCTGTGCTGCGCGACCCAGTTTAACAACGATCCCTCAACTGTCATCGAGCCGAGGGCAGCGAAGATGACCTTCACGACCATATAGGTCTCGAACGACCGGTGGACGAACAGCCTATGGAACCCCACCGTGATGCCCAGGGCCGTCAGGACGTACATCGTGACCAGGATCGCGAGGTCAGCCCGTGTGAAGCCCCACCCCCAGACCAGGATGATCGCCACGATGACGCCGAAAAAGGGCAAGAAGATTGCTCCGAGCGTCGCCAGGCGAGCGGGGAGCGGAAGTCGTGACGAAGGGTCGGTTGTCTTTGTGGTGTTCATCGTGGGTTTCCCATCAAGAGTGCCGTTCAGGCGTCCCTCCGATGTGCGGCTTGGCTTCAAGTCCCCGATCATTGACTATTGTTTGTAGACAAATTGAGGGGCAGAGAGAAGTGGAGATCCGACGGAATCTCGAAGTCCGGCTCCGTTGACACGTTTTCTCGCGTGATGGTGGGGCAACTGGTCGTCGGCGAGATTTCTGGCGTCCGGCCCAACCGATTTCCCCACCCGAGAAGGCGAGTTTCCGCGAAATGCCCTGAATTCAGGGCATCCCGGCGGGCGGCATGTCTCGTGCATTCGATTAGGGACGAGGCCCCTGAGTCGCACCGACGGACGATTCACAGAGACGTGAAGTCACGGTCGCGGGGGTCCAACTTGGAGCATCGGTTATGAAGACTTTCACGCGGTCGTTGGTGATGGCCGCCCTCCTGGCGGTCGGTGGGCTCGGCCTGGCGGCGTCGTCGGCACAGGCCCAGGCGTATGGATCACCGTATGCAAACCCGGGGTATCGGCTCGGTTTCGGCGGCTATGCCCCGGGCGCTTATTACGGGGCCTATCCGGCCCAGGCGAGGATGCCCCGGCCCCCTGTCGCCCATCGCCCTAATCACGGCGGGTATCACCACGCTGGTCATCACCACGGCGGTCATCACTACCGATGACCGGGTCGGTCAGAATGGAAACGCGACGGGCCGCCGCGTCGGGCTTCGAAAGCTCGGCGAGACGGCCCGCCTGACGTGAAGGGATTCGAGTTCAGTCGACGTCTTCCGCCAGCCGCAGCGCCGACTCACCGTGGCGGGACGGGGACGGGGACGGGGCGGCGACCCGGTCTCGGCCCTGCGATCGGGCGTCGGCGAGCGCAGCGGCGGCCGAGGAGCGGAGGGCGATCGGGTTGCCCGCATGATCGGGGTAGGTCGCGACGCCAATCGAGGCGGTCAAGACCGGCATGGCCAAATTGGCGACGCCGGTCGCGGCGACCGCCGCACGGATCGATTCGGCGATCATCAGCGCGTCTTGAACGGAGGCCCCCGGGAGCACGGCCGCGAGCCGGCCGTCGTCGAGCCGGGCGATCACGTCGCTCGCGCGTAAGACCCCCGAGACGGTCCGGCTAACCTTCCGCATCGCCTCATGGGCGAAGTCGGCCCCGTGGAGGTCGCGAATGGCCGCCAGCCGATCCAGCTCTATGTAGAGGAGGGAAAGCGGCTCTCGACGGCGATCGGTAAGCGCCAGGGCATAGGTCAGGAAGGTCGAGACGAACGCGGCGTCCGGCAGGCCGGTCTCCGGCTCGTGCGTCGGGTGCGACGGCCCGGCGGGTCGGCGATGATCGAAGGGGACGGCGGCGTCCCAGGTGGTTTCGACGTGCGTCGTCGAGATCGGGAGGAATGCGGGAGTGGAAGGGATGGACATGACCGAATATCCCCTTCAGAGCCAGTGTCGCTTCCCGACCACGGAACCCTTTGCCCCGAGGTCGGGAGGGTCGGCCGGTCCGCCCGTTCCGGTGGCGGGCCGTTGTCCGATCCGGACCGATCCAAGCATAGGACGCTTTTTACAATCGAGGCGGATCGACCTTGCCCGACTTTCCGAATCATCGCACCATGCCGGTCGCAACCCGAGACCTCCGCCCGTGAGGGGGGCCGGGACCGCGTCTGTTCCACACCTCGCCGCGACTCCCGTCTCCCGAAAATACGCCGCGACCCCGCCTTTGCATGCCCGATCGGGGCCGGCGGGGGAGCGATCTTCTTCCCGGCGAGGGTTGTGTCATGAGGGTGCCCGGCAGTCGGATCTGGGCCGGAATCGCGGGGGTGCTGCTCGCGGGCGTCGTCCCGCTGGGCTGCTCGACGATGGGCACGCAGGCCACCGCGACCAACCCGCTGATCGTGCCATCGGCCGAGTTCGAAACGGTCTGGATGGCGTGCATCACCACGGTCGACGATTATTTTGCCATCAACAACGAGAATCGACTCCAGCGCAAGATCGTGACGGCACCGACGATCGGGGCCACGGTGCTTGAACCCTGGAACGGCGACTCGGTCGGGTTCAAGGAGCGCCTTGAGTCGAGCCTCCAGACGATCCGCCGGTTCGCGATCGTCACCGTCAACCCGACGGCGACCGGGACCTTCGCGGTGAAGGTCGAGGTTTACAAGGAACTCGAAGACCTGGCCCGGCCCGAGAAGCAGATTGGCGGCCGCGCGGTGTTCGACAATACGATCCCGGTGAATCGCGCCCGAGACGTGGTCGGCCCGGTCCCCGTGCCCATCGGCTGGATTCCTCGGGGCAGAGACACAAAGCTTGAACAGGTGATCCTCGCCAAGATCAAGGCGAAGCTGTTCCTCTGAGACGGATTGCCTTGCGGGCGTCGCCCCCATCCATGGGGGCGGATCGCCTGCGCAACGGCCTCAATCGCGAGACGGAGGCGCACTAGCCCCTGGCCGTCCAACGGTCGTTTCACGCACTGGAGAGCACTCACGGCGTCGATGCCGTGACGGGGCGCTGCCCCTTGAGAACGCCGATCAGTAGGCGTTGTAGGTCCAGTAGGCCCCGGCACCGGCGATCCCGACGAAGCGGATCGTGGGGTCGAGCAGGGCCGCGCGGTGGGCCGGAGAGGCCATCCACATCGCGCCGATGTTGGCGTAAGCCCCCATCGCAGAGTTCTGGCGGCGGGCCGGACCCATCACGTAATGGCCCATCCCGCGAGACGACTGGTGGTTGTTGTTCATGGCCGCCCAGTTTGTGAGGTTTGGATCGTAACCGACGGCCGACAGCCCGTACTGGGCGCGGGTGGTGTTGAGCCAGTTCACGAAGCCGTAAGGATCGCCAACCGCCGCGACGTAGACAGGCTGAGCGGCGGGCTGCACGACCATCGCGGTCGGCTGTACGGCGGTCGGCTGAGCCTCGTCGGCACGGACGACCTGCTGAGCATTCGCGGCCGAGGTCATCGTTGCCATCACGATGGCGATCAACACGGCACGGCAGACGCTCTTGGTGACGTTCTGGAGCTTCAAGTAACCATCTCCCTGGAGGACCCGGGGGTGTCGGCCGCTCCATTGCGACCGCTCTCCCTCAGCGGGCAGTCCTGTGTTCCCTTCGGTCAAGGGAGCAGGCATCCCGCATCACCCACGGCGGTTTGCCAGGATGGGAGAACTCCGACGAGATTGCAAGAACTTTTTGCGGATCGCCCAAAGATAATTCGGGTCACGAAACCTGCGCAACGAAGTGTCGTGGGACAGATTTCTGACGCGACGTATGGTCGATTTGCGAGCGTCCAGTCGGACGAATCGAGACGGACCTCACATAAGGACGAGCGTCCAGACGATTATCCACTGATTCGTTTGGGGCCGACCGCCAATAGTCTGTTCGATGACGATCGTAGACCCTGGCGTCGTCGCAGACTCTACAATTTAAGGTGTTTGCGAAGATTTTGAGGAGAGTTCGCCTTTGACACGTGTTAATCCGAAGATGTCGACCTTCACCCCGGCCGCGTAGTGGACGAGCGGAGGTCGGTCGGGCCGGTCGATGCCTGCGGCGGCGATCAACGTCTCGTCGAGCGAGTCGACCTCTGCCGCCTGGAGGGGGTAGGGCCGGTGATGCACCTGGCCCCGAAAAAGTTTGCCGCCTCGGACGGAATACAGGAGGTATCGCTCAGCGAGAAAGTGCTCCAACGACCCCAACTCAGCCGGAACGACCGGGCCGACGACCCGCGCCTCGACCTCCGCTCGGGGCGGATTCGGACCCACTCCGAGCCGTTCTGAGCCATAGATCAGGGCCTGACCCGGCCCCGCGATCGGTCCAACCTGGAGGCGCATCTTCGCGCGATAATAGGGGAGCCCGAACGCCACGCGGGCGATCGCCACCGCCACCGGATTGGCTGCGTCGAGGCTGAAAAACCAGACTCCCGGGTCTTTTCCCTCGCGATGGACATAGGTCCGTACGTTCGTTTCGTAGAAGTTGGAGAGCCAGGGAAGGCTGGGTAGAAAACGGGGGCGGACACCGTGCATGGCGAATGGGATGAGGCCGATGAAGGCCCGCCCGTCATGGGTGTCGACTTCAAGGCCGGGCGGCAGAAGGGCTTTGATCGCCTCGGCGGGGACTTCCCAGTGGAGGAAGAGAAGGTGTCGCCACTCCTGACGCATGACGACGGGGCCTCGGGGCCGGAGGGTCGGCGCGAGGCGGTCGATCGGGTTGAATCCGGCATCAGTAGGCATCATTGGCTCGGCCGTCACCGACCGTCCGCTTAGGGGGTATGGGCCGGGAGGGGAAGGGAGGTAAGGCCGTTCTCGAGGCCGGTCGGCGAGCCCTTCGCTTTTACCTTAGACCTGTCGGCGAACCACGGGTAGATCGAGGGAAGGACGAGCAACGTCAGCAGGGTAGAGGTGACGAGTCCGCCGATCACGACCGTCGCGAGCGGTCTCTGGATCTCTGCGCCGGGGGTGGTCGAGAGCGCCATCGGCACGAAGCCGAACCCGGCGACGAGCGCGGTCATGAGTACAGGACGGAGCCGGACCATCGCCGCCTCCTCGGCCGCCGCGTGCGGTTCGACGCCTTCGAGTCGAAGATGCTCGACCGCGCTGACCCAGACCAGGCCGTTGAGAACCGCCACCCCGAAGAGCGCGATGAACCCGACTCCCGCCGAGATCGAGAACGGCAACCCCCGCGCCGCGAGGGCGAAGATGCCACCGGTGGCGGCCATCGGCACAGCGAGGAAGATCAGCCCCGCGAGCTTGATCGACCCGAGCGTCATATAGAGGAGGAGACCGATCAGCGCCAGCGCCAGCGGCACGACGATCAGCAGCCGCTTGACCGCCGTCTGAAGATGCTCAAACTGGCCGCCCCAGCGGAGCAGATAGCCGGCCGGCAGTTTCACGTCGCGGTCGATTGCCGCCTGGGCCTCGGCGACGAACCCGGCGATGTCCCGACCCCGCACGTTGACCCCGACCACCGCGCGTCGCTGGACGTTCTCTCGCTCGATCTCGTTTGGCCCTTCCTCGGCCCGAATATCGGCAAGGTCTCCCAGCGCAATCGGTCGGCCCAGGGGGTCGATCACGCGAATCTGCTCGATCCGCTTCGGATCATTCCGCCACGACGCGGGCAGTCGCACCTGGATCGGACTGCGGATCTGGCCCTCGAAGACCGTCCCGACCGTCGTTCCGCCCAGCGCAGCGACGGCGTCGAGCACGTCGGACGCCTTGATCCCATAGCGCGCGAGCTGGTCGCGGCGGACCGTGACGCTGAGCATTGGCAGCCGACCCGCGCTGGGCGACTTGAGGTCTTTCTGCCCGTCGATCTTCGAGAGCACATGCTCGACCTCCGCCGCGATTCGCCGCAACTCGTCGAGATCAGGGCCGTAGATCAAGGCGGCGACGTCACTCTTGACGCCCGCGACCAGCTCGTTCGTCCGCATCTCGATCGGCTGGCTGAACCCGAACTTCACTCCGGGAACGTTCTCGGTGAGCTTCTGGGTCATCTCATCGATCAGGCCGTCGCGGGTTAGCCCATGCCGCCACTCTGACTGCGGCTTGAGCATCGTCCAGACGTCAGTCTGATGCACGCCCATCACGTCGTTGGCGATCTCGGGCCGGCCGGTCTTGCTGTAGACGAACTTGACCTCGGGGATCTCCTTCAGGATCGTCTCGACCTGGGTGAACGTCGGCACCGCCCCTTCGAGCGAGGCTGAGGGCAGTCGGATCGCCTCAATGACCAGGTCGCCCTCGTTGAGCCTCGGCATGAACTCGCCGCCGAGATGGAGCGCGACCGGCACGCTCAGGCCGAGCAACACCAGCGCCAGGACGACCGCCGCGACCGGGCGACAGACGACCGCATCAAGGATCGGCCGGTAGATCCACTTCACGACCCGGATCAGCCAGACGTCTTTCTCCTTGGCCTTCGAGCTGAGCCCGAGCGAGGCGAGCACCGGCATGAGGGTGAGCGAGAGGACCATCGATCCCATCAACGCGAAGATCACCGTCAGCGCCATCGGCCGGAACAGCTTTCCCTCAGTCCCCTGGAGCGCGAGGATCGGCAGATAGACGATCGCGATGATCAGCTCGCCAAACATCGTTGGCCGGCGGACCTCGACGGCCGCATCGCGAATGATATCGAGCTTCGGCCGAGAGCCCCCCTCATGGGCGAGGCGGCGGACGCAGTTCTCGATCATAATGACCGACGAGTCGACGATCAGCCCGAAGTCGATCGCCCCCAGGCTCATCAGGCTCGCGGTGACACCCGTGGCGAGCATGATGCTTGACGCCGCCATCATCGCCATCGGGATCGCCAACGCCACGATCAACCCCGCGCGGATGTTGCCGAGCAACACCAGAAGGACCACGATCACCAGCGCCCCGCCCTCGGTGAGGTTCTTGAGCACCGTCCCGAGCGTCTGACCGATCAGGTCCGAGCGATCGTAAAGGGGTACGATCTCGATCCCCTCCTTGTCGAGGTCTTTCTGGAGCTTCGTCACCTCAACCTTCACGCGGTCAACGACCTGCCGCGAGTTCTCCCCGATCAGCATCAAAACCAGGCCGACGACGATCTCCCCCTGGCCGTCTTTGGTCACAAGGCCCGCGCGGATCATCGGCGCGGGGTGGACGCCTGTGGAGACGTCTTTGATCGTCACGGGAACACCCTTGCGCTCGTCAATGACGATCGCGGCGATGTCCTCGATCGACTTCACCTGGCTCACGCCCCGGATATAACGCGCTTCGTTCTCGTGGATCAGATAGCCGCCGCCGACGTTGGCGTTATTCGACCGCACGGCGTCGAACACCTGCGTCATCGAGATCTTGTACGACGCGAGCTTGTCGGGATCGACCTCGATCTGGAACGTCTTCAGCTCGCCGCCGTGCGAGTTGATCTCAGTGACGCCCGGCAGGCTTCGAAGCTGGTAAGAGATGAACCAATCCAGCTTTGTCCGCAACATCATCGGCGTGATTTTGGGATCTTTCGCCTTGACCTGAAAGTGATAGATCTCCCCCAACGCCGTCGAGATCGGGCCGAGCGTCGGCGTCCCATAGCCCTTGGGGATGGCGTCGGCAGCGCGTCCGAGCCGCTCACTGACGAGCTGGCGGGCGCGATAGAGGTCAGTCCCCTCGCGGAAGACGATCGTGACGACCGAGATCCCAAACTTCGAGATCGAGCGGATCTGTTCGACATCGGGCAGGCCGCTCATTGCCCCCTCGACCGGAAACGAGAGCAGCGTCTCGACCTCCATCGGGCTGAGCGCGGGGGCCTCGGTAAGCACCTGTACCTGTACATTCGTCAGATCTGGCACCGCGTCGATCGGCAGGTGGAGCGCCGAGTAGATCCCCAGACCGGCGACGAGAACCGTCATTGCCAGCACCAAGAACCGATTCTTGAGCGAGGTCTCGATCAAGGCGTTGAGCATGATTCGATCTCTCGTAAGATCCGCTGTGCGGACCTCAGTTGTTTGCTGTATTGATCAGGAAAAGACTTGCATGAGCAAGCGTTTGTATGCGGTGGTCCCGGTTCTCGAACCGGCAAGGTCAGGCGGCGGAAAACAGGCCGCCCGAGCGGAGGTCATTGCCGACCGGTTCAAGAACCGGTGCCATCCGAGGGGTTTCTGACTGGGCCATCCTCCGGGGAGAGGGGTGGTCCCGCTCACTCCTCTTCCGCCTCATTCTGGAGCACCAGTTCGCTCTTGAGGACGAACGCCCCGGCGACGACGACGGGATCGCCCTCGGTAAGTCCTGAGACGATCGCGCGGCGGCCGTTCAACTCCCCCCCGGCGACGACGGGAGCGAAGGTGAACATGTTCGACTCTTTGCCGGGCCGGAAGACGCCGGTCTTCCCCTCGATTTCGATCACCGATCCGGCCGGCACGGTGAGCGCCGCGGTCCGATCGGGCGAGTCGAGCTTGATCTGGACGAACATACCGGGGCGGAGTCGGCCGTCGGGGTTGGGCATCTCGGCCAGGAGCGAGACGGTCCTGGTGGTCGGGTCAACGACCTCGCCGACGTAGATCACGCGGGCGCTGAAGGTCTGACCCGGATAGGCTGCGGCGCTCACCTGCAAGTTGGGCTTGCCCATTGCCGGCAAGAGCCCGACCCGCGACTCGGGCACGTCGGCGGTAACGCGAACCGTCGTCAGGTCGGCCAGGCTGAACAGCCCATCGGTCGGCTCGACCCGCTGCGACGGTACGGCCGATCTCGCAACGATCGTGCCGTCGAACGGCGCGACGATCGTATAGACCGTCACGTCTTCATATCCAGAAATCGAAGCAGAGGCCGAGGGCTGAAGCGGGGTCAGCACCTTGTCCATGTCTTCCGAGACGCCGAGGATACGAAGCCGCTGTGCCGCATCGATCACGGCCGCCTCGGCGGCGCGAACCTGCTGGTCGGCGATTCTCGACTGCTGCGCTGAGTCGAATCGGACGACTTCGAGCGAGCCTTCGAACCGCGCCTGCTTCGCCTCGCGGGTGTGCTTGGAGAGGAAGACCGGATGCTCACCGACGAGGTTGTTCTTGAATAGTTCGGCCTGCTTCTCTTCTTCATGTGAGGCGATCTCGAACTCCGCATACGACCCGAGCAAGTCGCCCCGGAACGAGCCGAGCAGCTTGTCGCGGAACAGCTCTTCGAGCTTGCGGGTGGGGGTATCTTTGCGGAGCAGCGGGATCAGCGCCGCGACGTTTGTGCTTACCTCTCGCTTCCAGTCGGCGTCGATCCGCGTCGTGATCAATTCACGCTGCCGGGCGCGAAGGTTAAGCCGGGCCGTGCCGACGTCAGCGCTGTCGAGGGTGACGAGGGTCTCGCCCGCCTTGACCTTGCGGCCGATCGTCGCGGCGACTGTCCTCACGACCCCCGAGACCCTCGGCTTGATCTCAACCCGGCGGTCGGGGTTCAGCGACACCTGACCCGGCACGCTGACCTCGGTTGCCAACTCGTCTTTGCGGACCGGACCAACCTGCACGCCGGCCACTTTCATCTTTCCTTCGGGGAGCAAGACCGTGGTCTTGGGGTCGAACTTCGGTTTCTCGTCCGGCTTCGTCTCGACCCCGGCCGAAGGGACCGACGTGCCGAGGCGGCCCGACAACTTCAGGCCGAGGGGGATCATAGCCAGGATCGCGACGGCGACGAACGAGCCCACCGCCCACCGCCGACCAGACGATGTCGGGCTGACGGACTTGGCTGGGACCGGGGGCGCAGAGCGAGTGAACGATTCTGTGGTGGTGGGCAGACTCATCGGGCAGACCTCCACGACCCTCGCGGCCGGCCCGGTCAGAAACCGGAGTGACCGAGGCAGCGGGATCGTCATCAATCGAAACGCGGGTCCTATTCGAACGGAGATAGCACTCGGCGAGCCCTCAGCCCGCACAGAATGCGGTCGAGGGGATGCCGTTATCGCGTTGAGATGAAGGGAGGGATCAGCAAGACCAGCGCTGAAGCAGGCAGGAGAGAGAGGCATGGGGCGCATAGGTGGCGCAGAAAGCATGAACCGAGCCAGGTCCGGCGCGGACCGCCTCTGACCGATCGACATCGAACGGCAAGAGGGCGAGCAGGGTAGCAAACGGCGGAAGGACGGCGTCATGGAGACGCCCCGGCCTCTGCGTCACGATGGGCGGCCCAACCTCGATCGATGGCGCATCCCAACCGACGACATGAGCATGAAGCGCCGCCCCTTCGCCCGATCCGTTGCGATCAACAGGCCCCGGCGACGGCAGGAACCAGTGCCAGTGAAAGAGCGCAACATCCTGAGCGGCCGTGGCATCGGGATGCCAGCGGAGCAGGTGGTCGTGATGCTCACAGACCTGACCTGGGTCGTCATGATGGCGGACGTTGTGAAAGTCAGGCTGCGGCAACGGCACATGCAACAGGCTGAGCATCAGCAGGCTGATCCCCACCCGTCCGATCCCAGATTGTGCCCGAAAGCCACCGAGGCGCATGAGTCATCCCGATCAAAAAGCGGTTGCCACCTGATTCATTATCGAACGGGGAAGGCTAGCGTCAAGAGAATTGCCCCAGAGGATTGCAAAGTCCCTTTTCTTGCGAGGCCAAGCGATGGTGTGGGGTGGCCCTAGTTCTCGAACCAGGGGAGGTAGGCCACAGAAGACAAGGTCGTTTAAGACCTGGTGCTACCCAAGCTATGCCAAGGGGTTCTGACTCGGCCATCCACCTGGGGAATTGCCCGAATCTGAGGTCGCTGTGCGGTCAAGGGAGTTCGGAATTCGATCTTTTGCCGCGATGCTCGACCATGTTCCCGGCGTCGCCGATTCGACCGTCCCGCTTCCTCGCCTCCAAGATAACGTCCAAAGAGTCGGGTTGCTCGACCCAGAGGCCATATTCTTCGCGAGTCATCCCTAGAGAGGTATAGATGGGTTTGCCGGTCCCGCCCTCGTGCCAGGCGTCTACGAAGTCGTCAATCTCCTCGGCGAGAGCTTCACCTCCGAGGCAGAGATCAACGAAATTGTCTTCGCTGCGGGACATCGATCGACCTCCCTTCTGCCGGGTCTTTGATGAACCGTCCGGTCACGGCGTCGGCCGCCCCGAGGTGGCGTCCTCGCTTGTTGAAGACCTCGATCTCTCCGTGAAGCGAATCCCAACAGTAATATCGTTTGCCTTCCGGCGATCGCCAGAGGAGGTTGCCATTGATGGAAACCCAGCCGGATCATGCCGTCCAGGACGCATGGCTTGGGTCGTCATACTCCGGACATCGAATCAGGCCCTGACATCCGGGAGGTCGAACCCTCATTGACTGTAACCCCGCGCGGGAGTCACGCCCATGGGTATTTGAGTCGGAACTCGATCCCTGACTTCGGGCGAGTCGATTTGTCGAACCGGATAGCGTTCGTTGGATGGTTTTCCTGATAGGATTCTCCAACCTCCGGGCATTTTTAAGCCCCGGCCTCGATTCGTCTCCCGCTGGACAAGACGATGGCGTCTGAGCCCACTATCTCTTACGTCCGCCCGCTCAAGGACCGCTCGCTGCTCGCCGTCGCGCCGATGTTGGCCCCGGCGATGGCGATTGCGGCGGGCGTTGTGGCCGACCGATGTGGGGGGGGGTGGGGGGCGACCGCTTGGGCCGTGATCGCCGTCGCGGGGGCGGTCCTCGCGAGCTTCAAAGTCTGGGGAGGCCGGACGACGCTGATCGGGCTGGTCGTCGCGTCCTTCGGGATCGGCGGGGCCTGGCATCATCGGCGATGGACCGACCTCACCGCAGACGACCTGGCCCGGAGATTCTCCGCTGACGACCAGCCCGTCCCCGCCTGGCTCCGCGGGGTGGTCGTCGAGATCCCGATCTATCGGCCCGACTCGGAACGGCCGAACGGGCAGGGGTCGACCCGGACGGTCGTCGCCGTGACGGGCGTCTGCGACGGCCTCGACTGGTCCTCGGCCTCGGGAAAAGTCGCGGCCTGGATCGGCGGCGACCGCACTGACCTCCGGCCGGGCCAGCCCGTCGAGATCTCCGGCAGTCTCGGGCCGATCGAGGGGCCGCTCAACCCCGGCGAGCGCGACGCCCGAGAGTCGTGGCGGGCCGATGGGATCAGGCTGCGGATCTCGACCGGCTCGCCATCGGGCATCTGGGCCGACCCCTCGGGGAGCGTCTGGCCGTGGACTTACCGGCTCGGTAGGCTCCGCGCATGGAGCCATCGACGGCTTGTCACCAGCCTCGACCCATCGGTGGCCCCGCTTGCCTCGGCGCTCCTCCTTGGCCGACGCGAGACCGTCGACCCCGAGCTGAGCGACGCCTTCGCGCGGACCGGGACAACCCACTTGCTGGCGATCTCGGGGCTGCATCTTCAGGCGTTGGCCGCGTTCTTGTGGCTCGTCTGCCGGGTGGCGGGGGTGGAGCGTCGGCGGTCGTGGTGGCTGGTGATCGTCGCGTCGACCGGCTATGCGATCCTGGTCGGACTGGCTCCTTCGGTCGTGCGGTCGCTGGCGATGACGCTCGTCGCCTGCGTCGCGGGGCTCATCAACCGCCGACCCCGATTCGCAAACCTGATGGCGATTGCGCTCTTGCTCACTCTCGGGCTCAACCCCGCGCACCTGTTCGACGTCGGCTGTCAGCTCTCGTTCCTCGCGGTCGCGGCGATCTTGTGGGGAGTGCCGCCCGTGATGGATCGGATCCATCCCGAGCCGAGGCTGTTCGACCGGCTCGAACGCCGGTATGAGCGGGCCTGGAAGACGCGATCGAGGAAGGCGGCATGGGGGTTGGCGGAGGGTCTGGTCATCTCAATCGTGGTCTGGGTCGCGGCCTGGCCTCTCGTCTCGCAACGGTTCCACATGACGTCACCTGTGGGGATCTTGCTCAACCTGCCGCTCGTACCGATCACCTCGCTGGCAATGCTCGCGGCGGGCCTCTCGCTCGGCCTGACGACGATCTGGCCGCCCCTCGGTGCGCTGCCCGCGTGGGTCTGCCGATGGCTGCTCACCGCAACCGATGGCATCGTCCGCTGGGGCGCGCGCCAGAGGTGGGGACACTGGTTTGGGCCGGGTCCGGGCGAGTCGTGGGTGATCGCCTTCTATCTCCTGCTCGGGCTGGCCGCCGTAGCGTGCCTCAACAAGTGGCGGCCGACGATCCGCTGGGCTGCCTGGACCCTGCTTGCCGCATGCCTCTCCGCGATGGTCATTATGCCCCAGTTCCCAAGCGCTCCCGGAGCGCCGGAGGTCGAGGTATTGGCGGTCGGTCATGGACTGGCGGTGATCGTTCGATCGGGCGACGGCCGCACGCTCCTCTATGACGCCGGCCGGATGGGCGACCCCCACGCCGGCCGTCGCCTGATCGCCCCCGCGCTCTGGAGTCGGGGGGTGTCACGTCTTGATATCGTGATCCTGTCTCATGCCGATTCCGATCATTATAACGCCCTCGCCGACCTCCTCGAACGGTTCGCGATCGGCGAGGTGCTGATCCCCCCCGGCTTCGCGGGCGCGACCAACCCCGGCGCGGTGGCGCTGATCGATCTCGTGAAGGCCAGGGGAGTGCCGGTGCGGACGATCTCCAAGGGGACTGCCTGGACCTTCGGCAAAGACCTGAATCTGACAGTGCTCCACCCCGGCAAGGACGACCGGGCCGAGACGTCTGACAACGCGCGCAGCGTCGTGCTGGCAGTCGAATCGAGCGGGCATCGGGTCCTGCTCACCGGCGACCTCGAAGGTCCCGGCCTGAGCGAACTGACGGCCCAACCCGCCCCGAGCCTCGACGCCTTTCTCGCCCCGCACCACGGCGGCCGGGCCTCGAACCCGCCCTGGCTCTACGACTGGGCGCGGCCCGCCCTGGTCGTCTCCAGCCAGCGCAAGGGCATGCCGGGCACCCGCGACGCCCTGGCCGCGATCGAGGAGCGGTCGATTCCCGTCTGGCGCACCTGGACTCGCGGCGCAATCCGACTACGCTGGACGTCCAGCGGCCTTCGCGCTGATGGGTTCCTCGACGATCACGACAGATAAATGAATGAGTAACTCGTTTACGATATCCAGTCCGTGAAGTCAGGGGCGTCAAATAGCTCGTCGAATTTGGATGCGATCTGATCGAAGAGGACGTCGGGTAGGTATCCCCAGGGCTTTACAATTCGTCCGACAGGTAGCCAGTGCCCCCAATTGCATTTCGCCCAAGAAGGGAGGTGCAATTTTGTCTGAGGATCAGTTTCATTGCTGAAATGAATCTGAACGTGATAATGACGAGCAATTCGCCAGTGATTTGGTAGTCGTCCTTGCCGTCGATGATGAGGGCCGGATGGAGCTCGATCTTCGTGCCGTTAGACATCGACGCGAGCACGATCTGGCCGTGGAAATAGCGTCCCATGCCGACAGGCCCCCATCGCCTTCACTACACGATCAGGAGCCGAACGGGTTTTGCTCGCCGTCCCAAGGATTGAAATCCGCGGGCCGATGGCCGGCAATCTCACGCAGCGTCTCACGATGGCGATCCATCCTGCGCGAAATGGATTTCCTTCGCTGAAATAGGAAGCTATTCGTCGGCCACGAAGGATGTCCTGGGATTTCGGCGGATTCACGCCCCGCTTCGACCAGGGTCGCAAAATAGGCGCGGATCGACTCGATCGAGATGATGCCGTCTTTGGGGGTGCTCGCCCAAGGGGGCTCGTCATGCGTCATGGATTCGAGCCGCTTGGCGGTAAATTGGCCGTAGGTCGTATTCACCGCGTCGAGGAGTTCCTGAAGCTCGGGCGGATAGTCGTCGCGCGTAAACGTGGTCGGCGGATCGATCGCGTTGTATCCAAACCCTTTGAATTGATGCCAGATTGACTCCACGACGGGGCCGTGATCCCAGGCCAAGATGGGCTCATCAAACAAACACTCCCCCTCGTTCATCGCCAAATGGAACCCTTGTGCATAGTATAAAAGCTTCTGAAGCTTGAGATGGGTCACGTTGTCGCCGGCCTCCTGGTCGCAGGTGCCCAGAAAGTATCCCGCAATATTTGTCGCGAGGTAGGATTTGATCGGCATGACATATTGCCCACTATACAAAAGGCCACTCTTGCGCGATTATTGTAATTCGTTCTATCTCGAAAATCAAGACGGATTACACCAGATGTCCACTTGATAGAACCTTGCGATCCCTTGCCAACGGTGACACTGAACCTCGACGGTCCCCCTCCCGATCCATCCCCAATAGGTCGATGAATGCTCATGGCAAGTCTTGTGTCGTCGGTCTCTGGTTGGGCGACGCTCATCGCTGTGGCGGGGTTTGTCGCGGGGCTGCTCGCGGCGGCGGTGCTGGCGGTGGTCGAGTTCGGGGCGTGGATCTTGGTCATGCCTCGCCGATCGCTGACTCTGCCCGCCGACGATCCCTATCCCGGTGAGCCGATCCACGCAACGGCCTCTGACGGCGTGCGGCTCGCGGGCACCTGGCATGGCCATCCCGACGCGGACGGCCGCACGCTTCTTCTGCTCCACGGGCTGGCCGAGCAGCGGCAGTCGATGCGGGCGAGGGCCGATGGGATCTACGCCCGAGGCTGGAACGTCGCCGTGCTTGACTCGCGTGCCTATGGCGATAGCGGAGGTGGCCTCGCTTCGTTCGGTGGTCGAGAAGTGGCGGACCTCCGCCCCTGGATCGACGCCGTCGCGCTTCGAGTCGGCCCGAGTCTCCGGCTCGCGCTCTGGGGCCGGTCGATGGGTGCGGCGGTCGCCCTTCGCGCTTCGGCCGACGACGATCGGATCAAGGCGCTCGTGCTTGAAGCTCCCTACATTGATCTGCACAAGACCGCCACGACCATGATCCGCCGCTACCGCATCCCGGCCTCGCGGGCCGTCGCGACTCTGGTCCTTCGACGTGCCCGCCGCCTCTCGGGAGTCTCGCTCCACCATCCCCGCCCGATCGACGCCGCGCCTCGGGTGACGATTCCCACCCTGATCCTTCGGGGCACCCTTGACGCTCTCGTCTCCGAAGCCGAGACGACCGAACTCGCCCGGACGATTTCCGGACCCGTCGAACGGATCGAGATCGCCGGGGCCAGGCACAGTCAGGTGCTCGAATCCGGCGGCCCCGATCTGATCGCGCAGGTCGGCGACTTCCTTGAACGGACGGCCTCGGTCAAGATCGGCGATCGGTTGTAAGGAGACGTTCGATCAGGAGTCGGTCTCCTCGATCGACTGCCGGACGGCCGCGAGCGTGCGTTCGGGTTCGTTCTGCTCGGCGTCGGACCACTGCGCGAGGATGAAGACGGTGCGTCTGGGCGTCTGGAAGCAGCGGATAACGCAGTTATTGGACATGTCGAGGCTGAAGAACTCGACGTCATGGCCGACGGCATTGTGGCCAGCGATCGACTCGTTACCTGGGCTCGATTCGAGCACGGGATACTCTTCGCGGAGCGCCGCCAGGGCCTCATCGGCCATCTCGCCGGGCGAGGGGCAAGAGGCGTCGACCGTCACCATCGCGAACGCCGGCCCCGAGGACGACTGCACCGTCACCGAGCGGCGCGTGCCGTCCTCGCCGATGTCGACCTCCCAATCGTGCGGGTATTCGAAGCGGATGCCGTTGTCGTCGTAGAAATTCACTGCCATCGTAGGGCCTGTCCAGAGACGAGTTAGGAAGTCAAATTGTGCCAGTCGTGCCCGCACCAGAAGCATTGTCTGGCCCTCGGCGTCCTGACGACCCGAAGACATCTCGGGCATCTGTTGATTTCAAGTTGTCCGGCGTGAACTCGCAAGATCCAATCCCTGACGTTGCGTCGACAAGCCTCAGGACCGCATTCAAGGGCGCGGGCAACGTCATCATCCTTGAGGGACTTTTCCCATACGTCCTCAATTCTGATGCCAGCACCTCGCTCTGCGCGGCATCGGCCTTGTGTTCCACGCCAATCGCCCGATTGATCCGGGCCTCCGACGTCGTCATGAGCCATCCATAATGGTTCAGGACATACCGGGTTAATTCCGCGTCGTCATTGTCATCCTCGGTTGTCTTTGGGGTCATGAGGCGGGTCGACTCATCGCGAGTGAATGGGCCGGCTCGCATCGGGTCGCCTGTCTCGATTCTTGTGTCGCGAAAATGGAATACAGGCCGCGATCGACCATCCTTTATTCGTCGAAATTGCCCTTTTGACGAATAAGGACCAGGATTGACACTTGTCAAAGGGGGCAAACGAGAAAACAAGGTTGAGCGCATGCACTCAATGGGCGAGGCCTCTTTGACCCATTATCGGGGCTGAGGGCTGGGGCGTCCACCCGGAGGGGCGGGTTGGTGTCGTCCGGCGGGGCTGATACGATGGGGGCGGTGATCTTTCCCGCCGGCGATCGAGACCGACCATGCGCGTCCTGTCAGGAATCCAGCCCTCCGGGGCGCTTCATATTGGGAATTACTTCGGCGCGATCCGGCAGTATGTCGCGTTGCAGGAGGGCAACGATGCCTTCTACTTTGTCGCCGACTATCATGCGCTGACCAGCGTGCGGAAGGCCGAGACGCTGCGGAAATATGTCTTCGACGTGATCGTTGACCTGCTCGCGCTCGGGCTTGATCCCGATCGCGCGACGCTGTTCGTGCAGTCTGACGTGCCCGAGACGACCGAGCTGGCCTGGCTGCTCTCGACCGTCACGCCGATGGGGTGGCTGGAGAAGTGCGTCAGCTATAAGGATAAGGTCCAGCAAGGGCTTCCGGCCGAGCATGGGCTGTTCGCCTATCCCGTGCTCCAGGCGGCCGATATCCTGCTCTACGACGCTGATCTCGTCCCGGTCGGCCAGGACCAGAAGCAGCACCTGGAGATCACCCGCGACATCGCCGAGCGGTTCAACAACACCTATGGCGAGGTCTTCAAGCTGCCCAAGCCGTATATCCTCGACCAGGTGGCCGTCGTGCCGGGTCTTGATGGGCGGAAGATGTCGAAGAGCTACGACAACACGATTGAGATTTTTGATGATCCCAAGACGATCACCAAGAAGGCCAAGAAGATCGTCACCGATAGCACGCCCGTCGAGTCTCCCAAGAATCCCGACACGTGTAACCTCTTTCAGTTGTTCAAGCTCTTCGCATCGGCCGATGACCTGGCGGATGTCGACCGTCGCTACAGGTCGGGGGGGATCGGCTACGGCGAGGTGAAGGTGCGGCTGGCCGACGCCATCATCGCCGCGTTCGCCCCGGCCCGCGAGCGTAGGGCTGATTGGGTTGCCCATCCCGAACGGGTCGAGGCCGTGCGGGTCGCCGCCGCATTGAAGGCGAAAACTGCCGCGCGGACCGTGCTCGACCGCGCCCGAGAGGCGTGCGGAGTGGGCCGATCACGCACCCCATGACCGAAACCATCCGGAGCCCATCCGTGACCGATATCGCGCTGCAAGAGTTGCTTAAAGAGCAGTTTCAACGGATCGAAGCCGTGTGCTCGGCCTATGACGCCGGCGATCGTCGCGAGGCGTTCAAGCTCGGCAAGCCGCTGCGGGCGATCTTTCATCCCTCGGCGGGGACGCCGTCACTGCTCGGGCGGATGGGGACGCCGTATCTCTCGATGCTCTCGACGTGCGGTGCCTATCCCCCGGCGCAGACCCACTGGCCGGCCCCCGGCTTCACCAGCATCCGCAGTTCGAGCATCCCGACTCTCTTCGAGTGCGTCCCCAACCTCGCGTCGGGGAAGGTCAAAAAGGGGGTCTCGCTCGACAGTTGGTGGAACGGCGAGACCGTCTTCCTCCACGGTCGCCACAAGCTCAGGCGGCGCGATCTTGTCCTCCACGCCGCCGGTTTCGGGGCCGATTCGGGCCTGCCAGCCGAGTATCCCGCGCTGATCGAAGGCATGGGGACCAAGGCCGAACATCTGCCGCCGAACGCCCCCAACGCCATCGTGCCGCTGCACCATTGCCACTTCGCCGCGCTCCGGCAGATCGCTCATGAAGCCTTGAATAGCCCCGAGTTGGTAAAGCTCGCCGGGCGAGTTCGGTAACGAGGTTTGCCCAGACCCCCCGGTCGATCGATCCGACGGGACCGGGGTTGACCTCGATAGACCCTTGTCCGTATGTTGCGTGCGGTTTGGGATTTTCGGAGGCCGATGGCTCGTCCCGGAGCCGTTCGGGACGGGAAACCCCCAGGGAGGGGGGACGCGCATGCGACGACGCGCCGTCATCGCTGGTTGGGGGATCGCCCTCGCGATGTTCGCGGGCTGTGCCGCATTCCGCAGGGGCAATGATCTCGACGACAACCCGAACGACTCGGCAAGGCGTCGCGAGTTGAGCGAGACCGCGCAGGTGGCGCTCGACCATAAAGACCTCCCGCAGGCCCGCGCGCTGCTCGAACGGCTCGTGGCTGAGAACACTCGGTCGGCCGAGGCCCATCAGCGGATGGGGCAGGTCTTACAGCGCCAGGGATGGCTCGACGGCGCGACAGCCGAATACGGCAAGGCTCTCGCGCTCGATCCCGATTATGTCGATGCTCTAATCGGAACCGGCGAAATCCTTAGCCAGCTTGGCAAGCACGCTGAGGCCCTCAAGAAGTTCGAACACGCGATCGAGATCGACCCGAACAAGGCCGAAGCCTACTTCTCCGAAGGCCAGACCTACGAGGCACTCGGGCGGACCAACGAGGCGCTCAAGTCCTACTTCCGCGCGCTTGAGATTGATCCGGGCGGGTCAGAGACGATCCTCCGGGTCGCAACCTTACAACTCGCGCGCAACCAGCCCGATCAGGCTCTCGCCCGGCTCGATCAGGTGGTCGAGCTTGCCCCCGATCTCGCCGAGGCCCGCCACCAGCGCGGCTTGGCGCACCTCGCCTTGAAGCACCCGAACGAGGCCATCGAAGACCTCCAGGCCGCCGCCGCCAAGATCCCCGGCAACGCCGAGGTCTTCTACCACCTTGCCCTCGCCCTCGACGCCGGCAAAAAAACCTCCGACGCCCTGCGAGCCGCCGAGAACGCTCTTAAAATCAAGCCGGGATATGTCGACGCGATGGCCTTGAGCGAACGCCTGCGGCGGTGATCAAGATCGTACGTCCTCATCTCTCGATCGGCATATCACCGCCGTTAGGCACGACGTAATCGTTGGGCAGCCTGGGGAGGACCTTGCCGATCAGTGCCTCGGGCGAGTCGGGCCACTTGCCGGTCTCGATCTCGTGGATGCGGCTGGCGTAGGTGATGATCAGGTTCGCCACGGCGCGTCGGTCTGCGTCGAGCAGCGTCGGCCATTCGTCAGGGCCGGGGAGATACCCGCGTTGCGCGGGGTTCATGCTCCGGTAGAACTTCATGAGCGGGGCCGAAGTCATCTGCGCGGCGAGCGAAGCGGGAGAGATCGGCGGCGTCTCGCCGAGCTCGGGCTCGAAGACCAGTGGTTCGGTCGAGTGGACCTTCGCCCGTTGCGCGGGGGCTTTATCGGCCTGGGCGATCCAGTTGGCGAAGGCGAGACGGAGCACGCGGCGGGATCGCTCGGGCTCGGCCTCAAGGAAGAGTTCCGCCCTGAGAATGGCCGGGGCAAATGTCTCGGGCGGGATCAACGTGACCGCGACGCCGCCCAGCGCGGGGGGCTGTTGCAGAGTGAGCAGACCGACTTGGTCGTCGATCATCTCCGCATATGCGACATACTCCGCCTTGAGCGAGTCAGACCGCTTGGGATAGAGCGGGGCTATCGCTTCGAGGTCGGCGATCGCGTGGCGGAGCTGCTCAACGGTGATGGCAGGATGGTCGGCCCAGGTCTGGGCTTGCGAGAGGAACTGGTTGAAACCGAACGACGACGCCCAGTGGCTGAGGATGCCGCGCCGACGGCCATTCTGGAGCAGGAACCGTAGCCTCGCCTTGTGCCATCGCCAGGCGAGGCCCGGCTTGCCTTCGCTCTGAAGGCGACTGGCCTGGAGCTTGGCAAGGCTGCTCATAAACATGACACTAGGCGTAGTCCTCGGCCCGTCCAGCAGACGATCGGGCAGAGGCTCCTGGAGCAGCGGCCGTTCTGTCCCCTTGCGCCAGACCTCAAGCGCAGGGAGGTTCTGCTCGAGCCAGGTCTTCGACTCGGGCGGCAGATCGGGCCAGTCCGGCTCAACCCGGATCTCCTTCGGCCAGAACGTCGCCGGCTGAGCCCCCATCAACGCCTGAGCCTGGACGTAGAACGGATACGCATTCTCAGACTCGGCGACCACCTCCGCCTGGAACGCCTCGACGTCGAACGGTTCAGGGGCGTAGGGAAGGCCCCACATCCGCACGGTCCGGATCGCCGAGATTCCCAGGACGAGCGTCACCGCCAGCCCGACCAAGACCGCTCGTATCCGCCTCCACCGGGGACGCCGGGCCGTCCCCGATCCTGCCTCGCCATTGCTCATGGTCGACAACTCTCCGATCGCTGCAAGATGCAGTTCTCAGACAAGTGTAGTGCGTCGACCGACCGCGCGTCAACGAGGGTGGCACAAGTTCTCGAACCGGTGGGCAGCGACCCCCGCTCGGGCGGCCTCTTTCCCCCGGGGCCACCCGACGTAGACGCTCTCTCGCGCAGCAAGAAGGACTTCGCAATCCTCCTGACTCGATGTCCTGCTTCGATCAATAGGAGTCGGAGGAGACGACTTCGCCGCCCTGGACGGTGCCGAGGGCGCGCCAGGTGTTGCCGTCGACTGAACTCTTGACGAAGCGGACCGATCCGTCGGCGAAGAGGGCGTTGACGCCGCCGGAGTGGTAGCTGCGGGCGGTGAACGCGGCGAAGGTCGGGCCGCCGTCGTTCTCGTTGACACTGATGACGTCGGTGTCAACGGTCCCGAGCGACGAGCTGATGCCGGTCGTCAGGGGCGTGGTGTTGGTGTAGGTGGTGATCTTATTCGGCGACCAGGCGGTGGTGAAGCCCGAGTGATAGACGCCGCCGTTGGTCCAGCGGGTGTGCATCGTGTTGCCGAACGTGCAGCCGGCGCCGCTGTAGTCGGCCGGGATCGGACCGTTCGGGCTGGGCTCGTTGAAGGGGGAGACCACCGAGAGTTTCTTGCACTTGAGCCGGTTGTCGAAGGTCTTGATCTCGGAGAAGAGCAGGGTGTTGCTCAGCCCATCAGTCACTTCGGCGATCGCGCGGGCCTTGTTCACCGCGAACATGTTCCGCGACGGCATGCCGGCCCAGGTGGTGCCGGCGGGGGCACCGGTCGCGAAGCTGAAGACATACCAGTCGCCGTCGCTCGACCCGTAATTCGAGCCGCCGAACACCGTGCCGCTGTCATTGAACGACTTCGTGTTCGGGTCGCTCGGGCAGACGAACGAATTGAGGGTCAGGCCGCAGACGGTCGTGTTGGTGGCGTTGCTGTCTTTCTGAACATAGTTGAGCGAGTTGAAGACGTTGCCCTGTTCCATGAAGGGGAGAATCTTCGCCAGGGCGCTGAAGTTGTTCGTCCAGATCACCGAGCCCCACGTCCCCTGGAGGACGTTGGCGGGCGGGAAGGCCCCGTTCGTGCTCTCGTAGTTATGAGCACCCAGACCGATCTGCTTGAGGTTGTTCGTGCACTGCGCCCGACGCGCCGCTTCGCGCGCTGCCTGTACGGCCGGAAGCAGCAGGGCGATCAAGACGGCAATGATCGCGATCACCACCAGCAGCTCGATCAGGGTAAATCCTCGGCGAGAGTTCGACGGCATGGGTGATTCCTTCTCGGATCGTTTAGAAGAGACGTTTATATCGCAAATTTCAATCATAAGAGACACAGATATCTCTTTGATGACACAATCGTGATAGGTGTCAAGCGAGCCCACAATTGTCCCCTAGAGGTGTGAAATTAAAATGGAGGATGCGAGAAGATTTGGAGAAAGAGGGGAGGGCGGGTGGCACGATGCCCAAGCAACCCGATGGCTCCTCACTCTGCCATCCTCAACTGGCTTCTATTTTGACGATTGCAGGGATTCTTCGGATATTTGATGGGGTCTGCGGGCTTGACGGACCGAAGGTACTAATGATGGTCTTTGCGTCGATGATCAGGGAGGCTAAAGCGATGGGCGATATTCGTAAGCAATTGGGCGGGATGCGGCGAAAGCCGGGCGCGATCGAGGCCCTCGAAAGCAGGCAACTGCTCTCGACCGTCCCCGCGCATGTGGCGTTGCTCGCGGCGACGACTGCCGACTCGAAAGGCGTAACGGTTGGGTATCAGGTCGCAAACGCCAGCCTCGGCCGTCCGCTTGTGCTGGGCGTCTATCGCTCGGCCTCGCCGACCTTCGACGCCAACGCCATCCCGGTCGGCACAGCGACGGTCCCGGTGAGTGCGGTGGATCAGGCGGGGAACCCCGCGACGGTCCGGGGCACGCACCAGATCACGGTGCCGATAGCGGGTGGACTGCCGCCGAACCCGCTGCATCCGTATGTGCTGGTCGTCGCTGATCCCGGCACTCCCGCCGCGACCGCCCCCGACCACACCGCGAGCTTCCGCAAGCGGGTGATCGGCGTCATCGTCCACGGTGGTGTGCAACCGCAGGGGTGGAAGCATAACGGGCCGCCTTGGGAGTCGAAGATGGCTGCCTCGCTCCGCGCCGAGGGGTATGATGACGTGATCGCGTATAACTGGGTTGCTGACAGCATCCACGCCGGATCGGCCGCCAAGCAAGGGCCTCGGCTCGCGCACCTCATCGACCAGGCCGCGCTCGCGATGGCACCGAACCAGCCGGTTGACCTTCACATCATCGGCCACAGTGAGGGCACGGTGGTCGCCAGCCTCGCGCTCAACGACCTTCAGCCGCCGCCCAACCTGACCCAAGGCTTCAAGGAACTGACCTTCCTCGACCCCCACGCCGCCGGCAACGGCTTCCGAGGCACGCAATTCAGCGTCTCGAATAGCCTGCTCGGCTCACTCGCCCGCGAGCAGATCACCGCCTTCCAGGCCAGGGCGAACGACCCCGCCCCGGTCGTCCAAGCCAACGTGAACGACGCGCAGGTCTACTTCCAGCACACGCCGATCTCCGCCGCGCACGGATCGAACGGCGGCCTCTATAACCTCTGGGGCCAGGTCCCCGTCCCCGCCGCGAACGGGGTGCCGGTGCATTATGCGAACCTCACCGGCTCGGGCATCAGCCACGCCGGAGACTTCGGCGTCTACGACTGGTATCAGGTGAACGTCGTCCCCCACCTCGGCAACGGCCCGGCCTTCTTCAACCCGAGCGACCTGACCGCCAACCACGCCATCTCGACGACAGCCCCCAACGCGCCCTCGACCTTCTCCGGCACCGCCACCCCCGGCGCAACCATCGACGTCTACGCCCAGCCCTACGGCACGACCCACAAGACTCCGATCGGCCAGACGATCGTCGACGCGCAGGGCCGTTGGTCCTTCACGACCGAGACCCCCACCTCCCGCGACATCCGCTACCTCGCCCACGCCAGAGTCATCGCCGCCCCCGGCCTGAACCGTGTCTACGTCTCGCCGACCGTCGTGGTCAACGGGTCCTGACCCCTTGCCATCTCGGGAATGGTGCCGGGAGCCGTGGCCACTCCAAAGGCCGAGCGGTTCCCGACCCATCCCCTTTTAGCAGTTAGGTTCGGTCGGCGCATGAAATAGACGATAATTTAAGTCGTTATTTGATTTGGACTTAGTGAATGAATTTCTGTGAAAGATTCGCGATAAACTCGAAAGTGGGACGCCGTCAATTTGGCAGTTGGCTTCCTTCGGCGCTACGACCCGACCGTCTCCCAAGCTAAAATTGGCTTCGGTCGGCGCGATTACGGTCTTCCCGACCCGCCCTCGAACGGACCGAACCTGCCCCGGAGAGACCTAAGCGGACCGTGGCTTTGTTTGGCGCATCACACCGGGACGGTGGTCGGTTGGCTTTGCTCGGCGCAAGGGGACGAGATCACCTCCAGGATTTTTGGCTTCGTTCGGTCGCGCGCTGATTGGGAAAGCCACGATTGGGTCCGCTCGGTCAAATGGTTGGGAGACCCGGCAGGAAGCGGCATCACCCCATGGCAACGATGCGTCCGAATCCGGGCGTACTTCCCTAACACTATCGCTAATATGGCGGATCAGGTTCCGACGCTTTCTGCGGATTTTTGCCCGCTGGGCCGATTCTGAATCTCAGATCTTGAGGGCTGCGTGTGGCCATCCGTCAAGCTTGGCCTAGATCGACCAGAAAACAGTTCCTGCCTCCTTTTCTGCCTAACCCATTTTCTGCCCTGATCTCTTTTCTGCCTGTTTCTGCCTCTGACCCCGTTTCTCTCTCATTTTTCCGGCCACCGTGACACGCTATCCACCGTTTTTCTGGTTTCCACGGCTTCCAAGAAGCTCCCCGTTGCCGAGGAGCTGCGATTCATCCCGCCGCCGACATGAACGACAGCTCGAGCCCACCCGGGTCTTCTAGCTGCACGAGCAGCCTGTGATCCGCCATCTTTGCGAGTCACAAAAGTGACCGGGTAACGTACTAAGAGAGTTTGGAGGTAGGTCGCTGCTGCATGGGATGGCACGAACTTTGCCCTTTCAAGCCACGTAGAAATCCTGAAACGTTCTCGCGAAATTCGCGGCCAACTATTCTTGACGCCACGGTTCGGCTTTGCGAATCTAGTTTTTGCGAACCGCTCTCAGCACAAATGTGTTGAGCACGGAGATCTGGGTGATGCCCACACCTCGCGGCGTTCGATAAAGGCCGAAGGCTCTCACGCCTTCCATACAACACCAATTGTTGACAGCATTGAATCCGTGAGCTACATGCTCTCAGTGATTTCGCGCCTTACACCAAGGGAAGGGGTTTCACATGGACGCTGCCAATCAGCCTCCCTGCCCCGCCGTGGTTCGCCCAGTTGACCAACGTGCTTGCCATTCAGGCGAGGAAGTTGCGATGCGTGAGGACATCCGTTCTCAGCCCGTGGCCCTGCGTTATCAGGAGATCACGGAGCAGGAGGTTGTTGTCCTCCGGAACCTCGCCGAAGACCCCAACCCCTCCATCGGCGTGCTAGATTGGATTCCGCGACGCCTCTCCAAGCGGAATCATGAGACCGCCAACAGCTAATGTTGTCGAAGGAAAGTAATTCCAGAATGCCCCCTCTTCGTTATCGGAGAGGGGTTTTTTTATTAGTGCCTGGATGCCACATGAGCTACACGCGGATAAGTTCACGGAGAAAGACTGGGCGGATGTGCAGGAGTTTCGGTGTGGCAGCCTGCCCCACCAAGTCGAAGTCTCAGATTGGTTTAAAGGCCCTGAGGAGTTGGGACCACATAAGAGCGCCGTTGCATCGATCAAGGACCCCGATCAGCCAAGCAGGATCTGGCTCTTCAGGGACGAGGAGGAAAAGCTCGTAGGCTTCAGTGCATTGGGACATTCTGAATGGCGATGGACCAAAAGGAAAGACCCCTGGATCCCAGCGTCCGTAATTATCTGGTGTGGAATTCACATCGACTTCCAACGTGATCCCTACGTTCCGCACAATATGAAGTATTCCAATCAAATCATGGATGAACTTGTTGGTATCGCTGTCGAGGACGCTACGAGATACCCTATACTAGGCCTCTTCGTTCAGGCGGAGAACGTTGAGGCCATCAAGCTTTACAAGCGATTCAATTTCGCCTCAGAGGGGCTGACCGGTTTTAAGGACTCTACGAGCGAGGTCACTTATCAGAAAATGGCCCTCGTGTTGGACCAAAACGCCTTGCTGCAATACCTAGACCGGAAGAAGATGCGGTCTGGTTGACTCAGTCTTTTGGGAATAGAATCGAAAAAGAGTGCCAAGAAAGAGGAGTCAGGAACCTTTCTGTTGGCATCGTCGCATGATTGGACAATAAAAGGGGAGGGGGAAGAGACATTATTGGTGTAATGGTCGTGCGACCTAATTCGACAGGCTCGTCGGGGATGAACACAGATCTTGGAATCTGAGGTATTTGATGGGACACGTCGTCACCCTCGTCGCACTGTTGGCGTTTGCCGGTCCAGATAAGGCTGAGGGACATTCCCCTTCGCCCCGGCTTGAGCGGACGTTTTCGCTCGGGGACGTGCGCGGGCCGGTCGATAAGACGGGGGTCGCGGGACGTATCGACCATATGACGTATGACACCGCGACGAAGCGGCTGTTTATCGCCTGCGTCGCTAACGGGACGTTGGAGGTGATCGACCTCGATAAGGGGACACACGCGGGAACGATCGCCGGGCTGCGCGGGCCGCAGGGGGTTGCGGTGTCGGGCCGATCGGTTTATGTGACGACCGGCGATGACGGGCTGTTGCACCCGTTCGACACCCGCACGTTGGTGGCCGGGACGCCGGTCGCGGTCGGCGATGATGCCGATAATGTCAGGGTCGCGCGCGATGGCACGATCTGGGTCAGCTTTGGGGGCAATGGGCCGGGCGGCTTGGCGTCGTTCGAGGGGAGCACTCTGGCTCGCATCAAGACGTTTAACCTGCCCCGAATGCCCGAGGGTTTTCAGCTCCACTCGACCCGCGCGGCGATCTTCGCCAACCTGCCCGCAGGCAAACGATCGGCGGCGGACGGCTCGGTGATCGGCCTGAAACGCCCGGACGGCGAACGGCTCTGGGAGCGAACGTTCTCCGGCCGCGCGGGCAACTTTCCGATGTCTTTGGATTCGGCCAACGATCGGCTTTTCATCGTCACGAGGAAGCCGGCTCGACTCATCAGCATGAGTGCGCGCGATGGAGCGATCCTCGGTGAAGTCGCCTGCCCACCGGAGTCGGACGACCTGTTTTTCGACGCCCGATCGGGCCTGGTCGCCGTGATCGGGGGCGGGTCGCTCCCTACCCTGAATGACCCGGGTGGGGCAGGGGCCTCGCTCGACCTGTTCGCCATCGACGGTTTGGGCCGGCCCTCCCGACTGTGCGGTTCGCCCTTGCCACCCCACAGCCGCACGGGGACCTTGGTCGCCGATCGGCAGAGGATTTATGTCGCCGTGCCGATGACACGCGATCGGCCGGCCGAGGTCCGCGAATATCGACTTCCCGACTGAGCGTCCCCCAGAGAACCCGAAAGCCTAGCGATCCGGGCATCTCAACGATGCGGGTAGAGTCGCTGTGAAACCTGGCATCGGCTCGTCGGGTTGCCTCCCTGAACGGGCGAAAACCTCTGCCCTAACAGGCTTTCTGGTCCCCTCCCCACTTGTGGGGGAGGGTTAGGGTGGGGGGTCGAGTGACCCTGATGCTCCGACGTTCCTGGATCTGATC